>CAZMTC010000007.1:0-36518 GCA_964569105.1 uncultured Alphaproteobacteria bacterium | reverse complement strand
TGGCCGCGGACCATGCCGGCCTGCTGACCCTCCTGGTGCCACGCCACGCCGCCCGCGGCCCCGAGCTCGCGCGGATGCTGGAGCGCGGCGGCTTCACGGTGCGCCGCCGCGCCGAAGGCGCGCTGCCCGACGCCGGCACCGAGATCTATCTGGGCGACACGATGGGCGAGCTGGGGCTGTTCTACCGCACCGCGCCGGTCGCCTTCGTCGGCGGCTCGCTGATCCCGCATGGCGGGCAGAATGTTCTCGAGCCCGCCCAACTTGGCTGCGCCATCGTCCACGGGCCGCACATGCACAACTTCGCCACCATCGCCGAAGCCATGGACGCGGCCGGTGGCAGCGAGACGGTATCCGACGTCGCCGGGCTGGCGCGGGCAGTTGCAACGCTCGTGGACGACGACGCGCTGCGTGCGCAGCGCGCCAAGGCGGCGCGCGGCGTCGCCGAGGGCGAGCGCGACGCGTTGCCGCGCACTTTGGCGGCACTCGAGCCGCACCTTGCTGCGCTGGCGCAGCCGGAGCCCGGTCGTGCGCGCGCCTGAGTTCTGGCGCCGCGATGGGCCGTGGCCGCGCCTGCTGGCGCCGGCGGCGATGCTCTATGCGCTGGGGGGACGGCTGCGAGCGGCCATGACGACGCCGTGGCGCGCGCCGGTGCCGGTGATCTGCGTCGGCAATTTGGTCGCGGGTGGCGCGGGCAAGACGCCGGTCGCCATCGCGATCGCACGGCGCCTGGCCGCGCGCGGCATGGCGGTGCACTGCGTGTCGCGTGGCTATGGCGGCCGGCTGCGCGGTCCGGTGCGCGTCGATCCCGCGGCGCACACGGCACGCGAGGTCGGCGACGAGCCGCTGCTGCTCGCCGCGCACGCCGCGACCTGGGTGGCGCGCGACCGTGCGGCGGGGGCGCGTGCGGCGTACGGGGCCGGGGCGCAGGCGATCGTCCTGGACGACGGCTTCCAGAATCCCTCGCTCGCCAAGGACCTGTCGCTGATCGTGGTCGATGGCGGCTACGGTTTCGGCAACGGGCGGGTGATGCCTGCCGGTCCGCTGCGCGAGCCTCTGCTGGCCGGTCTCGGCCGCGCCGACGCGGTGGTGCTGATGGGCGAGGACAAGGGTGGGCTGCGGCCGCATCTCGAGCGACGCCTTCCGGTGGTCGCCGCGCGCCTCGCGCCCGGCGACGAGAGCTTGCGCGGGCAACGCGTGGTGGCCTTTGCCGGGATCGGCCGACCGGCCAAGTTCTTCGCCACGTTGGAGGCGATGGGCTGTCGGGTCGTGGCGCGCTTCGCGGTCGCCGACCACCACCGATACACACCCGACGAGATCATGCAGATCGTCGAGCGCGCCCAGGCCGAGCGCGCCATCCCCGTGACCACCGAGAAGGATTTCGTGCGCTTGCCCGAGGATGCGCGCATAATGGTCCGCGCGCTGCCGGTGCGACTGGAATGGGCCGACGACGCGGCGCTCGACGACCTTCTCAAGCGGGTGCTGGAGGCACGGGACTGACCTCTATTGCGGCATCGGTCCGACCAGGAGCTGTGGATCGAGCCGTGCCTTCGAGTGCCAGTTCATGCCCCAGTGCAGATGCGGACCGGTGGCGCGACCGGTTGCGCCGACCCTGCCGACGAGCTGGCCGCGCACGACCTGCTGTCCCTCCTCGGCCGTGATCTCGGAGAGATGGATCAGCACCGAGGAGATGCCCATGCCGTGGTCGAGGATCAGCGTCTTGCCCGAGAAGAACATACCCTCGTGCGCCAGCGTCACCACCGCGTCGGCCGGCGCCACCACCGGCGCGCCCTCGGGCGCGGCGATGTCGACCCCGTAATGCGGGTTGCGCGGCTTGCCGTTGAGGATGCGCTGCGAGCCGTAGACGCCGGAGATCCGTCCGGTGGCCGGCCACATGAAGGGTTGCTCGGCGAAGAAGCCGTGGTCGAGCATCCTGGCGCGTGCGGCGTCGATCAGCTTCTGCTCCGCGCGGATGCGTGCCAGATCGTCCTCCGACGGTGTCACCTTGGACGGCGCCAGCCCGTCGATGCGCTGGATGTCGTAGTCGCGCTGGGCCACGTCGAGCGTCCGGGTCGTCTCGCGCCCGTCGCCGAAGACGACGCGGAGTTGCGCCTCGGGCTCGGCGTCGCGGTGGAAACCGAAGGCGAAACGGCCGTCGGGCGACACCGGCACCGGCTCGCCGTCGAGCCAGACATTCGCGCCCGGCCCGGCGTCGCCATACATCAGCCCGCCCTCGATCGGCGTGCCGTGGAGCTGAAGCGATGGCTGCTCGGCGGTGGCGGGCGTTGGCCCCAGCAAAAGGAGCGACAATCCGACCCAGCGAAGCGAGTGGAGGACCCGTCCTCCGAGCCTGGGAGGAGTCCACCAATTTTCGGCTCCGCCCCTCCGGTCGGACACATGGGTCGGGATGTTCGTCACAGCAGGCTTCCCTGATCCGGGTCGGTGGCCTTGCTCTTCTTGGCGCCGGTCTTCTTCGGCTTCGGCGCCGGCCGCGCGGGCGCCTCGCCCTCGATGCGCGCACCGACCTCTCCGTCATGGAACTCGATCGCGACCCCGCTGCCCGGGGTGGCACCAGCCGCGGCGGTGACCGGTGTTCCTGCCTCGTCGCGCACCACGGCGTAGCCGCGCGAGAGCACGCCGCGATAGGACAGCGCCTCCAGCAGCTTGGCCTGCGCCTCCAGCCGCGAGGCCGCGTCGCGCACCGCGCGGCGGCCGCCGTGGACGAGCCGGCCCTCAAGCTCGGCCACCCGCTCGCGCCCGCGCTCGACGAGCTGCTCGAGCGCGCGCTTGCGCAGGCCGCTCGCGGTTCGCGCCAGGTCGTCGGTCTTGCCGCGCACCAGCGCCTTCATGGCGAAGGCGAGCCGCTCCGAGCGGTCGTCGAGCGTCTGGCGCGCGGCGTCGAGGAGCTGGTCGGGCCTGGGCAGGCCGCGCGCCAGGCCCTCGACGCGTATGCGGCGGTCCTCGAGCAGACGCGACATCGAGCCCACCAGCCGCTGCGTCTTGTCGAGCACCTGGGCCACAAGCTCGGCGCGCACCGGCACCGCGATCTCGGCCGCGGCGGTCGGCGTCGGCGCGCGGCGGTCCGAGGCGTAGTCGATCAGCGTCGTGTCGGTCTCGTGGCCGACGGCCGAGATCAGAGGGATCCCGCTCGCCGCCGCTGCGCGCACCACGACCTCCTCGTTGAACGCCCACAGATCCTCGAGCGACCCGCCGCCGCGCGCGACGATCAGCACGTCCGGCCTGGGCGGCGTCCCGCCGGGCGCGAGGCGGTTGAAACCCTCGATGGCGCGCGACACCTGGTCGGCCGCGCCCTCGCCCTGGACCAGCACCGGCCAGACCATCACGTGGCGCGGGAAGCGCTCGCGCAGCCGATGCAGGATGTCGCGGATCACCGCGCCGGTGGGCGAGGTGACGACGCCGATTACCACCGGCAGGTAGGGCAGCGGCCGCTTGCGCTCCTCGGCGAACAGCCCCTCGGCGGCGAGCTTCTTGCGCCGCTCCTCGAGCAGCTTGAGCAGCGCGCCTTCGCCGGCGAGCTCCATCGCCTCGATGACGATCTGGTAGGTCGAGCGCCCCTGGTAGGTGGTCAGCCGCCCGGTGGCGATGACCTCCATGCCGTCCTCCGGCCGCACCGACAGCGCGCCCGCCACGCCCTTCCAGCACACGGCGTCGAGCACCGCGTTCTCGTCCTTGAGCCGCATGTAGAGATGGCCCGAGGCCGCGCGCTTGAACCCGGCGATCTCGCCGCGCACCCGGACATGGCCGAACTCGCCCTCGACGACACGCTTGAGCGCCGCCGAGATCTCGGAGACCGAGAATTCGGGCAGGTTCGATCCGGGAGCGGCCTGGGCGGTCGTGTCCGTCATGGGCGCGGTCATCATAGGGGAGGGGAAGGGACGAGCGAAAGCGAGGCGGTCGCTTGACAGGGCTGGGACGGCTCCGTTGATTGCAGCAGGGTAGTGCGAGGGGAGGAGTCGCATGAAGGTGCTGGTCGTCGGATCGGGCGGGCGCGAGCACGCGCTGTGCTGGGCCATCGCGGCATCGCCTTTGTGCGATGCGCTCTGGTGCGCGCCCGGCAATGCCGGCATCGCGCGCGAGGCGACCTGCGTCGACATCGCCGCCGATGATCTGGACGGGCTGGTGGCGTTCGCCCGCCGCGAGAGCATCGATCTGGTGGTGGTGGGTCCCGAGGCGCCGCTGGTCGCGGGGCTGGTCGACCGGCTCGAGGACGCCGGCGTCAAGGCCTTCGGCCCCAGCGCCGCGGCGGCGGCGCTCGAGGGCTCCAAGGGCTTCATGAAAGACCTCTGCGCGCGCCACGGCATCCCCACCGCCGCCTACGGCCGGTTCGACGACGCCGAGGCGGCCAAGGCGTTCGTGCGCGAGCGCGGCGCGCCGATCGTCGTCAAGGCCGACGGGCTGGCCGCCGGCAAGGGCGTGGTCGTTGCGCAAAGCACCGACGAGGCCTTGGCCGCCGTCGACGCGATGATGGCTGAAGGGCAGTTCGGCGCGGCCGGCGCGGAGGTTGTGGTCGAGGAATGCCTCGAGGGCGAGGAGGTGTCGCTGCTCGCCCTGGTCGACGGCGAGCACTTCGTCCCGCTCGCCTCGGCCCAGGACCACAAGGCGGTGGGCGAGGGCGACACCGGCCCCAACACCGGCGGGATGGGCGCCTACTCGCCCGCCCCCGCGTTGACGCCCGAGCTCGAGCAGGCGGCGATCGACACGATCATTGCGCCCACAATACGCGCCATGAAGGCGGATGGCCGACCGTTCCGCGGCGTGCTCTATGCCGGGCTGATGATCACCGCCGACGGGCCCAAGGTGCTCGAGTTCAACGTCCGCTTCGGCGATCCCGAGTGCCAGCCGTTGATGGTGCGCCTGATGTCCGACCTGCTGCCGGCGATGGTGGCGGCGTGCGACGGCGTGCTCGACCATTTCGACCTGCGTTGGCGTGACGAGGCGGCGCTGTGCGTGGTCATGGCGGCCAAGGGCTATCCGGGCAGCTACGAGAAGGACACCGAGATCAAGGGCCTCGACGCCGCGGAGGAGACCGGCGCCATCGTGTTCCACGCCGGCACGAAGGCGGCCGAGGACGGCCGGTTGCTCGCGGCGGGAGGCCGGGTGCTGGGCGTCACCGCGACCGGTGCCACCATCGCCGAGGCGCAGACGGCGGCATACGCCGCCGTCGACCGGATCGAATGGCCCGAGGGGTTCTGCCGCCGGGACATCGGCTGGCGCGCGGTGGGGCGGTAGCGGCGGCGCTCAGGCGCTTTGCGCCTGGCGGGGCGCCGGCTCGAAGTGGACACGGAGCGCCTTGAGCCCGCGCAGCGACAGCGAATCGACCCACTCCGGGTCGCTCTCGGCCAGCGTCAGCCCCGGGCAGCGGTCGAGAATTGCGCGGAAGGCGATTCGCCCCTCGAGCCGGGCCAGCGGCGCGCCCAGGCAGAAATGGGTGCCGTAACCGAAGGCGAGGTGCCGGTTTGGCCAGCGGCCGATGTCGAGCCGCTCGGGCTCCTCGAACATCTCCGGGTCGCGGCTGGCGGCGCCCAGCATGCAGAACACGCGGTCGCCCTCGCGCACCGTTCGGCCACGCAGATCGAGGTCGCGGCGCGCGATGCGGGTCATGGCGGGCGCTGGTCCGTCGAAGCGCAGCATCTCCTCGACCGCCTGCTCCATCAAGCCGGGCTGGGCAGCGAGGCGGGCGAGCTGCTCGGGGTGGCGCAGCAATGCCAGCGAGCCGTTGCCGATCAGGTTGGTGGTCGTTTCGTGCCCGGCAAACAGGAGCAGCGAGCAAGTCGCCAGCAGCTCGTCATCGGTCCAGCCACCCTTTTCCGACTGGGCGATCAGCTCGGAGATGATGTCGTTCTGCGGCTCGCGCCGGCGCGCGGCGATGACCTCGCGCAGATGGTCGTCGATCGCCCGGATCGCGGCCTGGGCGCGCTCGCGCTTGTCGGGCGTCACCTGGGCCGAGCCCACGAAGGTGGCGAGGTCGTCAGACCATTCCTTGAAGTCCTCGTAGGCGTCCTCCGATACTCCCAGCAAATGCGCGATCACCAGCACCGGCAGCGGAAAGCCCAGATCGCGGATCATGTCCATTTCGCCGCGGTCGGTGACGCGCACGAGCAGCCGGTCGACGATCGCCTGGACGCGTGGCTCCAGGCTGTCGACGATGCGCTGGAGGAAGATCTTGGCGGCAAGGTTGCGCAGGCGGGTGTGCTTGGGCGGATCGGTGAAGACCATCCAGTTGCCCATGTCGCGCAAGAGGTCCGGAATGCGCTCGCGCGCATCGTCGGACAAGCTGTCGCGGAACGGCGTGATGCGGTCGGCGGAGAACGCCTCGGCGTCGTTGAGCGCCCATTTGACGTCGTCGTAGCGCGTCAGCACCCAGGCGCGTAGCGCGTTCGACCAGTGCACGGGCTCCTCGGCGCGCAGCGCCTGAAACTGCGGATAGGGATCGGCGCGGGTCGCCGGGTCGCGCGGGTCGAAGTCGGGAAGCGTCATGGGGGCTCCTAAAGTTTGAGTGTCTCCGCGCTGTCGGCGTACATGCCTTCGACCACCCGGGCTCGGTTGTCGAGCACGGCGCGCTGGTTGATGTAGCCCTTGTCGGTGATCTCGTTGGCATCGATGTTGGGAGGATCGCTCAGGATCGCCGCGCGGGCGATGCGGCGGCTGTTCGAAGTGTTGCCCTTGTTGTAGGCGGCCAGCTTCACCTCGAACGCCTTGCGCACGTCGGGGTTCCCGACGAGCTCGCCAAGCGGCGTCTCGGAGGTCGCGTCGGGCACCAGCTCGCGCAGCGCGGCGGGGTTGGGGAAGATCAGCAGCCCCAGCTCCTCTCTGTCGTGGCCGGCGACCACCGCGTCCTGGATCAACGGCGCGCAGGCCGAGATCACGGCCATGCGCAGGTCGCCGACATGGACCCAAGTGCCCGACATCAGCTTGAAGTTCTCCGCCGTGCGGCCGTCGAAGACCAAGCCCTTATGTGGGTCGTTCTCGTCGGCGAACTTGCCGGCGTCGCCCATCTTGAAGAAGCCCTCCTCGTCGAACGCCTCGGCCGTGGCGTCGTTGCGGCGCCAGTAGCCCGGCGTCACGTTGGGCCCGCGTACGCGCAGCTCCATCTTCGCGCCCGACGGAGCGAGCTTGATCTCGGTGCCCGGGATCGGGAGGCCGATAACGCCGGGTTTCTCGATATGGAAATGCACCGAGGTCGCGGCCGGCGCCGTCTCGGTCGATCCCCACGCGGAGAGCATCGTCACCCGTTCGCCGCGCGTGTCGACAGCCAGCTTCTCGAGCCTGTCCCACAAATTCTGCGGCAGCGCGGCGGCGGCGTAGAAGATCATGTCGAGATCGCGGAAGAAGTTCTCGCGCAGCTCGTCGTCCTGCTCGAGATAGGGGATCAGGATGTCGAAGCCGCGCGGAACGTTGAAATAGGCGGTGGGTGAGATGTCCTTGAGGTTCTCGACCGTACGCTCGATCAGCCCCGGGGCGGGCTTGCCCTGGTCGATGTGGAGTGTCCCGCCGTGGTAGAGGATCATGTTGAAGTTGTGGTTGGAGCCGAAGGTGTGGCTCCAGGGCAGCCAGTCGACGATCACCGGCGGCCGGCGGCTCAGGAACTTCCATATTTGCGCCATCGCCTGCTGGTTCGAGCACAGCATGCGCTGGGTGTTCTGCACGCCCTTGGGCTGACCGGTCGAGCCCGAGGTGAACAGGATCTTGGCCACCGTTTCGGGGCCGACCTCGGCGAAGGCGCGATCGACCGCCTCGCCCGGTTCGGTGTCGAGCAGCTCGTCGAGCAACTCGGCGCGGCGCTGGTGCAGGTTGGCGCCCACCACGATGTGCTCGTCCTCGAGCGGCAGGGCCTTGAAGGCGGTTTCGAACTGGACGCCATCGGCGGCGTAGATCAGACCAGGGGTCAACAACTCGTGGATGTATTTGAGCTTGCCGTGATCCTTCGACGTCAGCGAGTAGGCGGGCGAGACGGGCGCGACCGGCACGCCGATCTCCATAGCCGCGAGCTGCATCAACGCGTTGTCGATCCCGTTGTCCGACAGGATCATGACCGGCCGGTCGGGCGTTACGTCGCGGTCGAGCAGCGCCTGCGCCAGCGCGCGCACCTTGTCGCGGACTTCGCCGAAGCCGAGCCGACGCCACGCGCCGTCGGCGTCACGCTGCGCCAGGAAGGTGCGCTCCGGGGCCTCTTCGGCCCAGCCGTGCAGCATCTCGCCGATCGACCGCGGATGCGGGTCGAGCGAATGGGCCGAACGCAGGACGATCTGACCGTTTTCGCGCCGCTCGACCTCGATCTTCGGCGGCGCGAAGTCGATCTTGGTGAACGCGGGCTTGTTCATCCGTGTCCTCCCGGCAAAGGCTTCTCAGGCGCGGCTCTCGGGGCCACTTTGTCCGGACTTGAAATCGGCGGGCGCCGCGCCGCAAGGGCGCGGCGCCCGGGCGCCTACTCGTCCTTGCTCGGGTCGTGGGTCATGTACTCCCATGCCCGGTACAACGTGCCGTCGGGATTGTAGTAGACCAGCCGCTCCTTGTCCTTGCGCCAGACCAGGTAGAAGCAGCGCTCCTCCTTGCCCTTGCGCTCGGCCCAGATGGTCCAGTTGCGGCACAGCTTGTCGCCATCGACCCACCAGCGGCCACGGTCGCCGTCCTTGTGGGTGATGCCCTTGAGCTCGCCGCCGGACATGAAATCGACGTAGAACACGCCGTTGCCGCTGGGCGTCAGGTCGTGGAGCCGGTGGTTCTGCACCCATCCCTCGATCTTGTCGCCGCTCATGGCGCCTTCGGGCTTGCTGTCTGCGTGGGCCACGGTGGCGGTTGCCGCCGCCAACATGGCGGCGAGAACGATGCTCTTCATGTGTTGGTCCCTGTCAGCCGTTGTCTTCCCTGTCCCCTCGTGCGCCGATACTAGCGTCAAGACGGGCCTGCATACAGGGGTGAATTTGTGGCGGGGAGGGCGCGGTCAGTTGCCCGCCACCGTCATGCCCGCGACCATCACCGTGGGGGCGTTGGTGGCGTAGCGGAACTCCAGGTCGTCGGCCGGCGTGAGTTTGGCGAACATGTCCTTGAGATTGCCTGCCACCGTGACCTCGCTGACCGGATAGGTGATCTCGCCCTTCTCGATCCAGAAGCCCGCGGCGCCGCGGCTGTAGTCGCCGGTGACCATGTTGATGCCGAAGCCCATCAGGTTGGTGACGTAGAAGCCCTCCTCGATGCCGGCGATCATTTCCCCCGGCGGCACCGTCCCTGGCTCCATGTAGAGGTTGGTCGGCGCGGGCGAGGGCGGGCCCGAGGTGCCGCGGCTGGCGTGGCCCGTGCTCTCGAGCCCGAGCTGACGCGCCGAGGACAGGTCGAGCAGCCAGGTCGTCAGCCGTCCGTCCTCGATCACCGCATGGCGCCGGTTGGCCACACCCTCGCCGTCGAACGGCTTGGAGCGCAGCCCGCGCCGGCGGTGCGGATCGTCGATCACCGTTGTGCCCGGCGCGAACACCGTCTCGCCCATGCGCTCGCGCAGGAAGCTGGTGCCGCGCGCCACGGCCGCGCCGTTGATCGCCCCGGCCAGGTGGCCGAGCAGCCCGTTGGAAACCCGCGGGTCGTAGACCACCGGGACCCGCGTGCTCTTGACCTTGCGCGCGCCCAACCGCCGTACCGCCTTCTCGCCCGCACTGCGGCCCAGCTCGGCGGGGTCGGGCAGGCCGTCGCGGAACACGGCGACGGCGTAGTCGTAGTCGCGCTCCATCGCCGTGCCCTCGCCGGCGAGGACCGAGACGCCCACCGACCCGGTTGTGCCTTCGTAGCCGCCGGCGAAGCCGTTGGAGGCGGCGAGCGTGACGCGGTGGCGCGCCCAGCCGGCCTCGGCACCTTCCGAGTTGGTGACGCCCTCCACCGCGCGCGCCGCATCCTCCGCGGCCGCGGCCCATTCGATCAGCTGCTCGGGCTCGACGTCGCGACTGTCGGCCAGCTCCAGCGCCGGATAGTCGGTGGCGATCCGCTCCGGGTCGGCGAGGCCGCAATAGGGGTCTTCGGGCACCGCGCGTGCCATGGCCACCGCTCGCTCGGCCAGCTCATCCAGTGTCTCCGGTGCCCGGTCGGAAGACGACACGATGGCCTGGCGCCTGCCCACGAATACGCGCAGGCCGAGGTCCTGGCCCTCCGAGCGTTCCAGCTTCTCGATCTGGCCCAGCCGCTGGGCGTGCGAAAGCGACGTGCCCTCGACGAACACGGCGTCCGCCGCGTCGGCGCCCAGCTTGCGCACCTTGGCGATGAGGTCGGTCAGCTTGTCGGCGGCGATGTTGTCGAGCGGCATGGCGGTTCCGGGAAACAGGATTGCGACCTTAGGCCAGATTACACCGCGCCGACGGATTTCAAGAGGCACGGTCAAGCGTCGAGCAGGCCTTCGGCCTTCAGCCAGTCGTAGCTCTCGACCAGCATGTCGCGCAGCGGCACCGCCTTGTAGCCCGGCTCGCGTTCGGCTTTGGTGCAATCGGCGAAGATAATGCGGCTGACCATGGCCGCGGATTCGAGTGTCAGCGTCGGGGCCCGGCCGGTGACCGCGCCGTGCAGCACACCCAGCCGCCGGCGACCAGCGTGTCGATCGGCGGCATGATGCCGACGCCCGTGCAGCCGGTGACGAAGGCGGCCCTGGCCATGGTTGCCTCCCCCGATCCCGGGCGAGCCTGGTGCATGGCCCAACGTCCCGGAAACGCTAGAACGCGTACTCGTCGTAAACCGGGTCGACCGAGCCGCGCCATCTGCCGTGATAGGCCTTGAGGAGCGCGTCGGCCTGGGTCTCGCCGCTGGCGGCGATGTCATGCAGGGCCTCCAGGTAGTGGCTCTCGTCGGTATCCTCGCTGTCCGCCCGCGCGCGATTGACGAGGCCTTGCCGCGATATCTCAAGCACCTCGAGCGCCCAGTCGCGCAGCGGCCGGCCGGCGATCTCCGCCTTCAGCCCCTCGCGCGGCACGGCGTCGCGCACGCGCTGCATGTCCTCGACCGACCAGTGCTTCACCAGGTCCCACGCCGCGTCCTGGGCGGTCGTGTCGTAGAGCAACCCCACCCACAGCGCCGGCAGCGCGCAGATGTGCCGCCACGGTCCGCCGTCGGCGCCGCGCATCTCAAGGAAATGCTTGAGCCGCACCTCGGGAAAGGTCGTGGTCAGATGGTCGACGAAGTCGCCCATGGTCGGGACCTCACCCGGCAGCGCCGGCAGCCGCCCGTCGAGGAAGTCCCGGAACGACTGGCCCGAGACGTCGACATACTTGCCATCGCGCACCACGAAGTACATCGGCACGTCGAGCATGTAGTCGACGTAGCGCTCGAACCCCATGCCGTCCTCGAACACGAAGGGCATCATGCCCGTGCGGTGGGGGTCGGTGTCGGTCCAGATCTGCGAGCGGTAGCTGAGGAAGCCGTTGGGTTCGCCCTCGGTGAAGGGCGAGTTGGCGAACAGCGCCGTGGCGATCGGCTGCAGCGCCAGACCGACCCGGAACTTTTGCACCATGTCGGCCTCGGAGCCGAAATCCAGGTTCACCTGCACCGTGCAGGTGCGCAGCATCATATCGAGGCCCAGTGTGCCTACCTTAGGCATGTAGGCCTTCATGATTTCGTAGCGCGCCTTGGGCATCCACGGGATCTCGTCGCGCCGCCAGCGCGGGATGAAGCCCATGCCCAAAAGGCCGATGCGCAGCTCTTCCGAGACCGTGCGCATCTCGTGCAGATGTGTGTGCACTTCGTCGCAGGTCTCGTGCAGGGTGGCGAGAGGCGCGCCCGACAACTCGAGCTGGCCTCCCGGCTCGAGCGTGATGTTGCAGCCATCGCGGCTGAGCGCGATCAGCCGGCCGTTCTCGCGGACCGGCTCCCAGCCGAACTGGCCGGCCATGCGGCCGAGAAGCGCTTCGATGCCGCGCGGGCCGTCGAACGGGAGCGGGCGGCGGTCCTCGATGGTGAAGCCGAACTTCTCGTGTTCGGTGCCGATTCGCCAATCGGCGGGGTCCTTCGCGCCGCGCTCAAGATACTCGATCAGCTGGGCGCGCGAGGTGATCGGCTGGGCGTCGGGCTTGGACGGAGCGGCCATGGGTAGAGAGTTCCGTGCGTTTCGGGCACTGAAGTCGGGTCAGCGGCGCCAATCGCCCAGGTGCGCCTGCCACAAGGACAGTGCCGCGACCGCCGCGGTGTCGGCGCGCAGGATGCGCGGCCCCAGCGAAGCGGCGGTAACAAATGGCAGTTTGCGCAGACCGTCAACCTCGTCGGGCGCAAAGCCCCCCTCCGGTCCGGTCATGACCGCCCAGGGTCCGCCGGCCGGGATGCCGGCCAGCGTGTCGGCCAGCGCCCGGCCGCCGCCGCTCTCGTCGCACAGCAGCAGCCGGCGCTCGGCCGGCCAGTCGGCGACCAACGCGTCCAACTTGCGCGCGTCCCACACCACCGGCACGTCCATCCGCCCGCACTGCTCGGCCGCCTCGACCGCGTTCGCGTGCAGCCGGTCGGCGTTGACGCGGGTCATGGCAGTCCGCGCCGTGAACACCGGGATCAGGGCCGAGACGCCCAGCTCGGTCGCCTTCTCCGCGACGAAGTCGATGCGCGCCCGCTTGATCGGGGCGAACACCAGCCAGACATCGGGCGACTCCGCCTGGACCCGTGCCTGCTCGCCCACGGTGAGGGAACACCAGCCCTTGCCCATCCCGTCGATGCGCGCGCGCCACTCGCCGTCGCGGCCGTTGAACAGCAGCACGGTCTCGCCGGCCGCCATGCGCATGACGTTGCGGACATAATGCGCCTGCTGGGCGGTCAGCCCCAAGGTGGCACCTTCGGCCAAACCGGAGGCGACGTGAAGACGAATGGTCATGGCCGGTCCTTGTTGCCGGACACGCGGCGTGGCAAATCTACGCTCCATGGCCCGTTCGCACCAAGCCGCCACCATCGACGGCACCGACATGCCCGCGCGGCACTGGACCGCGCGCTGGCTGCCCGAGGCCGCGCAGCCCTATGTCCATCTCGCACGGCTCGACCGGCCGATCGGCGCGTGGCTGTTGCTGTTCCCGTGCTGGTGGTCGACCGCCATGGCGGCCGAGGCGCTCGACTGGCGCATCCTTTGGTACGTGGTGCTGTTCTATGTCGGCGCCACGGTCATGCGCGGCGCGGGCTGCACCTGGAACGACATCACCGACCGCGACTACGACGGCCGGGTCGAACGCACCAGGCTGCGCCCGATCCCCTCGGGCCGGGTCAGCGTCGCGCAGGCGCTCGCCTTCATGGTGCTGCTCGGCCTGATCGGCCTCGTCGTGCTGCTGCAGTTCAATTGGTTCGCGGTCGGGGTCGGCGCGGCGTCGCTCGCCGTGGTGGCGATCTATCCGTTCGCCAAGCGCTTCACCTACTGGCCGCAGATTTTCCTGGGCCTGGCGTTCAACTGGGGCGCCTGGCTGGGCTGGGCGGCGGTGCGCGGCGACCTGGCGTGGCCGGCCGCAATCCTCTACCTGGCCGGCATCTTCTGGACGCTCGGCTACGACACCATCTATGCGCATCAGGACAAGGAGGACGACCTGCTGATCGGCCTCAAGTCCACCGCCCTCAAGCTGGGTCGGCGCACGCGCCCGTTCCTGTTCGGGTTCTACGGTGCCGCCGTCGCGCTGATGGCCTGGGCGTTCGCGCTCGCCAGTCTCGGCTGGCCCGCCTTTGCGGGGCTCGCATTGGGTGCGGTGCAGCTTGCCTGGCAGGCCTGGGACGTCGACACCGAGGACGCGCCCGACTGCCTGGCCAAGTTCAAATCCAACCGTGTCTTCGGCTGGATCGTGTTCCTGGCGCTGCTCGCCGAGGCCGCGCGCGGGGAGTGGTGGTGAGCGCGCCGCCCGACGCCGCCGGGGCCCCGGCGCGGGGCATCGCCGACCCGGCCGCCTTCATCCGCGCCAACACCGCGCCCACCGCCCCACCGCTGGTGCCCGAGATCCGGCTCTACACCGCCACCGAGCTGACCCCGATCTGGGAGGCGACCGAGAAGTCGCTCGACGCCGCGGGCGTCGACCCGCCCTACTGGGCCTTCGCCTGGGCCGGCGGCCAGGCGCTGGCGCGCCACGTGCTCGACAACCCCGAACTGGTGCGCGGCCGGCGCGTCCTCGACTTCGGCGCCGGCTCGGGCATCGTCGGCATCGCCTGCGTCATGGCTGGCGCGGCGCATGTCGTCTCCGCCGACATCGACCGCATGGCCGCCGGGGCCATGACGCTCAACGCCGAGCTCAACCGCGACGTGCTCGGCGGCTCGGTGCCCGCCATCGCCACTGAGGATCTGGTCGGGGGCCCGAACCGTGGCTGGGACGTCGTGCTCGCCGGCGACGTCTGCTACGAGAAGCCGATGGCGGCGCGGGTCGAGGCTTGGCTCAAGGCGCTGGTCGCCGAGGGCGTCGAGGTCCTGCTCGGCGACCCGATCCGCGGCTACCTGCCCAAGTCGGGGCTCGAGCGCGTGGTCAAGTACGCGGTCCGGACTACCCGCGAGATCGAGGACTCCGACCTGCGCAACGCGGTGGTCTGGCGCCTCACCGAATAGCGCGCCGGTTCATCGCCATTCGCCCATCCACCGTGCGCTATGTCTCGCCTCGAACCGCTGCGGGCTCCATCGCACGGTTGGCATGGTTGCCCAGCCAGGCCCCTGCAAGCATCGCCGCGACGAACACGAGGCTCGGCCACAGTCCCCAAGCGAGCGAGGCGATCGCCGGGCCCGGGCAGAAGCCCACCAAGCCCCAGCCGATGCCGAACAGCGCCGAGCCGCCGATCAGCGGCAGGTCCAGGTCCGTCTTGGTCGGCAGCTGGAAGCCGCCCGCGAACAGGGGCGCGCGCCGCCTGGTCACCAGCCGGAAAGCCGGCAGCGTAACGGCCAGCGCGCCGGCCATGACGAAGGCCAGCGTGGGATCCCAGCTGCCGGCGACGTCGAGGAAGCCCAGCACGCGCGCCGGGTTGGCCATCTCGGACAGCGCCAGACCGAATCCGAACAGCACGCCGGCGGCCAGCGCCGCGATCCATTGCCTGACGGTCATGGGTAAACTCCGATCAGGTGGCGGACGACGAAGACGGTGACGCCCGCCGTCGCCATGAAGGTCGCCGTTGCGACGATCGATCGGGCGGACAGCCGCCCGATGCCGCACACGCCGTGACCCGAGGTGCAGCCGCCGCCGACCCGCGTGCCGAAGCCCACGATGACGCCGCCGACGACCAGCAGCGGCAGCGAGGTCGAGATCGCGGGCACGTAGGGATCGCCCGCGGCGAAGCGGAACGCGAGCGCGCCGATCACCAGCCCGGCCAGGAACAGCACACGCCAGGGTGTCTCGCCCGCCGCGGGCTGGAGCAGTCCGGCGAAGATGCCCGAGATGCCTGCGATGCGGCCATTGAGCGCCAGCAGCAGCGTCGCCGCCAGTCCGATCAGCAGCCCGCCCGCCAATGCCGTGACGGGATCGAACTCCGCCATGAACGCCTCCTTACGTGTGTGCGAGGCCTATATATTAGGAAAAACTAATATATACTTCAAGCCCGACGGCGGCGCTCAGACCGGGACGACCTCCCAGTGCGGCCAGTCGAAGGGCCGGGCGCCTTGGCGCAGTCGCCGCTCGCGGTCGCGCCGCACCTCCGCGTCCTCGATGTTCGACAACACGAAGGCGTCGGGCTCCATCCCGTCGCCCACGCGCGCGTGCACCAGGCGCTGGACCTCGGGCTGGCTCAGCGCCGGGAAGCACCGCCCCTCCGCCGCCACCGCCGACAGCGCCAGCGGCGTGCCGTCGTCCGAGGCCAGGCAGCCCAGCAGGGTGACGTAGGCATAGGCCGCGTCCAGCGACCCGCCGTGTTCGAGCGTCATGCTGAGCCGATCGAGGCGTCCGAAATGGTAGTGCCGGCCCACCGACTCGGTCTCGTGCATGATCTCGAGCTGCGGATCGTCGAGCCAGGTGATCGCGAGCGCCACCCGCGTGCCGGGCGAATGCTGCACTGTGGCCGCGATCGACCCGTAGCCCGTGATGTGCGACGCGAAGACGCTATCGAAGTCGTCGAGCCAGATGCGCTCGACCGGCACCGCGTGGCCGGTCAGCGCCGAATACTTGACGGCCAGCCGCTCGGGCGAGCGGTTGGAGCCCGACGCGATCACCGGCACCCGGCCGCGTCGATGGCCGGTGCCCGCGGGCAGCGTCTCCTTGGCCCCGTCGCGCAGCAAATAGCTCTCGTCGGGGACGGCGAACGGGTACGCATGTGCGTGCGCGAGGCGGTCCACCATGGTGCAGCGTTCGGTCAGGCCATGCAGGTCTGGTGGATGATCGCGGCGTAAAGCTGCGCGGCCTGCGCCGTCTGGGCCAACGAGACATGCTCGTTGCGGGTATGGGCCACCTCGAGCCCGCCCGGGCCGCATACCACCGTGGCCGAGCCCAGCCGGTGGAAAATCGGGGCGTCGGAGTGCGAGCGGAACGGTGCCGGCGCCCAGTCCAGCCCCGCGGCCTCGAAGGCACGCGCCACCGCGCCATAGCGCGGGTCGTCGGAATTCACGGCGAAGCCGGCGCATTCGTAGATCTGCTCGAAATCGAACACGCAGTCCGGGTGGCGCTCGCCGACGCGCCGCATGGCGCCGGCGATTACCGCGTCGATCTCGGCCACGTCGACACTCGGCCGGGCGTGGACGTCGATCAGCGCCTCGCAATCCTCGGCGACCACGAACATGTCGCCGCCCCCGTGCAGCTCGCGCGGGTTGATCGCCAGATTGTCGGTGTGCGGGGGTTGCCAGACATCCTCGAACATCGCGGTCAGCCAGGCGAGCATCCCGTGGATCGCGCTGGCACCGAGCTCCGGGAGCGCGGCGTGGACCCGCCGCCCCCGCGCGGCCAGACGATACTCGTAGTAGCCGTAGTGGTCGAGGCAGGGGATCAGACTTGTGGGCTCGCCGATCACGGTGAGCGGCGCGTTGACCCGCTGCGCCAGCGCGGCGGAGCCGTCGCCGTATTCCTCCTCGCCCACGACCAGGGCAACGTCGACCCCGCGCCGCAACTCGGCGCCCGATTCGGTCAGCGCAACCAGCGCCTCGACGATGGCCGCGCAGCCGGACTTCATGTCCGCCGCGCCCAGCCCCCAAAGCGTGTCGCCGTCGAGCTCGGTGGCGGGCTCCTCCTCGCCCATCACCGGCACGGTATCGACATGGCCGACCCACAGCATCGCCGCCGGGCGCGGCCCGATCTCGACGATCAGGTTGCCGTGCTGGTCCGGGCTGGTCCGCTCGGGCACCGGCTGGCGGATGTGGGGAATGCCGGCCTCGGCCAGCGCCGTGGCGAAGACCTGCATCGCCGGCTCCTCGGCGTAGGACGGGCTGTACTGCTCGACTGCGTCGATCAGGAGCTGCGTCAGCCGCTTTTTCGACAGATGCCGGCCGATCGGATTGTCGTCACCCCTCGGCGCCATCGTCCTGCTCCCTTGCCCGATCGGTCATGTCGGCGGCCGCGCCGGCCTGCACCCGGCGGTGCTTGCGGCCCGATCGCTTGGTGTCGCGCTTGCGCCGGTAGGCCGGCAGCTGTGTCAGGTTCTTCGACATGTAGACGTGCTCGACCGGGTTCCCGAAGCCCTCGCTTTCGAAGAAGGCGATGGCGTTCTCGTTCTCGGCGTCGGTATCGACCATCATCATCCGCGCGCCTTCCTCGATGAACAGGTCGGTCAGGCGCGCCACCAGCCGGCGTGCGACCCCGCGGCCGACCAATTCGGGTTCGACCCCCAGCCACACAAGATAGCCGTAGGTCCAGGCCGACTTGCGCTTCTCGATGATGGTGCCGATGACGAAGCCGACCACCTTGTCGTCGTGTTCCGCCACCAGGCAGTACTCGCCGTCCGCCGAGAAGCTGTCCACCAGCTCGTATTCGTCCCACGTGCGGTAGAGGTTGGGCGCGGCGTCGGCGGTGAACAGCCGCTCGCCCAGATCGAACACCGCGGCCAGGTCCTGAAGCTCCATTTCGCGCACTGTCGCAGGCAGGGCCCGTCGGTCGCTCGTGCGCTTGCGTGCCGCCATGGCTATACCGTTTCGCCGGGGTCGTGGCCGCGGTTCCGCTGTGCGCCGCGGCCGGTGAAGTCAGCGCTGTTCGATGCGGTAGCGGACAGTCGGCTCGTCGACCGTGGCCCACGCCTTCTCCTGCCAGGTCTTGCGGGCGTCCTCGTAATCGTCGAACGGGCCGATGCGCTCCTCCTGGGCGCCGTCGGCGATTTCGGAGAAGGTGGTGTCGGTGTAGCGGCCGCCCACGACCCAATACTCCTCGCCGCCGCCGCGCTCGATCTCATACTTCACGAACGCACTGTCGACCCACTTCATCGACAGCGCCGACCAGGCGCGCCGCGCCGCCTCGTATGTCTCGTAGGGCCCGTGGCGTTCGGGCTCGCCGCCGCCGGCGAGCTCGTCAAAATTCGTGTTGGTGTACTCGCCCCCGACAACCCAATAACGGTGCGGCATGAATTCCTCCGGGCCCGCCGATCCCGCGGCCAGACATAGGCCGGCGCGCCGCCCGGCGCAACGATGGCGTCGCGCGTCCCGGAACGACGAAGAGCCGGAGCCTCTGCCAGGGCTCCGGCCCCTTTTCGCCCCTGCCGGGCGTCATTCGCCCTTGACCGTAATGCGCTTGGCCTCGGCCTGCGCCTCCTTGGTCTTGGGCAGGACGATCGTCAACATGTCGTTCTTGAACTCGGCCTTCACGGCGTCCTCGTCCACCTCGACACCCAGCGGGATGTCGCGCCGGAACGCGCCGTAGGCCCGCTCGGCATGCAAGGGCTGGCGGGCGGTGTTGAAGGGAATCAGATCGCGAAGCATCGCTGTCACCTCCTTCGTTTCACGAAACCAAGCAACAACGATCACGACGTGGCGGCGGGTCGCCGCCGCCGCTGACCACTTTTCCGTCTAGAATCAATGTATTGGCGTTCAAGGTCCGGTCGCCCGGCCGGCCGGATCCGGCCGCAAGCGGCGGGAAGGACAGGCGCCGCCGGATGGGATATGACGGCGCATCGGAAGAATGGAGCCGATCATGCCGCAGATGGGAGCCGGGGCCTGGGCGCAGCTGGCGCTGCTCTCGCTGCTGTGGGGCTGCACCTTCTTCTTCGTCGAGCTGGCGCTGATCGATCTGCCGGCCTTCACCGTAGTTGCCGCGCGGGTCGTGCTGGGCGCCCTGACCATGCTCGCGGTGGTCTCGGCCGCCGGCGTGGCGTTGCCGCGCACCTTGACGCCGTGGGCGGCGCTCCTGGGCATGGGCGCGCTCAACAACGCGCTGCCCTTCTCGCTGCTCACCTGGGGCCAGACCGAGATCACCAGCGGCCTGGCCTCGATCCTCAACGCCACCACGCCGCTGTTCGCCGTCGTGCTCGCCCACTGGCTCACCGCCGACGAACGCATGACGCCGGCCCGCATGCTCGCCATCGGGCTGGGTATCGCGGGGGTGGCGCTTCTCGTCGGGCCCGACGCCCTGGCCGGCATCGCCGGCGGCTCGCTGCTCGCCAAGCTCGCCTGCCTGGGCGCGGCGTGCAGCTACGCCACGGCCGCGATCTGCGCCCGCCGCTTCCTCGCCGGCCTGCCGCCGGTGACGCTGGCGACCGGCCAGCTCTGCGGCAGCGCGGCGATCATGGTCTGCATCGCGCTGGCCGTCGACGGCCCGCCGCCCGTGCCGGGATCGGTCCCGATGCTGGCGCTGCTCGGCCTCGGCATTCCGGGCACCGGCCTCGCCTACATCTTCTACTTCCGCATCCTCGCCGTCGCCGGCGCGACCAACCTGATGCTCGTCACGCTGCTGGTCCCCGTCACCGCGCTCCTCCTCGGCGTCTTCGTGCTGGGCGAGGCGGTGGGCGCCAACGCGCTGGCCGGCATGGCGCTGATCGGGCTGGGCCTCGCCGTCATCGACGGCCGGCCCTGGCGCTGGCTGCGCGCGGCGGTGGCGTAACCGCCGCGCCCTACTGTGCCGCCGCCTTGGCCCGGGCCACGAAGCCGGCGACGGTCTCGCGGGCCTTGGCGATGATCGCGTCGCCCGCCTTGGACGGCGCCCCGGCGTCGTAGGGCGGCTGCGGGTCGTACTCGATGCAGAGCTGGGCCGCCTTCGCGGCGTCGTCGCCTTCCATCCGGCCGAGCAGCCACAGCGCCATGTCGATGCCCGACGACACGCCTGCCGCGGTGACGATCTTGCCCTGCGGGATCACCCGCTGCTCGGAGTAGCGCGCGCCGGTCGCCTCGAGCTCGGCCGCCGCGTTCCAGTGGGTCGTGGCCTCCAGCCCGTCGAGCAGGCCGGCGGCGCCGAGCAGCAGCGAGCCGGTGCACACCGACGTGGTCCACTGCGTCGTCCCGTGGATTCGCCGCACCCAGTCGAGCACCTCGCGGTCCTCGAGCAGGGCGCGCACGCCGGGGCCGCCCGGCACGATCAGCACGTCCGCGGCCTCGACCTCGTCCAGCGTGCGGTCGATCTCGACGCCCAGGCCGGTCGGCACGGCGCGCACCGGGCCCTTGCGCTTGCCGACATAGACGATCTCCGCGTCGGGGGTCCAGCTCAGGGCCTCGATGGGCCCGACGATGTCGAGCACGGTCAGCCGGTCGAACAGCAGCGCGGCGATCTTCATGGGTCGCTCCCCTTGCGATGGCGCCCGTGGTCATCCGCCTACCGCGGATGCTATCAGGGACGCGCAATCACGGGCGGTGCGCGCGATGGCCTATGCCTCCCTGCGTGACTTCATAGAGCAACTCGAAACCAGCGGCAATTTGGTGCGGGTCTCCGCTCCCGTCTCGCCGGTGCTCGAGATGACCGAGATCCAGACGCGCCTGCTCGCCGAGGGCGGGCCCGCGGTGCTGTTCGAGACGGTGCGCGACGGCGACCGCGCCTGGGACATGCCGGTACTGGTCAACCTGTTCGGCACCGTCGGCCGGGTCGCGATGGGCATGGAGCGGACGCCCGGGGAGCTGCGCGGGGTGGGCGAGATGCTGGCCTTCCTGCGCCAGCCCGAGCCGCCGGGCGGCTGGCGCGAGGCCGTCGACATGCTGCCGCTGATGCGCCGGGTGATGGCCATGAAGCCGAGAACGGTTTCGCGCGCGCCGTGCCAGGAGGTGGTGCTCGAAGGCGAGGACATCGACCTCGCTCGCCTGCCGGTCCAGACCTGCTGGCCGGGCGAGCCGGCACCGCTGATCACCTGGCCGGTGGTCGTGACCCGGGGCCCCGACCCCGAGGGCGACAAGGCCGATGCCTTCAACCTGGGCATCTACCGCATGCAGGTCACCGGCCGCGACACCACGCTGATGCGCTGGCTCAAGCATCGCGGCGGTGCCCAACACTACGCGCGCTGGAAGGGCAGCCGGCCCGAGCCGCTGCCCGCCGCCGCCGTGATCGGCGCCGACCCGGCGACTATCCTCGCCGCCGTCACGCCGGTGCCCGACACGCTGTCCGAGTACCAGTTCGCCGGCCTCTTGCGCGGCAAGAAGGTCGATCTGGTCCGCTGCAAGACAGTCCCGCTCGAGGTCCCCGCGGAGGCCGAGATCGTGATCGAGGGCCACGTCATGCTCGACGAGGACGGGGAGGAGGGGCCATACGGCGACCACACCGGCTACTACAATTCGGTCGAGCGCTTCCCCGTGTTCCGCGTCTCGGCCATGACCATGCGCCGCGACCCGATCTACCTCTCGACCTTCACCGGCCGACCGCCCGACGAGCCGAGCGTGCTGGGCGAGGCGCTCAACGAGGTGTTCATCCCGCTGTTCCGGCAGCAGTTCCCCGAGATCGTCGACTTCTGGCTGCCGCCCGAGGGCTGCTCCTACCGCATCGCCGTGGTGAGCGTGAAGAAGGCCTATGCCGGCCACGCCAAGCGCGTGATGATGGGCGTGTGGTCATATCTGCGCCAGTTCATGTACACCAAATGGGTGATCGTGGTGGACGACGACATCGACGCCCGCTCGTGGTCCGACGTGATGTGGGCGATTTCCACCCGCATGGATCCCGCACGCGACATCACCCTGGTCGACAACACTCCCATCGACTATCTCGACTTCGCCTCGCCGACGAGCGGCCTGGGCTCCAAGATCGGCCTCGACGCGACGAACAAATGGCCCGGCGAGACGGACCGCGAGTGGGGGACCAAGCTGCGCATGGACGACGCGGTGGTGGAGAAGGTCGACCGGATGTGGAGCGAACTGGGGCTGCCGGGGAGCGGGCGGGCGATCTGGCGGGAGTAGCCGCCTTGCCGGCGTTCAGATGCCTGAGATCAAGACGTCGATGGCATCGATGATCTTGTAGCGCTGATCGCCGAGGTTTGCGACCGGCGGGCCTGCCAGTTCCCGCGCCGGGATCGCTCCCAGTTCCTGGGTCGACAGCAACACTGTCTCGCCGTCGACGAATACGGTCGGGTTGAGGCGCCGCGACTCGACAGCGGACGGTCCGCGAACAAGGGGAATGACGATCCTGGTGGCGAGATGGGCGAGCAGGTCGGCCTGCACATCCAGGAGAAACGCAATTTCCTCGGCATTCGGGCCACCATTGCGGTAGACGTCGAACTGCACGTTCAGAATCTCCGGAATCGGGCACCGAACACCCCAAGCCTTGCGATCCGGTCGTTGTAGGCGTCTGTCGCCTCCTTGTTCTCCTCGCGCCACTTGGCCCAGCGCGCCTCGCGCAGATTGTCGGCGAGCGCCGTCTCCAGCATTTCCGACAGGTTGAGACCGGCTTCACGAGCCTCTTCCAACAGCCCGCCGTCGACCGTGACGTTGACGCGTGCTTTCCTGGGCATGCCATCCTCCAGCACATCGATGCGCATATATTATGCGCATCGATGTGCGCATCCAAGCCTCCGGCGTTCCCATGGCCCGCCGATTGCTTTAGACGACAGGCAGACCGGCCGTCGTTCCCCTTCGAGGCCCCGCCCATGACCGAGCACCCGTCCCCGACCCTCGACGCCATCGAGGCCTGCCGCGCGCGCATCGACCCCTATGTGATCGAGACGCCGGTCATGCCCTGGTACGGCGCCGAGCTGGGCGATCTCGCGGCGCCGGGCACCGAGGTCGCGCTCAAGCTCGAGCTGTTCCAGCGCACCGGCACCTTCAAGCCGCGCGGCGCGCTCAACGTCATGATGGGGCTGAGCGACGCCGAGAAGGCACGCGGCGTCACCGCGGTCTCGGCCGGCAACCACGCCATCGCGGTGAGCTACGCCGCTGGCATCCTGGGCCTCTCGGCCAAGGTGGTGATGCACAAGGCGGCCAACCCGCTGCGCATCGCGCGGGTGCGCCGTTTCGGCGCCGAGCTGGTGCTCGCCGACGACATCGCCGCCGCCTTCGCCGAGGTCGACCGCATCCGCGACGAGGAAGGCCGCGTCTTCGTCCATCCCTTCGAGGGGCCCGGCGTCGCCGAGGGCACGGCGACCGTGGCGCTCGAGCTATGCCGGCAGGTGGAAGAGCCGCTCGACGCGGTGGTGGCGCCGGTGGGCGGCGGCGGACTGCTCGCCGGCGTGGCCGCGGCGGTCGAGCAGCTCTGGCCCGACTGCGCCGTCTTCGGCGTCGAGCCCGAGGGCGCTTGCGGCATGTCGCAGAGCCTGGCGCAGGGTGCGCCCGTGGACAAGGTGCGGGTCGAAACCATCGCCGACAGCCTGGGCGCCCCGCTCCACGCGCCCTACAGCTTCGCCCTCGTCCGGCGCCATGTCGACGCCGTGGTTACGGTCGACGAGCAGGGACTGATCGACGCCATGGCGGTGATGATGCGCGACCTGAAATTGGCCGTCGAGCCCGCGCCGGCGGCCACCGTCGCGGCGCTCGCCGGCCCGCTCAGGGAGCGTCTCGCCGGCAGGCGGGTCGGGCTGATCCTCAGCGGCACCAACATCGACCCCGCGACCCATGCCCAACTGGTGGCACGGGCGCGCGCATAGGAATTACTCCTCCGGCTCGAAGTCGAGCGCGGCGGAGTTCATGCAGTAGCGCAGCCCCGTGGGCTCCGGCCCGTCGGGGAAGACGTGGCCCAGATGGGCGTCGCAGCGGGCGCACAGCACCTCGGTACGCACCATCCCCAGCGAGCGGTCGGTGTGCTCCTCGACGGCGCCGCCGCTGACCGGGGCGTAGAAGCTCGGCCAGCCCGTGCCCGACTCGTACTTCGTTGCGGCGTCGAACAGCGTCTCGCCGCAGCACACGCACTTGAAGATGCCGGGACGCTTCTCGTGCAGCAGCGCGCCGGTGCCCGGCCGCTCGGTGCCGCCCTCGCGGGTGACGTGGAACTGCTCGTCCGAGAGCGCCTTGCGCCACTCGGCGTCGGACTTGGTGATCTTGTCGCGGGTCTGGGTCATGGCCGGACAGATGGGATCGCAAGCGCGCGCGGACAAGCTGGCGCCGGGGCTGCCCCGGCGCCGCGCCTGTCGCACGCGGCCGCGTTGTGGCTCAGTCCTCGGGGACGAGCTTGTCCGCCTTGACGCCCTTGCGGTCCTCGACCGTCTCGTAGGAGACGCGCTGGCCCTCGTTCAGTCCCTGCAGGCCCGCGGCCTGCACGGCGGTGATGTGCACGAACACGTCCTTGCCGCCCTCGTCGGGGGCGATGAAACCAAAACCCTTGGTGGTGTTGAACCACTTTACTGTACCGGTCGGCATGTCCTCCGGGTCCTCCTCAGTCGAACGATAACGCATCCGGAGGCATCGCGTGAGACGCAGCAGGCAACCACCGGATCGGCACTGTAGTCCCGGCGGTCTCGCGCCGCCCGGCCGTGATGGTGGGCGCGGGCGGATCCTCGTCACGCATGGGTCGGCCAGTGCTGCATCCGAGCGTAACGCGCGGCGGGGTTTTGGCAAGTGATTTGTGGGTGATGCGGGGGAGGGACGCTACGGCCCGCGCCGCTGCCGTTTCTTGCGCTTGGCCCGCTGCTCGCGCGCGGAGCGGCCCGGGGCGCCGGGGCTGTCGAAGGAGGAGCCGCCGAGCGACCGCGGCGCGCCGGGCAGCTCCAGATCGGCGGCTTCCAGACGGCGGATCTCGTCGCGCAGGCGGGCGGCCTCCTCGAACTCGAGGTTGCCGGCGTGGGCCTTCATGCGCTTCTCGAGGTTGGCGATGTGGGCCTGGAGGTTGTGGCCGATCAGGTGCTTGGTCTCGTCGTCGCCGGTGCCGACCGTCACCCGGTCGCGCTCGTAGACGCTCTCCATGATGTCGGTGATGTTCTTCTTGATGGTCTGCGGCGTGATGCCGTGCTCGGCATTGTACGCCTGCTGCTTCTCGCGCCTTCGGTTGGTCTCGTCGATGGCGTACCGCATCGAGCCGGTGATCCTGTCCGCGTACAGGATCGCCTTGCCGTCGACGTTGCGCGCCGCGCGGCCGATGGTCTGGACGAGCGAGGTCCTGGAGCGGAGATATCCCTCCTTGTCGGCGTCCAGGATCGCAACCAGGGTGCATTCGGGGATGTCGAGCCCCTCGCGCAACAGGTTGATGCCCACCAGCACGTCGAACGCGCCCAGGCGCAAATCGCGGATGATCTCGATCCGCTCGAGCGTCTCCACGTCGGAGTGCATGTAGCGCACCTTGATGCCGGTCTCGTGCAGGTATTCGGTCAGATCCTCGGCCATGCGCTTGGTCAGCGTCGTGACCAGCGCGCGCTGCCCCTTGGCGACCCGCTCGCGGCACTCGGCCATCAGGTCGTCGACCTGGCTCTCGGCCGGGCGCACCTCGACCACCGGGTCGATCAACCCGGTCGGCCGGATCACCTGGTCGACGAACGCGCCGCCCGTGCGCTCCATCTCCCACGGCCCCGGCGTGGCGGAGACGAACACGGTCTCGGGCCGCATGCGCTCCCACTCTTCGAACTTGAGCGGCCGGTTGTCGATGCAGCTCGGCAGCCGGAAGCCGTACTCGGCCAGGGTCGACTTGCGGGCGTAGTCGCCGCGGTACATGCCGTTGAGCTGCGGCACCATGATGTGGCTTTCGTCCACGATCAGCAGCGCGTGGTCGGGCAGGTACTCGAACAGGGTGGGCGGCGGCTCGCCCGGCGCGCGGCCGGTGAGGTAGCGCGAGTAGTTCTCGATCCCCGGGCAGGCCCCGGTGGCCTCGATCATCTCGAGGTCGTAGTTGGTGCGCTGCTCGAGCCGCTGCGCCTCGAGCAGCTTGTTCTCCTTGTAGAGCTCGTCGAGCCGGACCTTGAGGTCGGCCTTGATCTGCTTGGACGCCTGCTGGAGCGTCGGCTTGGGCGTGACGTAGTGCGAGTTGGGATAGACCCGGATCGCGTCGAGCTCCTCCATCACCTCGCCGGTGAGCGGGTCGAACTCGACGATCTTGTCGATCTCGTCGCCGAACATGTCGAGCCGCCACGCCGCGTCCTCGTAGTGCGCCGGGAACAGCTCGACCACGTCGCCGCGCACGCGGAAGGTGCCGCGGCGGAAGTCCATGTCGTTGCGCGTGTACTGCAACTCGACGAAGCGGTTGATCAGCGCGCGCTGGTCCACCGTCTGGCCACGCGCGATGTCGGCGGTCATCTCGGAATAAGCCTCGACCGAGCCGATGCCGTAGATGCAGCTCACCGAGGCCACGATGATCACGTCGTCGCGCTCGAGCAGCGCCCGCGTCGCCGAGTGGCGCATGCGGTCGATCTGCTCGTTGATCATCGATTCCTTCTCGATGTAGGTATCCGTGCGCGGCACGTACGCCTCGGGCTGGTAGTAGTCGTAGTAGGAGACGAAGTACTCCACCGCGTTGTCCGGGAAGAAGCTCCGCATCTCGCCGTAGAGCTGCGCCGCCAGCGTCTTGTTGGGCGCCAGCACCAGCGTCGGCCGCTGCACCGCCTCGACGACGTGTGCCATGGTGAAGGTCTTGCCCGAGCCGGTGACGCCCAGCAGAACCTGGTCCTTCTCGCCCGCGCGCAACCCGCGCACCAACTCCTCGATCGCCTGCGGCTGATCGCCCGCCGGGGCGTAGTCCGAGACGACCTTGAGCGGCTGCGATCCGCTCTTGCCCGAACGCGCGGCCTCGGACTTCAGCGGCGGTGCGGCGGTGGCGGCGGCATGGTTCTGGAGCATGACCCCAATATAGGGTCGCGCCCCCGGCGCTGGCCAGACGGGCGAACGGTGATTCCGCCGGTTGCGCCCCGCCGCTGCCGAGCGTACCGTTCGCCGCACCGCACAACGGCCACGCGCGCATTTCGGGAGCCCGCTTCATGTCGCTGCTCGCCAAACGCCTCGACCGCATCAAGCCCTCGCCGACCATCGCCGTCTCGACCAAGGCGCGTGAGCTCAAGGCCGCGGGCAAGGATGTCATCGGCCTGGGCGCGGGCGAGCCGGACTTCGACACGCCCGACAACATCAAGGAGGCCGCGATCAAGGCGATCCGCGAGGGCCAGACCAAGTACACGGCCGTCGACGGCACGCCCGAGCTCAAGGAGGCGATCGCGGCCAAGTTCGCGCGCGAGAACGGGCTCGACTACAAGCCCTCCCAGATCACCGTCGGCACCGGCGGCAAGCAGGTGCTGTACAACGCGCTCGTGGCCACGCTCGACCCGGGCGACGAGGTGGTCGTGCCGGCGCCCTACTGGGTCAGCTACCCCGACATGGTTCTGCTCGCCGAGGGCGAGCCGGTGTTCGTCGCCTGCCCGCAGAACAACGGCTTCAAGCTCCTCCCCGAGGACCTGGAGGCGGCGATCACGCCCAGGACCAAGTGGCTGATCCTCAACTCGCCTTCCAACCCTTCGGGGGCCGGGATCACGGCGGATGAGTTCAAGGCTCTGGGAGCCGTGCTGCAGGAACATCCGCACGTCCATGTCATGACCGACGACATGTACGAGCATCTGACCTATGGCGACTTTGCGTTCACCACCATCGCCCAGGTCGTGCCCGAGCTGTACGAGCGCACGCTGACGGTCAACGGCGTGTCAAAGGCCTACGCCATGACCGGTTGGCGCATCGGCTACGCGGGCGGCCCGGAGCCGTTGATCAAGGCGATGGCCAAGGTCCAGTCGCAGTCGACATCGAACCCGTCCTCGATCTCGCAGGCGGCGGCGGTCGAGGCGCTCAACGGCACCCAGGATTTCATTGCCGAGCGCGCCAAGGCGTTTGAGCAGCGCCGCGACCTGGTGGTCGAGGGCCTGAACGCGGCCGAGGGTCTCCACTGCCCGACGCCCGAGGGCGCATTCTACGTCTACCCGTCCTGCGCCGGGTGCATCGGCAAGAAGACCCCCGAGGGCAAGACCATCGAGAGCGACGAGGATTTCGTCACCTACCTCCTCGAGGCCGCCGGCGTGGCCGCCGTCCACGGCGAGGCCTTCGGCCTGTCGCCCCACTTCCGCGTCTCCTACGCCACCTCGACCGAGGCGCTCGAGGAGGCGTGCCGGCGCATCCAGAAGGCGTGCGCGGAGCTTGGCTGACGTCCCGCGCGACCTGGCACGCTCGGTTGCCCCGGCCCCTTACCCCGACGCCTCTCGCTCCGCCCGTACCGCCAGCAGCAGCGCCGCCACCTCGCGCAGCTCGGCCTCCTTGTCGGCGACGATCGCCGCGGCGAACGCCGCGAGGAACTCCAGCGCCTCGTCCGAGGCGTCTGCGAGCCCGATGTCGCGGTCCTGCGGCAGCGGCGCGTCGAAGCGGTAGTAGTCCGTCCGGTCGCGCGTGTTGAGCAGCTGGCGCATCTGGTAGTGCGCGTTGTCCGACTGGCCGTCCATCATCACCCGCAGGATCGGCACGTCGTTGCCTGGGTTGGCCCAGCCACCATAGCCCCAGCCGCGCGCATCCTCGTAACGGATGGGGGCGTTTTCGACGCCGGTGCCCAGCGCCACCAGGATCACGCGCGCGCAGGACGGGAACAGCTTGCGCGCCTCGACATAGGCGCACATCGCGGGGTTGTTGACGTAGACCCCGCCGTCGATCAGGTGCTCGGCCGCCTCGCCGTCGTCTTCGCGGCCGATCTCGAACACCCGCGCCGGCTCGAAATAGGTCGGCGCCGCCGAGGTCGCGCGCGCCACGTGCTTGAGCCGGTAGTCGGGGTCCTCGTGACCCGGTGGGGTGTAGCGGCTGTCGGGCGCGGCGAAGCGGCGGTTCTTGAAGAAGGTCACGTCGCGCCGCTCGATGTCGTAGGCCGAGACCATCAGGTTGACGGTCGTCTGGCTGAGCGCCGCGTCGCCCACCAACCCGTCGAGGATGTCTTCGAGCGGGCCCGCGTCGAAGGCCTCGGTGAAGATGTTGCGCGCCGCGGCCCAACGCCGGCCCAGCCAGCCGCGCGGCTGCGGAAAGATCTCCGCTCCCTTGTCACGGTACAGCCCGACCAGATCCTCGGGTATCAACAGCGCCCGGTCGGGCCGGGCGGGATCCGGTGCGGCCAGACCGGTGGCGATGATGCCGCCGGTCGACGTCCCGGCGAGCAGGTCGAACAGGCCCGCGAAGGGTATGTCGCGCAGATCGTCGCCTGCGCGCCCGTCGGCCTCGCGCACCAGCTCGTGCAGCCGGTGGAGGACAAGCGCCGGCACCAGCCCGCGGATGCCGCCGCCGTCGATGCTCAGCACGGTGACCGTGCGTCCCTCCGGCATGGCGTTCCTTCGACGATCACACTCGATGGAGCGAATACTACGTGAGTCGGTGGCAGGGCACGACCGTCGCCAAGCGGACGGATCGGCGCTCGCAGGGTTGCGGAATCGCGGGCATACTCCGAGCGTCAATCGCGCCGGCATGCAAAGCCGGCCTGCAGCTCGGGGGACCTGCCATGACGCTTGCTTCCGCCTTCATTCTGGTCGGCATCGTCTATGCCCTGATCGGCATGGCCATGGGCATCTGGATGGGGATGAACCAAGACTTTTTCTATGCCCACCTGCACGCGCACATCAACCTGATCGGCTGGACCACGATGGTGCTGTTCGGGCTGATCTACCGAGCCTACCGCATCACCGGACGGCAGCTTCTGGCCAAGCTGCATTTCGCCGTCGCGAACTTCGGCGCCATCGTGTTCCTGCCCGGACTGTACTTCGCCATCAACGACCCGAAGGACGTGCTGCTCGCCGCCGTCGGCTCGCTGGCCGTCTTGCTGTCCACGGTGCTGTTCCTTATCGTTTTCCTGGCCAACCACAAGAACAGCTGAGGAAAACGCCATGTCCGGGCAGGACTACCGTTTCTTCGAGCGCCAGATGGCGATGTACGCCACCTATCACCGGGACTGGCGCAACCGGGCCACGCATTTTGTCGGCGTGCCCCTCATCATATTTTCGCTGATCCTCGCGGCCTCCGCCGTGCGCTTCGGCGTCGATGTCGCGGGGGTGGAGATCACGCTGGCGGTGCTGATGTTGCTCGTCACCTGGGCGCTGTGGATCGTGATGGACGCCTCGATCGGCGTGCTCGTGGCGCTGCTCACGGTGCTCATGCTGCTCGCCGCCGACAGCATGGTCATCGCAATGGACCCGCTGTCCTTCTGGATCGTCGTGGCCGCGGCCTTCGTCGGCGGCTGGATTATCCAGCTCTGGGGCCACTACTACGAGGGGCGCAAGCCCGCGCTGGCCGACAACCTGTTCCAGATCTTCGTCGCGCCGATGTTCCTGTCGGGCGAGCTGCTCATCATGTTGGGCATGCGCCGGCGCCTCGCCGACAATGTCGAGCGCTACGTCAAGGAAACCTGGCCGGAGTATCCGGTCGAGCTCTAGGCGCTCTACGCGAAGGCATCCATTCGCGGCGCGCCTCGGCGCCCCGCATTTCCTTCACCGGAGGAACGACGCATGCGTTTCGTGATGTTCGGCGCCGGCGGCGTCGGCGCGGTGTTCGGGGCGCAGCTCCTGCGCGGCGGACAGGAGGTCGCGTTCGTGGCGCGCGGCCGCCACCTCGCCGCGATGCGGGAGCATGGGCTCACGCTGGTCGCCGACGGCGGGGAGACGCTGCTCGCCCCGGTCGAGGCGAGCGACGACCCCGCGGCGCTCGGCCCGGCGGACGTCGTCTTCCTGTGCGTCAAGCTGTGGGACACGACCGAGGCCGCCTGCGCCTGCAAGTCGCTGGTGGGCGCGGACACGGTGGTGATCTCGCTGCAGAACGGCGTCGATGCCGAGCCCTTGCTCGCGCGCGAGCTGGGCGCGGCGCACGTCATGGGCGGCGTGTCTCAGGTTTCCGCCGTCATCGACGCCCCGGGCGTGGTACGCCAGACCGGAGCCATGTCCAAGCTCCTGCTCGGCGAGCTCGACGGCAGTCGCTCCAACCGCGCCGAGCGCATCCTCGAAGTCCTGACCGACGCGGGCGTCGACGCCGAGATTCCCGCCGACATCAACGCCGCCATCTGGTCCAAGTTCGCCATGCTCGCCTCCTTCGCCGCCGTGACCGCGGCGACCCGCAGCCGCGCCGGCACGATCCGCGCCGACGCCGACACCCGCGCACTGTTCCAAGGCGCGATGGAGGAGGTGGCTGCGCTGGCCGCGGCGGAGGGCGTGGCACTGCCCGAGGGCGTGATCGACGAGCGCATGGCCTTCCTCGACCGCATCCCGCCGCAGATGACCGCTTCGATGCACGAGGATCTCGAGCGCGGCAACCGGCTCGAGCTCGACTGGCTCTCCGGCGCCGTCGTTCGCATGGCCGGCGGCCACGGCCTGGAGGTGCCCGTCCACCGTACCCTCTACGCCGTACTCAAGCCCTGGAAGGACGGGCGCTAGCTTGTCCCTGGGCCGCCGGCGACCCCGACATGCATGTCGAAGGGACGCCGGCGGGGATGCTCTGCCTACTGTCCCTGGCCCAGTGAGTACGCCGTCTCGCCGTCGAAGGTGTAGAGGTGCTCGGTCTTGACGAAGTCGACACCCGCCGCAGTCAGATTCTTGAGCAGTTCCACGATCATCGCCTTGTTGAACTGGCTGTCCGGCCTGGCCAGGTAGCGGCAGCGCCAGTGATCCGTGCAGAAGGTGTCCGGCACCCCGTCGGGCCAGACTTTAACGCCGCGGTTCGAGATCATGACCAGTTCGTAGAGTCCGTTCGCGACCGCTTGCATCTTGTGCGCGAGCTCCTCGGCCGGCGCCGTTCCGTGCACGAACACGTCGATACCCACCAACTCTTTCCTCGCCTTCTGGCGCGGCTTGATCGGCGGGATCGTGATTCCCGCTGCATCCGGGGCGTAGGTCACCGGTGGGAGCTTCTCCGGCGAGCGGCCGAGCCGCTCGATCACGGCGTCGGCAAAGGCGGCCGTGCCGACCTTCTGCCGTGAGACCGCCTGGTCGAATATGTCGTAAGTGTGGATGCCGTCCTCGATGGTCTTGAGCCAGGCGTTGTGTACGCACTGAGCCACCTCCGGCTGGCCGATGTGCGCCATCATCATCGCTCCGGCCAGCATGAGCCCCGAGGGGTTCGCGACATCCTGGCCCGCCCGCCGGGGCGCGCTGCCGTGGATCGCCTCGAACATGGCGCAGTGGTCGCCGATGTTGGCCGAGGGCGCGAGCCCGACCGAGCCGGCGATCTGGGCGGCGACGTCGCTGAGCACGTCCCCGTAGAGGTTCGGCAGGACGATCACGTCGAACGCGTTCGGCGTGTCGGCCAGCTTTGCCGCGCCGATGTCGACGATCCAGTGCTCGGCCTCGATGTCGGGGTAATCCGCGGCGACTTCGTCGAAGACCTGATGGAACAGCCCGTCGGTCATCTTCATGATGTTGTCCTTGGTGAAGCATGTGACCTTGTGGCGTTTGTGGGCCCGCGCATACTCGAAGGCGAAGCGCGCGATCTTCTCGCTGCCCGGCCGTGAGATCAGTTTCAGGCATTGATAGACGTCGTCGGTCTGCCGGTGCTCGATCCCGGCATACAGATCCTCCTCGTTCTCGCGCACGATGACGACGTCCATCTCCGGATGCTTGGTCGCGACGAAGGGATGGTACGCCGTGCATGGGCGCACGTTGGCGCACATGCCCAGCGTCTTGCGGACGGTGACGTTCAGGCTCTTGAAGCCGCCGCCCTGCGGTGTCGTGATCGGCGCCTTGTAGAACACCTTGGTCCGCCGCAGGCTTTCCCAGGTCTGCGATGTAATTCCCGCCGAATAGCCCGCCTTGTACACCTGCTCGCCGATGTCGACGGGCTCCACAGCGATGCGGGCGCCGGCAGCCAGCAGGACCTTGAGGCTCGCCTTCATGATCTCCGGACCGATGCCGTCGCCGAACGCGACGGTCACGGGAACCGGGGCGGCGCTGGCGGATACATGGTCTTCGATCGGGTGGTCGGTCGTGACGATGTCGTTCACTGCTCATCCTCCTCATGGGTTTCGGTGAAAATGGAGGGCGAGCTCGTATTATTGAAATTGATATTTTCATCCACTAGTATTGTAATATTCAATGATAGGGGTAGCCGACATGATGCCCAACGTCGAATCCGATCTGCTGCGTTCCTTTGTCGCCGTGGTCGAATGCGGCAGCTTTTCCCGGGCCGCCCGTAGACTCATGCGGGGTCAGTCGGCCGTGTCACTGCAGATCAAGCGGCTCGAGGAACGCCTGGGCGTCAAGCTGCTTGTTCGGAGCCCGCGCCATCTCTCGCTCACCGCCGATGGCGATGTCGTACTCGACTATGCGCGCCGTATCCTGAGCCTGAACGACGCGTTGCTGGCCCAAATTCGCGAACCCGAATTGTCGGGTTTGGTGCGTCTCGGCACGCCCGAGGATTTCGCCACCAGTCACCTGCCCAGCGTGCTCGCCCGATTCGCCCAGTCCCATCCCAAGGTCGCGATCGAGGTGACGTGCGAGCTCACGCTTGAGGTGTTGGAGCGATTTCGCGGGGGAGGGCTGGACCTCGCTCTGGTCAAGCGCGAGCCCTCGGGCATTACGGGCGGCACTCGGGTATGGCGCGAGCCGCTGGTCTGGGTCGCGGCAGGTTGGAGCGTCATCGACACGGAGGGCGCTCTGCCGCTCGTCGTCTCTCCGCGGCCGTGCGTGTATCGGAAACGTGCCACCGACGCGCTGGACGTCGCCGGGCGTGACTGGCGCATCGCGTACACGTGCGGATCGCTGGCGGGTAACCACGCGGCAGTGCGTGCGGGCTTGGGCGTGAGCGTCCTGCCCAAGGAAATGGTACCTGCGGATCTGAGCGTTCTCGACGACGAGAGCAGCGGCCTGCCGGATCTGCACGATACCGAGATGGCTCTCCTGGAAGCGCCTCGGCTTAGCGCCGCGGCCGCATTGCTGCGCGATTATATCGTTCGGGAACTCGAACACGTCCATTGAGCCAACCACACCTCATGCTCCGCTTTCGGCCCGGTGCCACTCGACGTGACGCCGGCTCGGGTTCCTCGCCCGAATCCCCTTGCACCGCCTGCCCCGCGCTGGAACCATAGCGCCACATGGCAATCGTGGCGTGCCGCCGCCCGGGGTGGCGCCGCTTCTCCCGGGGACGGCCCGCACGTAAAAACGGGTCAGGGAGGAAAACATGAGCGCCGGAAACGGTCCCCGCTGCGCGGCCTTGGTCGGGCCCTATCTCAGCGGCAAGACGACGCTGCTCGAAAACATGTTGCTCGCCTGCGGGGCGATCGATCGCAAGGGCACCGTCAAGGACGGCAACACGGTGGGCGACAGCGCCGAGGAGGCGAAGGCGCGCACCATGTCGACCGAGGCCACAGCCGCCGCGGCGGAATATCTGGGTGATCACTGGACCTTCCTCGACTGTCCCGGCTCGATCGAGTTCGCCCAGGACAGCCACGACGCGCTCATGGTCGCCGACATGGCCGTGGTCGTGTGCGAGCCCGACCCGACCAAGGCGCGCGCCGTCGCCCCGCTGTTCAAGTTCCTCGACCAGCACGGCATCCCCCACATCCTGTTCGTCAACAAGATGGACCAGGCCGGCGAGGTGCGCGTGCGCGACCTGCTCGAGGCGCTTCAGGCCAGCTCCGACCGGCCGCTGGTGCTGCGCCAGGTGCCGATCCGCGACGGCGAGAGCGTCACCGGCTATGTCGACCTCGTCTCCGAGCGCGCCTACCAATACCGGCCCGGGCAGGAATCCGAGCTGGTGCGGATCCCCTCCGAGGTGGAGGAGCGCGAGGCCGAGGCGCGGCAGGGGTTGCTCGAGTCGCTCGCCGATTTCGACGACGCCCTGCTGGAGCAGCTGCTCGAGGACGCCGTGCCGCCCAAGGAGGAGGTCTACCAGCACATCCGCAAGAACGTCGCCTCCGACCGCATCGTCCCCGTCCTGCTCGGCGCCGGCGAGCACGAGCACGGCGTGCGCCGCCTGCTCAAGGCACTGCGCCACGACACGCCGTCGGTGGCCGACACCGCGGCGCGCCTGGGCGTCGACCCCGAGGGCGGCGAGGCCTGCGCGCAAGTGTTCAAGACCCTGCACCTGGCCCACGCCGGCAAGCTCTCGCTCGTCCGCGTCCTGCGCGGCTCGATCAAGGACGGCGACACGATGGGCGGCGAGCGGGTCTCCGGCATCTTCGCCATGACCGGCCACAAGCAGGACAAGCGCGCCGCCGCCGCCGCGGGCGAGACGGTGGCGCTCGGCCGCATGGAGGAGGTCAAGACCGGCCAGCTCCTCACCCTTTCGGGCAAGCCCGTCGAGGGCGCCGAACCCTGGCCCGAGCCGCTCACCCCGCTCTACTCGTTCGCCATCCAGGCCGAGAAGCGCGAGGACGAGGTCAAGCTCTCCGGCGCGCTCGCCAAGCTGATGGAGGAGGACCCTTCGCTCAAGGTCGAGCAGAACCCCGATACTCACGAGATGCTGCTTCTCGGGCAGGGCGAGATCCATCTCCAGGTCGCGATGGACAAGCTGCGCAACCGTTTCAAGCTCGGTGTCTCGCACCGCCGGCCGCAGACGCCCTACAAGGAGACCATCCGCAAGGGCACCGAGCAGCACGCCCGCTTCAAGCGCCAATCGGGCGGCCACGGCCAGTTTGGCGATGTCCACATCGAGATCAAGCCGCTGCCGCGCGGCACCGGCTTCGAGTTCGAGAACAACATCGTCGGCGGCGCCATCCCCAAGCAGTACATCCCTTCGGTCGAGACCGGCGTGAAGGAGTACATGGCGCGCGGCCCGCTGGGATTCCCGGTGGTCGATGTCGGCGTGCGGCTGTTCGACGGCCAGTATCACGCGGTCGACAGCTCCGACCAGGCGTTCAAGACCGCTGGCCGCATGGCGATGTCGGAGGGCATGCCGAAGTGCGACCCTGTGTTGCTCGAACCGATCTTCCACGTCATTGTCTCGGTGCCCTCGGATTTCACCTCCAACGCCCAGCGGATCATCTCCACCAAGCGTGGCCAGATCCTCGGCTTCGACGGCAAGCCGGGCTGGGACGGCTGGGACGAGGTGCAGGCGCATCTGCCGCAGTCCGAGTTGCACGACCTGATCGCCGAGTTGCGCTCGCAGACCCAGGGAGTCGGGACCTTCGAGTACCGGTTCGACCATCTGGCCGAGCTCCAGGGCCGCCTCGCCGACGAGGTCGTCCAGCAGCGGGTGCAGGCGGCGGAGTAGGGAGCCGACGGAGCCCGCCGCTGGTGCCGCCCGCCGCCCTCGCCTAGTCTCGGGTTTACCGAGACGGGAGAATCGCCCATGACCCCTGAAGCCGCGCGGGCCGCGGCCAAGCTGTTCGTCCAGGCGCGCGCCGGTCGGCGCCGGATCGACACGCTGCCCGAGCCGCTCGCCCCGGCCACGCTCGAGGACGGCT
>CAZMTC010000006.1:18747-39493 GCA_964569105.1 uncultured Alphaproteobacteria bacterium | reverse complement strand
CCAGATCGGAACCTTCTCTCCTCTCACACCTCCCCACTCGGGCCGGTTCCCCAGACCGGCCCATTTTTTTTGCCCGCAGCCGGCCGGCCACCCGAATTGCCACCTGTGGAAATCGCCCTCGTCCAGCCGTATATGAAGGTCGAGCGCAAAGACAAAGACACATCGGGGGACCGTGATGGCCAAGGTGAAGATGTTCTCCACCGCGCTGTGCCCGTTCTGCTTCCGGGCCAAGCAGCTGCTCAAAGACAAGGGCGCCGAGATCGACGAGATCGATGTCACCTTCAGCCCGCGCAAGCGGGCCGAGATGACCGAGGCCGCGGGCTCGCGCACCGTGCCGCAGATCTGGATCGGGGAGCGCCATGTCGGCGGCTGCGACGAGCTCTATGCGCTCGACGCGAAAGGTGAGCTCGACCCGCTCTTGCGCGGCGACGCGGCGTGAGCGCGACGCTCACCGCCGCCTGTGTCCAGCTGACCGCGGGCCGCGAGTTCGGTCCCAATATCGAGGCCGCCGCCGCGCTCGTCCGCGAAGCCGCCGCGGCCGGCGCCGAGCTGATCGCGCTGCCCGAGAACTGCACCCTGATCGAGCCCGTAGCCGCCGAGGCGCTGCGCAAGGCGCCTTCGGAGGCCGACCATCCGGCGCTTGCCGCCTTCGCGGCACTCGCGCGCGAGACCGGCGCGTGGATCCTGGTCGGCTCGCTGAGCGTGAGGCTGCCCTCGGGCAAGCTCGCCAACCGCTCGCTGCTGCTCGACAACGAGGGCGCGGTGGTGGCGCGCTACGACAAGATCCACCGCTTCGACGTGCGCCTGCGCGACGACGAGTGGTATCGCGAGTCCGACACGATCGAGGCCGGCTCCCGCGCGGTCCTCGCGCCCACACCCTGGGGCCTGATGGGCCTCACCGTCTGCTACGACGTGCGTTTCCCCCACCTGTACCGCGCGCTGGCGCAGGCCGGAGCGTCGCTCCTGACCGTGCCATCGGCCTTCACCCGCACCACCGGCCGGGCGCACTGGCACGTGCTCAACCGCGCCCGCGCCATCGAGACCGGCTGCTGGCTGCTCGCGCCCGCTCAGTGCGGCGAGCACGCCGAGGGCCGCAAGACCTACGGCCATTCGCTGATCGTCGATCCCTGGGGCGAGGTGGTGGCCGAAGCCGGCGAAATGCCCGGCGTGATCACGGCCGAACTCGACCTCGACCGGGTCGCGGCCGCCCGCCGCCGCATCCCCTCGCTCGAGCACGACCGCGCGTTCGAGGGCCCCGACGTGCCATCGGTCGAAGGCGCTCGCGCGCGGGGGTGACCCCGGCTTCACCCCTCGAACGCCGCCTCGGCCTTGCACGCCAGCGCGCCGTTGGCGTCGACAATCCATAGCGCGGCCCCGTCGCCCTCGGGCTTGCCGGCCACGGTGAAGGGCGCCGTGTCGTAGACCGGCCGCAGGTTGCGGAAGGCGAAGCGGGTCATGCGCGCTCCCGGCCGCTGGCGCCGGACCAGGTCGCACAACAGCGTGCCCAGCAGCGGACCGTGCACGATCAGCGAGGGATACCCCTCCTCTCCCGTCACATAGGGATGGTCGTAGTGGATGCGGTGGCCGTTGAAGGTCAGCGCCGAATAGCGGAACAGCAGCACCGGGTCGGGCCGCACGGTGCGGGTCCACGCCGCACCGGACGGCGGCTCCTGGCGTGGCGGCGGTCCCTCGCCGGCCGCCGGCGCCTCGCGGTAGACGATATCCTGGTCGTCGCGCACCGCCAGCCCGTCGGGGCCGTGATAGTCGTGGCGCACGCGCAGGAAGATCAGGCGGCCCGAGCGCCCGGTCTTCTCCTCGACGCCCGTGATCTCGGACACCCGCCGCACCTCGCTGCCCACGCGCAGCGGTGTCCGAAACTCGATCCGGCTGCCCGCCCACATGCGCCGCGGCAGCGCGATCGGCGGCAGAAACCCGCCGCGCCTCGGATGGCCGTCGGGCCCCAGCTCCGACTGGCGCACCGCGGGCACGCAGAACATCCAATGCCAGGGCGGCGGCAGTGGATCGCCCGCCCGCGGCTCCGGGTCGTCGCGATCCAGCGTCAGCGCCATGCGGTGGACGATGGCGGCGGAAACATGATCGGCCATCTCCTCGCGGCGGCCGACCCACTCCTGCAACTCTTCGACGGTAGCGGTCATGCGTTGCGTCCTCCCACCCCATCAATGCCACACCGCGCGACCGCGCGGAAGCCGGGCAGGAGCGGCAGGTCCGCGACCACCAAGAGGGTCGGCGAGACGGTCGCGGGCGCCGGCCGCCGCCTACCGGGTCAACGCCTCGAACAGTTCGCGAAAACGCTCGACCATGCGCGCCTCGGAGTAGTGCGCCTGCTGGGTTTCGCGCCCGGCGCGGCGCAGCCGGTCGCGCAGCGCCGGGTCGCCGAGGACACGCGCGATCGCGTCGGCCATCGCACCCGCGTCGTCGACGGGGACGACGACGGCGTCGTGGTCCGGCGTCACCAGCCAGGCCGGGCCGTCGGCGTCGGTGGTGACGAGAGGCGCTCCGTGCGCCCAGGCCTCCAGAACCACGCGGCCGAAGGGCTCGTGGCGCGACGGACACACGAACACGTCGCCGGCGGCGTAGAGCGCCGCCACGTCCCGGCGCCAGCCTAGAAACCGCACGCGGCCCTCGATCCCCAGACGGGCGGCGAGCTCCCGGAGCGCCGCCTCTTCAGGCCCCGTCCCGGCGATCCATGCGTAGGCGTCGGGCACGGCGGCAAGCGCCTCGAGGAAGATGTCGAAGCCCTTGTTGCGGTGCAGCCGCCCCGCGGTCACGACCAACGGCGCGTCGGCCGGCGTCCGGAATTCGGCCCGATCGAGGGGCGGCAACGGGGCGGTGCCCGGAAAGCTGGGGATCAGATGGATCCGTTCGGGCGGCACGCCCTGGCGCTCCAGATGGGCGCCGATGGCCGGTGCGATGACGACGAAATGGTCGATCTTGCGGTAATGCCTGATCGGATAGTAGCCGCCCAGGCGCGCGATGTTGACGTGGCCGCCGCGCGGAATGTGGCGGCTCGCACGGCTCATCCAGCTCATCGCCACGTCGGGCCGGAACCGGCGCACGGCCGCCCGCAGCGCCAGCGGTGTATAGAAATCCCAGACGGGGCTTCCGAAGGGCAGCTCGCGCGTCGGCACCCCGGCCGCGCGCAGCCGGTGGGCGCGCTCGGCATCGCCGCGGATCGCCGCCTCCTGCTCTAAGCCGGCGCTTTGAAAGGCCAGGACGGTGTGGACGAAGAACTCCTCGGCACCGCCCCTGCTCGCCCCGGCGAGAAGTTGCATCAGCCGCATGACGCCGCCTTGGGCTCGCATTGCGACGCGGCCGCTGCCGGCGCGAAACGCCGAGGTCCAGCGCGGCTCACGGCACCCGCTCGAACAGCGTCAGCGTCTCCCGCTTGCCCTTGGAGTAGTTGAGACCGCTGACCGCGCCGAGCGCGCGAAGCTCGATGCCGCGTGCCCCGCTCTCCTCGACGAAAACGTCGACCGTGTCCAGCCCCATCAACGCCAGTGCCTCCGGCCGCTCGGCAAAGGCGTCGACCAACTCGTGCGGCTCCGGAAGCGCGGTATCGGAGCCCAGCATGAACACGAGGCTCGGCTCACGGTAGCCGCCCGCGACCACGGGGCGCAGCTCGCCATGCGGGCTGTGCGTGGCGACCAGCGCGTGAGCGCCGCGCGACAGCCAGAGCGCGTCGAGCGCCGGCAAAACGCCCTGATAGATCGAGCCGTAGAGGGGCAACGCGCCGATCACGGCCGCCGCGAGCGCGATTGCCGGCTGGCCGCGCCAAGCCCGCGTGACGCCGACGATCGCGACGGCGACACCAACCGCGATGCCGAGCGCGGACCACGCGGTGAAAGAGCCGCCCATGATAATCGGCAATGCGGCCGGCAGGGCGGCGATGCCGAATGCGATCGCGGCCCAGCCGGCATAGGTTCCCCGCGCCCACCACGCGCGCAGCGGCGCCACCCACTCCCCCTGCGCCGCCGCCGCCAGCGCCGCGCCGGTCAGCAGCGCCAGCGCCGGGTACACCGGCAGGGCGTAATGAGGCAGCTTGGTCGGCACCAGCTCGACCACCAGCCAGAACGGGATCAGCCAGGCGAGGCAGAACAGCACCCCGGGCGCCGCGCGCCGTCCCCAGGCCCAGACCAGCGCCGGCCAGACGAACAGCGAGCCGGGCCAGAACAGGATGGGCATCAGGAGCAGAAAGTACCCCGGCGGGAAGCCGTGGCTCTCCACCCCGCCCAAGAGCTTGGGCAGCAGGTCCTGGCTCACCGCGTCGGCGACGAAATCGCTGTCGGTCCAGAACATCGAGGCGAGGTACCACGGCGCGAAGATCGCGGCCGCCAGCGGCACGCCCCACCCCGGGCGCAGCGCGCCGAGCAGCGGCACGCCGCGTCGTGCCAGCTTGAGCACCGCGATGGTCAGCGCCGCGACCAGCGGCACGATCGGCCCCTTGAGCAGCGCGCCCAGGCCGATGCCGACCCAGAATGCGGCGGCGAGGCCCGGATGCGCGCTCCAGCCGTCCTTGACCCGCATGAAGATGTGGGCCAGGGCCGCGTGGCTGAGGACCACGGTGGCGAGGAGCATCGCGTCGGTCTTGGCGATGTGCGCTTCGACGACGAACAGGAGCGACCCGCACAAGAGCGCCGCGCCAGCGAACGCCGCACGCCGGCCCAGCAGCACGGTCCCACCCCAGAAGGTCAGCAGCACCGCCGCCACCGCGCCCAGCACCGAAGGGACGCGGTAGGGCCAGATCGCCGTGCTCTCGGCGTCCGAGAAAATGGCGACCGACGCCGCCTGCAGCCAGTAGATGCCGGCGGGCTTCTTGTTGCGCGGCTCGTCGAGGAAGCGGATGTCGATGACGTCGCCGCTCTCGAGCATCTGGCGCGAGGCCTGCACGAAGCGCGACTCGTCGCGGTCGAGGGGCGGCAGCGTGGCGATGCCCGGCAGCGCGAACCCCAGGCACAGGATACCCAGGAGCAGATAGGGCCGAGCTCCACGAAGCAGGCGATCCACGGCGGCCTTGTCCGGGCAAGTTGCTGGTCTCGGGATGGAGCGCGTGCTAATCAGCCCCCGCTCGCTGGCGTTGCTTACGCGAGCGGCGCCGAGCCGTCAAACAATCGCCCGATATCCCCGCCATGGACTTGTCCGTCGTGGTCCCCGTCCGTAACGAGGCGGAGAACATCTTGCCCCTGATCGCCGAGATCCATGCCGCGCTCGACGGGGTGGTGGATTTCGAGGTGATCTATGTCGACGACGGCTCGACCGACGCGACGGCGGAAAGGCTGGCAGAGGCGAGGTCGCGGCAGCCCAGGCTGCGCGTGTTGCATCACAAGCGCTCCTGCGGGCAGAGCCGCGCCGTGATCAGCGGCATTCGCGCGGCGCGCGCGCCGTTCATCGTCACCCTCGACGGCGACGGCCAGAACGACCCCGCCAGCATTCCCGACCTGTGGTCGCGCATCACCGCGAGCGGCGCGCCGGACCCCGATCTCGTGGTCTGCGGGCATCGCACCGACCGGCGCGACACGGGTGCGCGGCGCGTCGCCTCGCGCATCGCCAACGCGATCCGCTCGAGCCTGCTGGGCGACGACACGCCGGATTCGGGCTGCGGGCTGAAGCTGTTCTCGCGCGAGCGGTTCCTCGACCTGCCGCGTTTCGACCACATGCACCGCTTCCTGCCCGCGCTGTTCATCCAGCGCGGCTGCCGGGTGACGTCGGTCCCCGTCCTGCACCGCGCGCGCGAGCGTGGCGCGTCCAACTACGGCATCCTGGACCGCGCCTGGTACGGACTGTGGGACCTCATCGGCGTGATATGGCTGATGCGCCGGACGAAGCATCCCGAGATCTGGGAGGACTGAGCCGTGGAATTCCTGGTCGCCATCATCGATCCCGTGAAGGACATCCTGAATGTCGACTCTGCCGGCGAGGCCGTCTGGGTGCTGGTCGGTTTTCTCGGGCAGGCGCTGTTCTCGATGCGCTTCATCATCCAGTGGTTCGTGTCCGAAAAGGCCCGCCAGTCGATCATCCCGATCGCCTTCTGGTATTTTTCGATGGCGGGCGGCGTCACCCTCCTGTCCTACGCCATCTGGCGGACCGACCCGGTGTTCATCGCCGGCCAGGCGGGCGGGCTGATCGTCTACGGGCGCAACCTCTACCTGATCTACAAGCATCGCGCCCGCGAGGCAGACCACGTGCCGACGGATGCCGACGTCGAGCGCCCGGCCGAGCGCGACGCATAAGGAGCGACCGCCATGACCTTCACCACCCGTCCCGAATTGCGCGGCACATTCGGCATGGTGGCCTCCACCCACTGGCTCGCTTCCGCCGCCGGCATGGCCGCGCTCGAGCGCGGCGGCAACGCGTTCGATGCGGCGGTGGTGGCGGGCTTCGTGCTCCAGGTCGTCGAGCCGCACCAGAACGGCCCGGCGGGCGACCTGCCCGTGGTGTTCCATTCGGCGGACGAGGATCGGGTGCGCGTGCTGTGCGCCCAGGGCCCGGCGCCCGCCGGGGCCACTGTCGAGCATTACCGCGACCTGGGCCTCGACCTGGTCCCGGGCACGGGGCTGCTGGCCGCGGTCATTCCCGGGGCATTCGACGGCTGGATGCGGCTCCTGCGCGACTACGGCACCTTCTCGGTGGCGGAGGCGATGACGCCGGCCATCGACTACGCCGCGCGCGGCTATCCGCTGGCGCCGATGGTGTCCACATTCATCGCCAACGTGGCCGAGCTGTTCGAGCGCGCCTGGCCCACCTCCGCGGCGCTGTATCTGCCCGGCGGCCATCCGCCCGCTCCGGGGAAGCTGTTCGCAAATCCAAAACTGGCCGAGACATTCTCCCGCATCGTCGCGACGGCCGACGCGGCGGGCGGGCGCGAGGCGGGTATCGACGCGGCGCGCGACGCCTTCTACCGCGGCTTCGTCGCCGAGGCGATCGAGCGTTTCTGCACCGGCGAGCCGGTGCTCGATTCGACCGACCGCGCCCATCGCGGCGTGCTGACCGCGCACGACATGGCCGGCTGGCAGGCGAGCTACGAGGATCCGCTCCACGCCGACTACGGCGAGTGGCGGGTGTTCAAGACCGGGCCCTGGGGCCAGGGTCCCGGCTTCCTGCAGCAACTTCGCCTGCTGGAGGGCTTCGACATCGGCGCCATGGATCCCGTCGGGCCCGACTTCGTCCACACGCTGGTCGAGTGCGCCAAGCTCGCCTATGCCGACCGCGAGGCCTATTACGGCGATCCCGCCTTTACCGACGTGCCGATGGACGAGCTCTTGTCGGACGCCTACACCGACGCGCGGCGCAAGCTGGTCGGCGCCGAGGCGTCGATGGCGCTGCGTGCCGGCCAGGCGGGCGCCGGCGCGCGTCTGCCCGAGGCCACCGTGGCGGCGGAGGCGCAGGGACCCGGCGTGGGCGAGCCCGGCGCGCTCGCCGCGGCGGGAGAGGTGCGCCGCGACACGGTGCATGTCGACGTGGTTGACCAGTGGGGCAACATGGTCTCGGCCATGCCTTCGGGCGGCTGGCTTCAGAGCTCGCCGGTGATCCCGGATCTGGGCTTCCCGCTGGGCACTCGCGCGCAGATGTTCTGGCTCGAGGAGGGGCTGCCGTCCACGCTGGCGCCCGGCAAGCGGCCGCGCACGACGCTCTCGCCCGGCATCGCCTACCGCGGCGGCGAGCCCTACATGGCGTTCGGCTCGCCCGGCGGCGACGGCCAGGACCAGTGGGCGATGCAGTTCTTCCTGCGCCATGCCCACGGCATGGACCTGCAGGCGGCGATCGACACCGCGGCTTTCGTCAGCCACCACTGGCCCAACTCGTTCTACCCGCGCCGCGCGCGGCCGGGCGAGATGGAGGTCGAAGGACGCTTCGCGCCCGAGACGATCGAGGCGCTGCGCGCGCGCGGGCACGAGGTCGAGGTGGTCGGCGACTGGTCGCTCGGCCGCCTGGCCGTCGCCGCGCGCGAACCCGACGGCGTGCTGAAGGCCGCGGCCAATCCCCGCAACATGCAGGGCTACGCGGTGGGCCGCTAGGCGCGCAGCCCCGTCCCCGGCGGCTCGAGCCCACCGGGCGCGAGGCCTCACTATCCCGCGAGGCCGATTGACCCCCCACCGGGCCGGCCCTAATTTCCGTGCGGAAGGAGCAACCGCATGCCCGGTTTCACGGCGGCCGCCGCGGTCGCGAGATCGCCTTTGTGCCGCGCCGTGGCGGCGGCCGGGCTCTCGGCCGCGCTGACGCTCGCACCCGCCTCGGCCCAGCAGGGCGACGACCGGCCGCCCACCCCGGTTGAGGTGCAGGAGGTCACTGTCGATACGGTCGTCGACACCCTGGAGGCGGTGGGCACGATCCGGTCCAACGAGTCGGTGATCGTCCGCCCCGAGATCGCGGGCATCGTCAAGGCGATCCATTTCGAGGAAGGCGAGCCGGTCGAAGCCGGGACCCTGCTGTTCGAGCTGGACGACGCCGTCACCCGCGCTGTGCTCGCGGAGGCCCAGGCGCGGTTCTCATTGGCGCGGCGCAACTATGCGCGCGCCGCCGAACTGCTCGAGAAAGGCTCGGGCACCGCGCGCACGCGCGACGAGGCGCTGAGCGAGCTCGAAGCCAGCCGCGCCGCGGTCGCGTTGGCACAGGCGCGGCTCGAGCAGACCCAAATCCATGCGCCGTTCTCCGGCATCGCCGGCCTGCGCCGGGTCAGCGAGGGCGCCTATGTCGTCGCCGGGCAGGAACTGGTCAACCTGGAGAGCGTACAGCCGATCAAGGCGGACTTCGCGGTTCCCGAGCGCTATCTGGCCAGTGTCGACCGCGGTCAGAAGATCACCGTCAGCGTCGACGCCTTTCCAGGGCGCGAGTTCGAGGGCGAGGTGCTGGCGATCGACCCGCGCATCGACGAGGCCGGGCGCAGCCTGTCGATCCGCGCGGTGGTCGGCAACCCGGACAATCTGCTGCGTCCCGGGCTTTTCGCGCGCGTCACGCTCGCGATCGACCGGCGCGAGGGCGCGATCTTGATCGCGGAAGAAGCCCTGATGCCCGGCGCCGAGGGTTTCACCGTCTACAAGGTCGTCGACGGCAAGGCGCAGCGGACCGAGGTGCGCATCGGCACCCGGCGCGGCGCACAGGTCGAGATCGTCGAGGGGCTTGCGCCCGGCGACGTCGTGATCACCGCGGGCCAGATCAAGGTCCGCCCCGACGCCCCGGTGAGGGCCGTCGGCTCGGCCTCGGAGTCCTGATCGATGTCGATCTCCGAAATCTGCATCCGGCGTCCGGTCTTCGCGACCGTCCTGTCGCTCGCGGTGGTGCTTCTGGGCATCGTCGCCTATCAGGAGCTGCCGTTGCGCGAGTATCCGGCGATCGACCCGCCGGTGGTCAGCGTCGAGACGCGTTACGCCGGCGCCAGCGCCGCGATCATCGAGAGCCAGGTGACCCAGGTGCTCGAGGAGTCGCTCGCCGGTATCGAGGGCATCGACTTCCTGTCCTCGGTGAGCCGGCAGGAAGAGTCCAACATCACCGTCACCTTCGCGCTCGACCGCGATCCGTCCGACGCGGCGGCGGACGTGCGCGACCGGGTGAGCCGCGTGCGCGGCAACCTTCCCGACGAGGTGGACGAACCGGTGATCCAGAAGGTCGAGGCCGACGCCCAGCCGATCATCTACCTCGCCTTCACCTCGGACCGGCACGAGCCGATGGAGGTCACCGACTACGCCGACCGCTACGTCAAGGACCAGCTCCAGACCATCGCGGGCGTTTCGCAGGTGCGCATCTTCGGCGAGCGGCGCTACTCCATGCGGCTGTGGCTCGACCCCGAGCGGCTGGCGGCCTACGGGCTGACGCCGCAGGACGTCGAGGGCGCGCTGCGCCGGCAGAATGTCGAGATCCCCTCGGGCCGCATCGAAAGTCGGGAGCGCGAGTTCACGGTGCTGTCCGAGACCGACCTGCGCACGCCCGAGCAGTTCAACGAGTTGATCGTCGCCGAGACTCCGGCCGGCCGGCTGATCCGGCTGGCCGACATCGGCTATGCCGAACTGGGCCCGCGCGACGAGCGCCGCGTGGTGCGGTTCAAGGGCGACACCGCGGTGGCGTTGGGCGTGGTCAAGCAGGCGACCGCCAACCCGCTCGACGTCTCGGACGCGGTCCGCGCGCGCGTGCCGGCGATCGCCGAGTCGCTGCCCGAGGGCATGACGGTTCGCGTCGCCTACGACAAGTCGGTGTTCATCCAGGAGTCGATCGACAACGTCTACACGACCATCGGCGAGGCCGTGCTGCTGGTGGTGCTGATCATCTTCCTGTTCCTGCGCTCGGCGCGCGCGACGGTGATCCCTCTGGTCACCATCCCGGTGTCGCTGATCGGCGCGTTCTTCCTGATGTACACGCTCGACTTCTCGATCAACACGCTGACGCTGCTCGCCATGGTGCTGGCGATCGGCCTGGTCGTCGACGACGCCATCGTGATGCTCGAGAACATCTACCGCCATATCGAGAACGGCGTGCCGCCGATGCAGGCGGCGATCCGGGGCGCCCGCGAAATCACTTTCGCGATCATCGCGATGACGCTCACGCTGGCCGCCGTCTACCTGCCGATCGGCTTCATGACCGGCGCCACCGGCCGGCTGTTCACCGAGTTCGCGCTGGCGCTGGCCGGCGCGGTGCTGGTTTCGGGCTTCGTCGCGCTCACCGCCACGCCGATGATGTGCTCGCGCCTGCTGCGCCGCGAGACGCAACACGGCAAGGCATACCGGTTCATCGAGGGCGGGCTGCGCCGGCTGACCGGCGGCTACGAGACGCTCCTGCGCCGGGGCCTGCGCGCGCGTCCGCTCGTGCTCGCGGTCGGCGTGGCGGTGGCGCTCAGCTCGGTCGTGTTCTACCGCGGGCTCGACCAGGAGCTGGCGCCGGTGGAGGACACCGGAACCATCCTGGGCATCTTCCTGGCTCCCGAGGGCGCGACCATCGACTACACCGACCGCTACGCGCGCCAGCTCGAAGCGATCTACGCCGACGTCCCGGAGGTCGAACGCTACTTCGTGGTCTCGGGCTTCCCGCTCGCCAACCAGGGCATCTCGTTCGTCGGCTTCGAGCACTGGTCGGAGCGCGATCGCAGCTCGCAGGAGATCGCCCGCTCGATCCAGGGCCAGATGTTCGCGATTCCGGGCGTGCTCGCCTTCCCGGTGACCCCGCCGCCGCTGGGCCAGAGCCTGCGCGACAAGCCGCTGCAGGTGGTGATCCAGACGACGCAGCCCTATTCCGAGCTGCAGGCGATGGTCGACGGCGTGATGGATCGGGTGCGCGACGTGCCCGGACTGCTCAACCTCGACAGCGACCTGCGGCTCAACAAGCCGCAGCTCAAGGTCGACATCGACCGCGACAAGGCGGCCACCCTGGGCATCTCGGTCGAGACGCTGGGCCGCACGCTCGAGACCATGCTGGGCGGCCGGCAGGTGACGCGGTTCAAGCGCGAGGGCGAGCAGTACGACGTGGTCGTCCAGGTCGCCGACATCGACCGCGCCGACCCGCAGGATCTCTACCGCATCTACGTCCGCGCGGCCGGCGGCACGATGGTGCCGCTGTCGAACCTGGTCACGATCCAGGAGACGGTGGCGCCGCGCGAGCTGAACCATTTCGACCAGCTTCGCTCCGCCACCGTCACCGCCAATCTGGCCGAGGGCTTCTCGCTGGGCGAGGCGCTGGATGCGCTCAACACCGCCGCAGCCGAGACGCTGCCGCCCTCGGCGCAGGTCGAGTACGGGGGCCAGTCGCGCGAGTTCCAGAAGGCGAGCGCGGGGATCTTCGTCACCTTCCTGCTCGCGCTCGCCTTCATCTACCTGGTGATGTCGGCGCAGTTCGAAAGCTTCCGCAGCCCGTTCATCATCATGCTGACCGTGCCGCTGTCGATCGCGGGCGGCCTGTTCGCGCTGTGGCTCGACGGCTCGACGCTCAACATCTACTCGCAGGTCGGGCTGGTGACGCTGATCGGACTGATCACCAAGCACGGCATCCTGATCGTCGAGTTCGCCAACCAGTTCCGCGATCGCGGTGAGGATTTGTTCGAGTCGGTTACCCAGGCGGCGGTACTGCGCTTGCGGCCGATCCTGATGACCACCGGCGCGATGGTGCTGGGCGCGGTGCCGCTGGCGACCGCCGCCGGCGCGGGCGCGGAGAGCCGGCAGGACATCGGCCTCGTGATCGTCGGCGGCCTGCTGGTGGGCACCGTCTTCACGCTGTTCGTGATCCCGGTGGTCTACACCTATCTGGCGGGCAGGCGTCCGGCGGTCGAAGCCGAAGGCAAGGCCGAGGGAGCGCTCGCTCCGGCGGAATAGTGCGATCTGCCGCGTCCTGCGAATCGTGGCGAGCCGGGTTGCAGCCAAACACCCAGCACTCCGCGAACGCCCAACGGCCTCACACACTGATCATCAATACAAGCTGAGTAAAACTTTCTCAACTCGTTTATTACAACTCTGTGTCAGTCTTGTGAAATTCGACATTTCCACTCGTCTTCAGACAACAACATATAGAATCCCTTAACGCTTTCCCACTACACGGTCTCCGACAACAGCTTTCGGGGAGAGTGTCGATGTCCCAGGACGGGAGCGAAGTCTGGTCGCTCGACCTGCTCCTGGATCGGGTGGAGCCGATCACGTCGGACGAACCGTGCGCGCAGGTACTGCGACGCCTCTACGACCGCCCGCACGAGCTGACCATCCCCGTTGTCGACAGCGGCCGCCCGGTCGGGATCGTGGACCGTGTGGCTTTCAGGGGCGAATTCGCCAAGCCATATCGGCCCGAACTCTACTCGCGCCGCGGTATAGGGGTGCTGATGCACCGCGAGCCGCCGACCATCGACGACCGGACCGAGCCCGAGGTGGCGCTGGACATCCTTGCTCACCGCTATGCCGAGATGCTTCCCGCCGGTTTCCTGGCGGTGCGCGACGGGCGCTATGTCGGCGTCGGGAGCACCCTCAGGCTGGCCCGCCGCGTCGCCGAGGTGATGCGCGAGCGCAACCGGGCGCTCGACGCCATTCGCAAGGAACTGACCAAGGCGAACCAGGCGAAATCGGAGTTCCTGGCGAACATGAGCCACGAGCTGCGCACGCCGCTCAACGCCGTCATCGGCTTCTCGGACATCATGCACCGCGAACTTTTCGGCCCCATCGATGTGCCGGCCTACCGGGGGTATGTGGCCGACATCCACGGCAGCGCCAGCTACCTGCTCGACCTCATCAACGACCTGCTGGATTTTGCTCGGATCGAAGCCGACAAGGTCGTGCTGGAGGAAGCCGAGGTGCGGCTTCCCGAGCTGGCCGAACGCGCCATGCGATTGCTCGCCGATCTGGCCCTGAACCGAGGCGTCTCCGTGACGACGGAGTTCGCGCAGGACCTGCCGCCGATCAGCGCCGATTCCCGGCGCATACTGCAGATCCTGGTCAACCTGCTGTCCAATGCAGTCAAGTACACGCCGCGTGGCGGGAAGGTTTGGGTCCGTGGCGTGTCCCACCGGGACGGCACGGTAGAGATTCGCGTCGCCGACACGGGCATCGGCATCGATCCCGAAGATATCCCGAAGGTGCTGGCGCCGTTCGGAAGGACTGAAAACAGCTACGTGCGCAACACCGAGGGCACCGGCCTGGGCCTGCCGCTGACCAGGCGCCTGGTCGAGCTTCACGGCGGGACCCTCGCAATCGACAGCGCTGTCGGAACCGGGACCACGGTCACCGTGGTCTTCCCGTCCTCACGCAACCTGCGGCGTGCCTCGGCGCCGGAGGCTCCACACGGTCAGCGGACGAAAGTCGCCGGGCTGGGATAGCGCGCCCCGTCGCTGACGGGGCCGGAAGCGGCTCTTGATCGACAAATGGACCGGCGGCGCAGCCCTGATCGCGTTCGGCGCGGTCACGGCCGCGGGCCGAACCTCGTCTGACCCGGCGTGCGCAGGGGCGCGGCGAGGTTGGCGAACTCGCACAGCAGCGGGCGGGTGTCGCGGGGGTCGATGAGCTCTTCGACGCCGAAGCGCTCGGCGGTGCGGAAGGGGGAGCGGACGCGGTCGAGCGTGGCCTCGATCTCGGCGCGGCGCGCGGCGGGGTCGGGCGCGGCGGCGATGTCGGCCTTGTAGGCGGCCTCGATGCCGCCCTCGACGGGCAGCGAGCCCCAGTCGCCCGAGGGCCAGGCGTAGCGGTGCTGGTAGCGGGCGTGGTTGGAGTGGCCGGCGCCGGCGACGCCGAACACCTTGCGGACGATGACCGAGCACCAGGGCACGGTCGCCTGGTAGATCGCGGCGAGCGCGCGGGCGCCGTGGCGGATGGTGGCCGCCTTCTCCCCCGCCATGCCGACCAGGAAGCCCGGATTGTCGACCAGATGGACGACGGGCAGGTGAAAGGTTTCGGCCAGGTCGACGAAGCGCATCGCCTTGTGCGCGGCGTCGGCGGTCCAGGCGCCGCCATAGTGATAGGGGTCGCCCGCCAGCACGGCCACCGGCCAGCCGTCGAGCCGCGCGAGGCCGGTGATTACCGAGCGCCCCCAATGACGGCCGATCTCGAAGAGCGTGCCGCGGTCGACCACCGCCTCGATGATGGGCCGCATCTTGTAGACCTTGCGGCGCGCGCGCGGCACCGCCTCGATCAGCCACTCCTCGCGCCGGCCGGGGTCGTCGTCGGGCTCGGTGCGCGGCGGCAGCTCGTGGACCGAAGGCGGCAGGTAGGACAGGAAGCGCCGAGCGCGGGCGAAGGCCTCCTCCTCGCTCGCCGCCTCGTCGTCGATGGCGCCGTTGCGGGTGTGGATGGCGGAGCCGCCGAGCGCCTCCTTGTCGACCTGCTCGCCGACCCCGGCGACCACCGGCGGGCCGGCGACGAAGAGCTGCGAGACGCCCTTGACCATGACCGAGTAGTGCGAGGTGACGGCGCGCGCCGCGCCCAGCCCGGCGACCGGGCCGAGCGCGAGCGCGACCACCGGCACGGTCGCCAGGTTGGCGACCACCCAGTCCCAACCGGGGTTGGCGGGAACGTAGGTGTAGCCGTCGGTCTCGATCGACTTGACCGAGCCGCCGCCGCCCGTGCCCTCGACAAGGCGCACCAAGGGGATGCGCAGCTCGTTGGCCATCGCCTCGGCAGCGATCTGCTTGGCATGGATCGAGGCGTCGGCGGCGCCGCCGCGCACCGTGAAGTCGTCGGCCGAGACCACCACCGGCCGGCCCTCGATGCGGCCGCGGCCGTAGAGCAGGTTAGAGGGCGTGAAGCCGGCGAGCGTGCCGTCCTCGGCATACTCCGCGCGCCCGGCGATGGTGCCGATCTCGCGGAAGCTGCCCTCGTCGAGCAGCGCCTCGAGCCGCTCGCGTACGGTGAGGCGCCCGGCCTTGTGCTGGCGCTCGACCTTCTCCGGCCCGCCCATCGCCCGCGCCAGCGCCTCGCGCCGACGCAGCTCCTCGATCTCGTCCTTCCAGCTCATGGACGGGGACGATAGAGCAACTGCGGGACGCTCGAAAGCGGCAGACCGGACAAACCCCGTTTTGCCGCCAGTCTCATGACCATCGTCCACCGGCCGGAAGATTCCGCGCGATCGAAGCGACCCGAGCCGGGCGGTGTCGGGCAATCGCCAGGCGGAACCAGCCGCGGTACACCGCAGTGCTTGAAACGCCCCCGGCTTTTCCTATTTGTTAGGCCGCCTGGAAGCAGGGAGACGACGGTCGCGGTTCCGCGGCCGCGTCACGACAACAACCCAGGGACGGATCGGCACCGCGAGGCTGCCGCGCGGGGCGTCGTGTGGCGATGATCGAGATCGAAGGACTGACCAAGCGGTTCGGGCCGATCCTCGCGGTGGACGACGTGTCGTTCTCCGTCGCCAGGGGCGAGGTGCTGGGCTTCCTGGGACCGAACGGCGCCGGCAAGTCGACGACCATGAAGATGGCGACCGGGTTCCTGCGCGCGACCGCGGGCCGCGCGGCGATCTGCGGCCACGACGTGGCCCGGGAGCCGATCGCGGCGCGCGCGCGGCTGGGCTACCTGCCCGAGGGCGCGCCGGCCTACGGCGACATGACGGCGGAGGGCTTCCTGCAATTCGTAGCCGAGATGCGCGGCTTCCGCGGCGCCGAGGTGGGCAAGCGGGTCGAGCGGGCCGTGGAGCTGACCCAGATCGGCACCGTGCTGACCCAGCCGGTCGACACGCTGTCCAAGGGCTACAAGCGCCGCGTCGGCCTGGCGCAGGCGCTGCTCCACGACCCCGACGTGCTGATCATGGACGAGCCGACCGACGGGCTCGACCCCAACCAGAAGCACGAGGTGCGCTCGCTGATCTCCGAGATGGCGGCCGAGAAGGCGATCGTAATCTCGACCCACATCCTCGAGGAGGTCGGCGCGGTGTGCACGCGCGCGCTGGTCATCGCCGCGGGCCGGGTGGTGGCCGACGGCACGCCGGCGGAGCTCGAGGCGCGCTCGCGCCACCACAACGCGGTGACGCTCGCCGTCCAAGGCGCCAGGCGCGACGAGGTCAAGGCGGCGCTCGAGGCGCTCGACGGCGTCGCCGCGACCGAGCCGGCGCCGGCCGAGGGCGACCGCGTGGCCTTGACCGCGATCCCCGCGAACGGTGCCTGGATCGCCGACAAGGTGGCGGGGCTGGTGCGCGACAAGGGCTGGCAGGCGGACGAGATGCGGGTCGAGCGCGGCCGCCTCGACGACGTGTTCCGCGACATCACCCGGGCGGGCTGAGGGCAGGCGATGCGCAACATCTGGGTGGTCTTCAAGCGCGAGCTGAAGGGGTATTTCGCCACCCCGGTGGCCTATGTCTTTTTGGTCGTGTTCCTGGCGCTGGCCGGGTCGCTGACCTTTTTCGTCGGCGGCTTCTTCGACCGGGGCCAGGCGGACCTGGAACCGTTCTTCGACTTCCACCCCTGGCTCTACCTGTTCCTGGTGCCGGCGATCTCGATGCGGCTGTGGGCGGAGGAGCGCAAGTCGGGCACGATCGAGCTGCTGCTGACGCTGCCGCTGACCGTCCCGCAGGCGGTGCTGGGCAAGTACCTGGCGGCCTGGGCCTTCGCGGCGGTTGCGCTGGCGCTGACCTTCCCGATCTGGATCACGGTCAACGTGCTGGGCCATCCGGACAACGGCGCGATCCTGGCCGGCTATATCGCCAGCGCGCTGATGGCGGGGTCGTACCTCGCGATCGGTGCCTGCTTCTCGGCGCTGACCAAGAACCAGGTGATCGCCTTCGTGCTCGCCGCCACGGTTTGCTTCCTGTTCACGCTCTCGGGCACGCCCCTGGTGACCAGCTTCATCGCCGGCTGGCTGCCGCGCGAGATTGTCGACACGATCGCCGGGTTCAGCTTCCTGACCCACTTCAGCGGCGCCACCAAGGGCGTGATCGACGCGCGCAACCTGGTGTTCTTCGCCTCGCTGATCGGCGTGTTCCTGTTCGCCAATACCCTGCTGGTCGATCTCAAGAAGGGACGGTAGGAGCCGATGGCCGCGACCCGAGAGACCCGGGAAAACCGCCTGTCCATCGCCGGTCTGGCGGTGGCGGCGATCTTCTTCCTCGCGATCAACGCCTTCGCGGCGGGGGCGTTCCGCGGCTGGAGCCTCGACTTCACTGCCGAAGGCCTGTTCACTCTCTCCGACGCCACGCGCCAGGTGCTGGAGGAGATCGAGGAGCCGGTGACGCTGCACTTCTTCTACTCGCCGCGCATCGGCGAGGCGGCGCCGCAGATCGGCGCCTACGCCGACCGGGTACGCGAGATGGTCGAGCGCTACGACGAGATCGCCGGGCCCAGGATCGACCTGCGCGTCTACAATCCCGAGCCGTTCTCCGACGCCGAGGATCTGGCGGTCGGCTTCGGCCTGCAGGGAATCCCCGTCGATCAGGGCAGCGAGGCCTATTTCGGCCTCGCCGGCACCAACAGCACCGACGACGAGGAGCGCATCGCGTTGTTCCACCCGGACCGGGAAGGCTATCTGGAGTACGACCTGACCCGAATGATCAGCGTGCTGGCGAACCCCGAGCAGAAGGTCCTGTACCTCCAATCCTCGCTGCCGGTGATGGGCCGGCGCGGCTCGCCGGTCATGCAGCAGGGCGGCGTAGCGCCCTGGCAGATCATGGCGCAGCTCCAGGAGAGCTACGACATCCGCCGCTTCGACCCCGAGGACGGGCGCGTCCCGGCCGACGCCGATCTCGTGATGCTGATCCATCCCAAGCAGCTCTCCGACCGCGCGCGCTACATGATCGACCAGTGGGTGCTGGGCGGCGGCAAGCTGATCGCCTTCGCCGATCCTCACGCCGAGGCCGAACAGGGCCAGGCGGCGATGGTGCCCGGCCAGACGGGCTCCAATTTGCCCGGGCTGTTCGAAGCCTGGGGCTTCCGGATGGATAGCGAGAACGTGGTCGGCGACGCCAACGCCGCGATCCGCGTGCTGGTGCAGGCGGCCGGCCGACGCCAGGAGGTCGACTACCTGGCCTGGCTGGGCCTCGAGGGCAGCCAGATCGCCGACGACCCGCTGACCGCCGACATCGAGGTGGTCAACATGGGCACGGCCGGCCACCTGACGCCGGTGGAGGGCGCGACCACCGAGATGACGCCGCTGCTCACCTCGAGCGAGCAGTCGGCCCTGATACGCGCGCTCGAGGTCGCCTTCATGGCCGACCCGAGCAAGCTGTGGGAGGAGTTCGAACCCTCGGGCCGGCGCTTCACCCTGGCCGCGCGCGTCACCGGCCCGGCCAAGACCGCCTTCCCCGATGGCCCGCCGCCGCCCCCCGAGGAGGAGGACGGCGCCGAGGAGACCTCGGCCGCGGAGGACGAAGCGGCCGACGACGAAGCCCAGGCGGAGGACCGGCCGGCGCACATCGCCGAGGGCGAGATCGCGGTGCTGGTGGTGGCCGACACCGACATCCTGCGCGACCAGTTCTGGGTCCAGCGCCGCAACGTGCTGGGCCGCGAGATGATCGAGGAGGTCGCGGGCAACGGCGCCTTCGTGAACAACGCGGTCGACAGCTTCGCCGGCGACGCGGCGCTGATCGGACTGCGCACCCGCGGCACCACCCAGCGGCCGTTCACGCTGGTGCGCGAGCTGGAGCGCCGGGCGGAGGCCGAGTACCGCTCGACCGAGCAGGAGCTGCGCGCCGAGCTCGACGCCACCCAGAAGAAGCTCGACGAGTTGCAGACCGACGTCGGCGAGGGCGGCGACGTCATCCTCACCGACGAGCAGCGGCAGGCCATCGACAACTTCACCGCCGAGGTGCTGCAGATCCGTAAGCAGCTGCGCGACGTGCAGCGCAAGCTGCACGAGGATATCGAGCGGCTCGAGGGCTGGCTCAAGTTCGTCAACATCGCGCTGATCCCGATCGTCGTCGCACTCGTCGCGATTGGGCTCGCGCTGTGGCAGCGCCGGCGCCGCAGCCGCGCCCGGACGCTTGGCGAAGGCTGACAGCCGGAGGGACGAGAGAGATGCGCAAGACCACGCTGGCGATCTTCTCGGCCGTGACCGCGGCTACCGTGATCGCCGCGATCATGGTGCAGCCGGGCGGCGGGGCGACCACGGGACGCGAAGGCGAGTTGATCTTCCCGGAACTCGAGGAACGCATCAACGACGCCGCGCGCATCGTCGCCGCCAACGCCGGCGACCGCGTCGAGGTGGTGCGAAGCGGCGAGGACGCCGACGCGCGCTGGGTGGTCGCCTCGAAGCACGGCTACCCGGCCAAGACCGATCAGGTGAAGAAGACGCTGGTGGTCACCGCTGGCCTCAAGGCGCTCGAGCCCAAGACGGCACAGCCCGAGCTCTACCCGCGCCTCGATCTGGGCGACCCGATGGCCGAGGACGCCAAGTCGGTGCTGTTGACCGTCGAGGACGCGGACGGCGCGACGATGGCCGAGATCGTCGTCGGCAAGCGCCACTACACCTACGCGGCCGTGGGGCCGCAGATGGTCTATGTGCGCGAGCCCGAGGGCGAGCGCGCCTGGCTGGCCGAGGGCGATTTGGAGGTCGAGGCCGACCCGGACGCCTGGCTCGACAAGCGTATCGTCGACGTCACCCGCGCGCGGCTGCACGAGATCGTGCTCGAGGGTCCGCAGGGCACAGCCCTGCACATCCGCCGCCCCTCGCCCGGCACCGAGGACTGGGAGGTGGTCGACCTGCCCGAAGACCGCACGCTGAGCGGCCAGAGCCGGCTGCGCTCGATCGCCAGCACGCTGCTGGGCTTCGACCTCGAGGATGTGGTGCCGGCCGAGGACAAGGCGGAGGTGCTGGACGAGGTGTTCCGCACCGCCACCTTCCGCACCTTCGACGGGTTGGTTGTCACGGTGATCCTTGCCGGCGACCCGGAGAGCCCGTGGGCGACGATCCGCGCCGACTACGACGCCGCGCTGCGCGCCGAATGGGAACAGGCGATCGCCGAGGCCGACGCCGGCAAGCCCGAGGACGAGGGCGCCGACTTCCTGTCGGCCGGCGCGGTCGAGGCGCAGGCCGAAGCCATCACCCGACGCGCCCAAGGCTGGGCCTACAGGCCGCAGGACCACAAGCTCGACTACATGATGACCGAGCTCGGGGACGTGACCGAGGCCGCGGGCGGCACCAACTGAGCCCTTGCCGGGGGCGCGCCGGCGCGCTTCGAATTCGTTCCCCTTTCGACAAAAACCCGCTGGCAAATCGCGCAAGATATGGTAGGAAGATTAAGGTTTCACGATATATCTTGCGTAATCTGCGCTTGTGGCGGGCGAAGGAGAGCGGCAGGCTCATGATGGCGATTCGCGCACTGGTTCTGGTCCTCGCAGTGGCCGTGTTCGGCCTTT
>CAZMTC010000006.1:0-18737 GCA_964569105.1 uncultured Alphaproteobacteria bacterium | reverse complement strand
CCACGGTCTCCCAGTCGGTGCCCGGGTCGCTCCCGTTCTGGTCGGAAACGGAGATGTCGATCGTGGGCCTTTCGGGATGCAACACCGTCGAAGGCGTTGGCGAGGACATCTCGAGCTCGGCCCGGGTGGTGAAGAAGGAAGTCTTTAACGGCGACTGACGGAACCGGGCCGACCAGGATGACCGACGACGAGACCGAAGACGATCCGGTCCTGTTCGAACGTGACGGCCATGTCGTCACGATCACGCTGAACCGGCCCGAGACCCGCAACGCCATTACCGACGCGGACATGCTCGACGCGTTGCTCGACGCCGTCGCGCGCATCGAGGCCGACGCTTCGGTGCGCGCGCTGATCCTGACCGGTGCGGGCCCCGCCTTCTGCTCGGGCGGCAACATCAAGCACATGCGGGAGAAGACCGGCATCTTCGCAGGCACCGGCGCCGAGATCCGCGAGGGCTACCGCGGCGGCATCCAGCGCCTGCCGCGCGCCATGTGGGAGCTGTCGGTACCGACCATCGCCGCGGTCAACGGGCCGGCCTATGGGGCGGGGTGCGACCTGACGCTCATGTGCGACATCCGCATCGCCTCCGAGAACGCAACCTTCGCCGAGAACTTCGTCAAGGTCGGGTTGATCGCGGGCGACGGCGGGGCTTGGTTCCTGCCGCGCCAAATCGGCCTCTCCCGCGCCGCCGAGATGGCCTTCACCGGCGAGCCGGTCGACGCGCGCACGGCGGCCGAATGGGGCCTTGTCTCCAAGGTCGTCGACGACCGCCATCTAATCGAGGAAGCCAAGGCGCTCGCGGGCCGCATCGCCGCCAATCCGCCCGGCGTCGTGCGCATGACCAAGCGGCTGATGCGCGAGGGGCTCGGCCTCGACCTGCCGGCGCTGCTCGAGATGGCCGCCGCCTACCAGGCGCTGGCCCACCACACCGAGGACCACGAGGAGGCGGTCGCCGCGATCGTCGAGAAACGCAAGCCCGAGTTCAAGGGGCGGTAGGCGCCCCTTACTCCGCCGCCTGCGCCACGCGCAGGATGGCGTCGTCGTCCATCACCTCGAGCGGCACGTTCTTCACCGACCGCACCCATTCGGGGCGCGGGTTCTCGACCGCGCGCGGGGCGTTCGAGACCGGCGTGTAGACCATGTAGATCTGCCAGCGCGGATGGCGGGACATATTGTGGCCGGAACCGTGCAGCAGGCGGCAGTCGAACATCACGCCGGTCCCCGGCGGCCCGACCGCGGGCACCGGCTCGGGACACCGCTCCATGATCGGCACCAGCCGATCGCGCGGGATCGCCCATTGCGGATAGGACGTCGTGGTCGTGTCGCGCTCCGGCTCGACAATACCCAGCTCGTGGCTGCCGGGCAGCAGGTAGAGGCAGCCGTTGATCTCGGTCGCCTCGTCGAGCATGACCATGAACGTGGTCATGTTGGGCTCGGGCACGCCGTCATACTGCCAATAGCCGTAGTCCTGGTGCCACAGCCACACCGTGCCCTCGATGGCGTCCTTCACGTTCATCTTCGAGTGGTAGACATAGACGTCGTCGTCGCCGAGCACGTCGACCGCCGGCGCCATGAGGCGCGGCAGCCGGGCGAGGCCGAAATAGGCCGCCGAAGCGGTCGGGGACTTGTCATCGTGGACGCGGAACACCGTGCGTGCGGCGCCGGTGTGCTCGCGCACCACATGCTCGTCCTCGATGGCGCACAGGCGCCGGTTCTCGGCGCGCAGGATTTCGACCTCCTCGCGGCTCAAGAGGTCGGGGAAGATGACATAGCCGTCGCGCTCGTATTGCGCTTGCTGTTCGGGCGTCAGATGCATGGCGCGTCCTCCTTTCCGGGCTCCGGCGCGGCCCGTTTCGTGAAAGCGTAGCGCGTTTGGGACCGAGGCGAAATCGGCACGGCCATGCGGCTTCGGTTAACGGCACTTGCCATATATGCGAGCTACATCTATGTAGATCGCATTTAAGGACGGAGGCGGCGATGGCCGGACACACGGACCTCGAGGAGCGCACGGGCCGGGCCGATACCGGCGCGGCGCCGCTGCCGCAGGCGGCGGTGGCGGTCGACGTGGCGGTGCTGTCGGTCGAGGATGGAGCGTTGCAGCTCTTCGTCATCAGACGCGAGGCGGACCCCGAGGGGGGCAAGTGGGCACTGCCCGGCGGCTTCGTCGAGACCGGCGAGTCGCTCGATCAGGCGGCGGTGCGGGTGCTGCGCAAGAAGTCGGGGCTCGAGGGGGTCTATCTCGAGCAGCTCTACACCTTCGGCGACCCGGCGCGCGACCCACGCACCCGCGTGATCACCGTGGCCTACTACGCGCTGGTCGACCCGATCCGGCTGCGCGCGGGCGGCCGCGGCGGCAACATCGCCTGGCTGGAGGTCCCGTGGGAGGGCGAGACCGGCGGCCCGGTCATCGCGCGCGGCAAGGACGGCGCGCGGGTGCCGCTGGCCTTCGACCATGCCGAGATCGCCGGCATGGCGGTCAAGCGCATCCGCGGCAAGCTCAACTACACCCCCATCGGCTTCCAGCTCCTGCGTCCCGAGTTCACCCTGCGCCAGCTCCAGCAGGTCCACGAGGCGGTGCTGGGGCGCAAGATCAACAAGGACAGCTTCCGCCGCCGCATGCTGATGTCGGGCGAGCTCGAGGCCACCGGGCGCCAGGAGATGGCGGTCGACCACCGCCCGGCCGAACTCTACCGCTTCGTGCACGGCCACGCGGTGTGATAAGCGGAGGACCATGAACTGGTTTTCCGGCGTATCGATCGAGCGCACGCCCTTCTGGGCCGACCATGTCGACCCGGCCTTCGCGGCGGAGCTGCGCGATTTCACCGACCGGGAGATCGCGCCCCAGGCCGACCGCATCGACCGCGAGGATGTCTATCCGGCCGACGCGATCCGGGCGATCGCACGCGCGGGTTACGCGACGATCTTCATGCCGCCCGAGTTCGGCGGCGCGGGCAAGGGCTACCGCGCCGCGCTGGCGGTGTTCGAGGAAGTGTCCTACGCCTCCGCCGCCGTCGGCATCTCGCTGATCACCATCCTGCAGGCGCAGACCATCATCCACCGCTTCGGCGCCGACAGTCTCAAGGCGCGCTGGCTGCCCAGGTTCAAGGACGGCCTCCTGTCCTCCTACGCGCTGACCGAGGCCAACCACGGCTCTGACATCCGCTCGCTCGACACGAAGGCCCGTCGCGAGGGTGACGAGTGGGTGCTCGACGGCGAGAAGTCGTTCATCACCTCGGGCTCGGCCGCGGAACTGTTCGTGATCCTGGCCGAGACCGAGGCCGGCGTATCGGCCTTCGCGGTGCCGCACGACACGCCGGGCGTATCGACTTATGTCGGCGAGCAGTCGGCGACCTTCGGGCTGCGCAACGGCCCGCACGTCAATCTGGTGCTCGACGGGGCGAGGCTGCCCGCCGACCATCTGATCGGCGAGGACGGCAAGGGCGTGCGCCAGGCCGTCACGACGCTCGACTTCTCGCGCACAATGGCGGCGGGGATCTCGAACGGCATTGCGCGCGCGGCGTTCGACGGCGCGCTCGCATTCGCCCGCGCGCGCAAGGCATTCGACCGCACGGTGGCCGAGTTCCAGGGCATCCAGTGGTACTTCGCCGAGATGCTGTCGGAGATCGACGCGGCGCGGGCGCTGACCTACCAGGCGGCGCAGGCGCTCGACGACGGGCACGAGATCGCGCGCTGGTCGTCGGAGGCCAAGCTGCTCGCCAGCCGCTGCGCGACGCGCGTGGCCGAGCAGGCGGTGCAGATCTGCGGCGCCTACGGCGTGATGGAGAACGCCCCTTTCGGCCGCTACCTGCGCGACGCCAAGGCCTACGAGATCGCCGGCGGGTCGTCCGAAATCCTCAAGAACACCATCGCCAAGCACATCCTGAAGGCCGCACCATGAGCTGGCAGCCCGCCGAGGAACCCGCCTGCACCGAGAACGGCAGCGCCGTGGAGCTGGTGATCGAGCCGCGCGCGCGGGACATCGGCGGTTTCGCGGTCAAGCGCGTGCTGCCGTCGGCCAGGCGGCGCAGGGTGGGGCCGTTCGTCTTCCTCGACGAGATGGGCCCGGCCGCGCTTCCGGCCGGCGAAGGGCTCGACGTGCCGCCGCATCCGCATATCGGCCTCGCCACCGTCACCTACCTGTTCGAGGGCGCGCTGATGCACCGCGATTCGCTGGGCACCGCGCAGGAGATCCGGCCTGGCGCGGTCAACTGGATGAACGCCGGGCGCGGAATCGCCCATTCCGAGCGCAGCCCGGACGACGAGCGCGAACGGGACAGTTGCCTTCGCGGCATCCAGTCCTGGGTCGCGCTGCCGCTGGACGCCGAGGAGGGTGAGCCGGACTTCCACCATTACCCGGCCGCGGACATGCCCCGCATCGAGCGGGACGGCGCCCATGTGACGCTGCTGGTGGGCACGGCGTATGGCGAGCGGTCGCCGGTCGCCACCCCCTCGCCCGCACTCTACGCCGACGCGACGCTCGAGCCCGGCGCACGGCTCGCGCTGCCCGAGGATACGCCGGAGCGCGCTCTTTATGTCGTCGACGGCGCGATCGACATCGCGGGGCAGCAGTTCGCAGCGGGCGCGATGCCGGTGATCCGAAGCGGCGCCGCGGTGACCGTGGCCGCGCAGGAGCCCGCGCGGCTGATGCTGCTGGGCGGCGAGCCGCTCGAGGGACAGCGTCATATCTGGTGGAATTTCGTCGCCTCCTCCAAGGAGCGGATCGAGGCCGTTAAGGCGGACTGGCGCGAGCGCCGCTTCCCCTCGGTCCCCGGCGACGACGGCTACGTACCGCTGCCGGAAAGCTGAACCCTGGCTGAACGGCCGCTTCAGCGCCGGTTCAGCGGCCCGTCCCTATCCTCCCTGCCCTATCGATGTCACCGAGGAGGGAGGAAGCGATGACCACCCAAACAGTCAGCCGGCCGATACCGCGCCGCATCGGGCGCTGGCTCGCCTTCGGCGCGCTGGTCGCCGGCGCACTGGCGCTGTCCGGATGCCATGCCGCTCACCACCGCGTCGTACACCACCACAAGCCGCATGTCGGCTACGGCCACGGCGCCAAGCATGCCTACAAGCACGGTTTCAAGCACGGCTATCGCTACGGCCACAAGCATCACTGGTAAGTCCGGAACAAGGTCCCGGCGCCGCCTCGCGCACCTTCCCTCCGCTTCCCCGACGGGGAGGGTTCGGCCTGCCGCTACAGCAGCTCGCCCTGCTCCGGCGGGTAGACCACAACGCCGTCGCCGCGGACATCGGCGGAGGGCGTTATCGAAGCGGGCTCGGCCTTGCCCGCGTCCATGATGTGGACGACCTCGTGGCCGCGGGCGAGCAGGTGGTCGGTGACGATACGGCGGTGGCAGCGCCACCAGACTGCCTCGGCGCACATGATCGCGGTGGGGCGCTCGGCGGCGAGCGCCTCCAAATCCTCCAGCCCGGCGCGGAACTCGGCGCTCAGCGCGTAGTCGGCGTAGTTGCGGAACTGGGCGTTGTCCCAAAAGCCGTTGGGCGAACGCTCCATCTGCTTGTTGCGCCGGCCGCCCAACGCTTCGAAGTGGCGGTACTCGATGCCGGCAGTGGCCAGGGTGGCGTCGAAACCTTCCCTGTTGAACTGCGGATTGTGGCGCGAGCGCGGGATACCGCGCACGTCGGCCACGGCCGCGACGCCGTTCTCCCGCAGCATGGCGACGAGTTGCTCCGCCGTACGGTTCGAGTGGCCGATGGTGTAGAGCCGCATGGGAGCGATATGGCGATCCGGCCGGTGGCCGACAACGGCGTCAACCCTCGCCGACCTCGATCACCACCGCCATCGCGCTGTCGCCCGCGGCGCAGCCGTGGAACAGGCCGCGGCCGCCGCCGCGCTCGACCAGCTCCTCGATCAACTCGATCACCGCGCGCAGGCCGGTGGGGCCCTGCGGGTGGCCCCAGACCAGCGAGCAGCCGTAATTGTTCATCCGCTCGATCGGGAACCCGGTTTCGCGGCTGAACACGATGTCGTTGACCGCGAAGGGATTGTGCGACTTGACCGCGTCGATGTCGCCGATGGCGAGTCCGGCGGCCTCGAGCGCGCGTTTGGCCGCCGGCACCGGTGCCTGCGGCATGTGCCCGGTCTCGGTGCGCGCCTGGCCATAGCCGAGAATTCGCGCGACCAGCCCGTCCTTGCCCAGCGCTTTCGCCCGGTCCTTGGTGGTCACGACCGCGGCGGCCGAGCCGTCGGCGGGATGGGTCTGGCTGCCGAAGGTGACGGTGCCGTCCTCCTTGACCGGCTTGAGCTTGGCCAGCCCCTCGCGGGTGGTGGCGTGGATGCCCTCGTCGCCCGCCATCTCGGAGAGCGTCTTGCGGAAGCGCGCATCGGGCACCGCGAAAGGCAGGGTCATGTAGCGCTTTTGGAAGGCGTGCCCGTCCTTGCGCGCATCCTCGTACTGCTCGTAGCGCAGCGCGGTGACCTCGTGCTGCTCCTCGGTCCCGATCTGGTACTTGGCGGCCACGCGCTCGGCGGTGTCGATCATCGCGCCGCGGGCGTATGGGTCCAGGTTGAAATTGTCGAGCACCCAGTCCTCGTGCCCGCCGGTGCCGCCGGGGCCCATCGGGTTGGGGTAGTAGACATGCGGTCCGTTCGACGTGCGGTCGGCGGTCATCACCAGGGCGCATTCCGCCAGCCCGGCCCGGATCTCGCCGCTGGCCTCCGCCAGACAGCGCGCCGACGTGGCGCAGGCCTGGTTGATGGTGGGGCCGGTGACGCCGTCGGCCCCGATCATGCCCATCAGCCAGGGCGCGCCGTAGAACGAGTGATGCTGCGGCACGGTGAGGCCGAGGACCGAATAGTCGAACTCCGCCGGGTCGATCTGCCGGCGACCCAGCTCCTCCTTGGCGACATGGGCAGCGAACTCGACCGCGTTGAGGTGCGCCATCGAGCCCTGCCAGCGCGCGAAGGGCGTGGACCAGTAGGCGCGGTAGGGGATGTAGCTGTCGGTCATCGGGCAATTCTCGCATAGGGCCGGGGTCTGGCCAAAGCAATGGCGACCCGCCGTCGCCGGGTCAAGGCTCGGCGGTGCCTTTGCATGACCGGCGTGGCTGACCAATATGGATGTCGGGACCAGGCTGCCACGGCCCGGTCCGGATACGACAAAACGAAGAGGTGCCGCCGTGCGCAAGGACCCATACGAGGTCTTGGGGATCGCCAAGGACGCGTCGCAGGACGCGATCGGCAAGGCCTATCGCAAGCTCGCCAAGGAGCTGCATCCGGACCTCAACCCCGGCGACCCGAGTGCCGCCGACCGGTTCAAGGAGGTCTCGGCCGCATACGAGATCCTCAAGGACCCGGAGAAGCGCAAGCGCTACGACCGCGGCGAGATCGACGCCGAGGGCCAGGAACGGCCACACGGTTTCTACCGCGAGTACGCCGGCGGCGACCAGGCGCGGCACTACCGCTCGACGGCCGGCTTCGCGGATTTCGAGGACATCTCCGACCTGTTCGGCGACATGTTCGCGCGCGCGGAACCGGGCGCCGGGCGCGCCGGCCGGCGTCGCGGCCGCGACGTGCGCTACCACCTGGAGGTGGGCTTCCTCGACGCGGTGCGCGGGGGCAAGCAGCGGGTCGTGCTGCCGGACGGGAAGAGCCTCGACGTCACCATCCCCGAAGGCACGGCCGACGGCCAGACGCTGCGGCTCAAGGGCAAGGGCGAGCCCGGGACCGACGGCGGAGCAGCAGGCGACGCGCTGGTTCTGGTGCGCGTGCGGCCCCATCCCGTATTCCGTCGCGAGGGCGATGACATCCACATCGACCTGCCCGTCGCAATCGACGAGGCGGTGCTGGGCGCGAAAATCGAGGTCCCGACGGTCGACGGTCGAGTGGCAATGACGGTGCCCAAGGGCGCCAGCGGCGGTCAGGTGCTGCGCCTGCGCGGCAAGGGCGCAATGCGGGGCGCGGGCGGGCGCGGCGACCAGCTCGTCCATCTCAGGATCGCGCTGCCGTCCGAAATCGACGAGGAGCTCGAATCGTTCATGCGCCGCTGGCGCGAGAGTCACGGCTACGACCCACGGGCGAAGCTCAAGGAGACGGCATGATGGTGCACGAGCAGGAGCTGGTGGCGCATATCGAGACGCTCACCGTGCGGCGCCTGCGCGCCTGGGTGCGCCAGGGCTGGGTGCGGCCGGCGGAAAGCGAGCATGGCCTGCGCTTTGCCGAACCCGACGTGGCGCGCGTGCGCCTGATCTGCGAGCTGCGCGACGAGTTGGGCTTGGACGAGGCGACCCTGCCGGTCGTGCTCAACCTGATCGACCAGGTCCACGGACTGCGCGCCGAGCTGCGCGCGCTGGCCAAAGCGGTCGAGGCGCAGCCCGAGGATGTGCGGCGCAGCATCTCCGAACGTCTTCGCCGGGACGGGGGGTAATCCCGCCTATTCCTCCCCGAACAGCGCGCGGTAGGGACCGGGCGAGAGCCGGAACGCGGCGGTGACCCACAGCTTCGAGGTATCGGCGCCGAAGCGGTCGGCGTCGTACTGTGCGAACTGTACTCCGAAACGCCAGGCGCCGTAGTCGACCTTCGCGGTCTTGAAGATGCCGGCGTCCGCATCCCTCCACGAAATTCCGCGGTGAACCAAAAAAAGAGGGCGGACCCGGAGGCCCGCCCCAGCGGGGACGCACGCGGAGAACGCTCGCTATTCCGCAAGCACGGGATCGCCGTAGCCGCCGCCGCGGGCCGCGCGCCGCCGCTCGCGCCAGGCCTGGACGTTGCATCGCAGCATCAGCGCCGACGGGGTCACGACGAGCGTCAGGACGGTGGCGAAGGACAGGCCGAAGACGATCGCGGTGGCCAGCGACACCCACCATTGGGTCGAGGGCGCGCCGATCGAGATCTCGCGGGTGATGAAGTCGATGTTGGTCGACAGCACCATCGGCATCAGGCCCAGCACGGTGGTCACCGTCGTCAGCAGCACAGGGCGCAGGCGCTGGGCTCCGGTGCGCAGGATCGCCTCCATCGGGTCGGCGTATTCGGTCTTGAGCCGGTCGTAGGTGTCGATCAGCACGATGTTGTTGTTGACCACGATGCCGGCGAGCGCGATGACGCCGACGCCGGTCATGACGATCCCGAAAGGCTCGCCCACGATCAACAGGCCGATCATCACGCCGATCGTCGACATGATGACGGCGGAGAGGATCAGCAGCGCCGAGTAGAAGCTGTTGAACTGGGTGACCAGGACGATCGCCATGATGAACAGCGCCACCCCGAAGGCGGACATCAGGAACCCCTGCGCCTCCTTCTGTTCCTCGTCCTCGCCCTTGAACTCGACCTCGATGCGCGGGTTCAAGCCGGCGGTCGGCAGCCAGGCCTTGAGCTCGCGAACCTTGTCGTCGGCCAGCACGCCTTCCTCCACATCGGCCTTGACGGTCAGCACCCGGTGACCGTCGACACGGCGCAGCGTGCCCGATTTGGGGATCGGCTCGCGCTCGACGAAGTTGGAGATGGGCACCAGCCCGGCGTCGGTCTGCACGCGCACCATGTCGAGCTGGGCGATGGTGCGGTCGTCGACCGGGTAGCGCGCGACGATATCGACCTCGTCATCGGCATCGTCGGGGCGGTACTCGCTGAGCTTGATGCCGTTGGTCACCAGCTTGATGGCGTTGCCGATGGTGGTCACATCGGCACCGAATTTGGCTGCCTGGGCGCGATCGACCCTGATTTCCCAGTCGATGCCGGGCAGCGGTCGGCTGTCCTCGATGTTGACGACGCCGTCCATGCTTTCGAGCCTGTCGACGATCGGCTGCACCGCGCCGTCGAGGATCCCGGCTTCCACGGCCGAGAGCTGGATCTGGATCGGCTTGCCGATGGGCGGGCCCTGCTCTTCCTCGCGCGGCTCGACCTGGATGCCGGCGAGGTGTGCGGTCTCGGCCATGATCTGGTCCAGGATAACGGCGGCGGGACGCCGCTCGTCCCACTCCTCGAACTCGATCTGCACGGTGCCGACGATGTCCTCGGCCTCGTCGTTGACGCGCTCGGCGTTTCCGGTGCGGGTGTAGACCGACTTGAACTCGCCATAGCGGTCGCCGATGGCCAAGACCGCCGCCTCGACCTCGCGCACCAGGGCATCCTTCTCGTCGACCGACAGGTTGCCGCGTGCGTGGACCTGGACCGCCGCCCGTTCGGGCTCGACCTCGGGGAAGAACTCGACACCCTTGCCGAAGACGCTGTAGGCGACCTGGACCCCGATCAGCATCGCCACCGCGGTCAGGATGATCAGGCCGGGATGCCTCAGCGCGCGCTTGAGCGTGCGGATATAGGCTCCGGTGAAGCCGCCCAGCGCTGTCAGGTCGCCGCTTTCCCCCGCCGCGATCGCCTTCATCGCCTTGGCGTTCGCCACCGACGGGCGGCCGACCAGCGCGCCGAGCGTCGGCACGAAAACCAGCGCCATCATCAGCGAGGCGGATAGCGTCGCGATCAGCGTGATCGGCAGGAACTTCATGAACTCGCCGACCACGCCGGGCCAGAACAACAGCGGAAGGAAGGCGGCGAGCGTGGTCGCGGTCGAGGCGATGATCGGCCAGGCCATACGCTTGGCGGCGAGCGAATAGGCGCCGCGCCGGTGCATGCCCTCGTTCATTTTCCGGTCGGCGTACTCGGTGACCACGATCGCGCCGTCGACGAGCATGCCGACCGCCAGGATGAGCGCGAACAGAACCACGATGTTGATGGTGAGGCCGGCGGCGTAGAGCACCAGGATCGCGGTCAGGAACGACCCCGGCACGGCCACGCCGACGAACCCCGCCGAGTGCAGGCCGAGCGCCGCCACGACAACGACCATGACCAGGAGAACCGCCGAGATGACGTTGTTCTGCAGATCGGTCAGCATCGTCTCGATGACGGTCGACTTGTCCTGCGAGAAGGTGACCTTGACGGCGTCGGGCCAGTCGGCGGTCGTGCCGTCGACCGCGGCGCGGACCGCCGAGATGGTATCGATGATGTTCTCGCCCGTGCGCTTGGAGACTTCGAGCGTCACCGCGGGCTCGCCGTCGAGCCGCGTGTAGCCCTCGGGGTCCTTGTAGGTGCGGCGAATTTCGGCGATGTCGGCAAACGTGACCACGGCATCGCCGCTCGCCTTGAGCGGCATGGCCATGATGTCCCGCACGGACTCGAACAGGCCGGGGACCTTGACGGCGAAGCGACCCCGGCCGGTGTCCAGCGCGCCGGCGGCGACCAACAGGTTCGAGCGATCGACCAGGTCGATGACCTGACGCGCGTCCAGGCCGTAGCTCTCGACCTTCGCCGGGTCGATGACGACCTCGACCTGCTGTTCGCGCTCCTGCGCGATCTTGGCCTCGAGCACCGCGGGGATGCCCTCGATCTCGTCCTGCAGCCGATCGGCGAGGCGGCGCAGCGTCCGCTCGGGCACCTCGCCCGAGAGCGTCACCAGGACCACGGGGAACAGCGAGAAGTTGATCTCGTGCACGGTCGGGTCGTCGGTGGCGTCGGGCAGGTCGGTCTTGGCGACGTCGACGCCCTCGCGCACGTCGTCGAGCGCGGTGTCGGCGTCGAAGCCGGCATCGAACTCGAGGATCACGAAGGCGCCGCCCTGGTAGGCGGTCGAGCGCATCTCCTTGACGCCCTCGATGGTGCGCAGCTCCTGCTCCATCGGGCGAACCAGCAGGCGTTCCGCATCCTCGGGCGAGATCCCCTCGTGCGTCATGGAGACGTAGATCGTCGGGATGTTGATGTCGGGATCCGCCTCCTTGGGAATGTCCACATAGGCGGCTGTGCCGGCGATCAGGATCAGCGCGAGGACGCTGAGCACCGTGCGGGTGCGGGCCAGTGCGGCGTCGATGACGCTCATTGCGGCGCGTCTCCGCCTTCGGCGATGGCCGGGCCGTTCTCCTGCGGCGCGACCTTCTGGCCGTCCTTGACGAACTCCTGGCCCACCGTGATGACGCGCACGGTGTGCGGCAGGCCCGCGAGCCAGATGCCTCCGTCCGTATCGTCGACGATCCGCGCCCGGACGAAGCGAACGATGTCGTTCTCGTCGACGATCTTGATGCCGATGCGTCCGGCGTCGTCGAGGGTGAGTACGGCCGGGCTCATGCGATGCGCCGGGACGTCGGTGACCGGCAGGCGGATCTCGGCGGTGACGCCGTCGATCACCGTGTGGCCGGGGTTGGGGACCTCGACCTCGACGCGGAAGGTGCGGGTCTCGTCGTGCGCCGACGAGCCGATATAGCGGATCGTGCCCTCGAGCTCCTCGCCCGTGGTCAGCACCGCGCGGCCGGGATCGCCGACCTTCAGCTTGCCGATCTCGTTCTCGGATACGTAGGCGGTGAGGGTCACCGGATCGAGGTCGACGATGGTGGCCACGGCGTCGCCCACATCGACGAAGTCGCCGATCTCGACCGGGCGCTCGTCGAGCATGCCGCCGAAGGGCGCGGCGATCCGGGTGTGGCCGATCTCGACCTCGACGCGCGCGACCGCGGCTTGCGCGGCCTCGTACTGGGCCAGTGCGGCGGCGACCTGGGTCTCCGATCGGTGGCCCTTGGTCGCGAGCTCGCGCGCGGCCTGGTACTCGATCCGTCGCTGGCGCGCGAGCGCCTTGGCCTCGGCGAGGCGCGCCGGGCGGTCGTCGGCGGCGATGCGAACGAGCGGCTGGCCCGCCTCGACACGCGCGCCGCGCGTCGCCTCGATGGCCTCGATCCGGCCGGCGGTCTGTGCACGCACAACGACGTCGCGCGATGCCTCGGTGACGCCGCGCAGCACCACCGCCTGGACGCGCGGCTGGGCGGTGAGGGTCCGGACACGGACGGCGACCGGCGGCGCTCGCTCCGGCTCGAAGGCGGGTACGGCGATCGGGGCGGCGGCGGGCTCGAGAGCGACACTGGCGCCCTGGTCCTCGACCTGCCCCGAGAGGATCCACAGCGTCGCGGCGACGGCCAGCACGGCGGCGTTCAATACCGAGGTGCTGACGCCGAACAGGCGACCGGGTACGCGCAGGCGCGAGATGCGCCGGCGGCTGCCCGGGACGGCCTTGGCGGTGTCGAGCTTCATGACGAGTTGGCCCTCCGGTCTTCCATCAGGACCCGGCCGACGAGCTCGTGCCCGTGGCGGTCGATGTAATCCACGACGAGGCGGTAATAGGCGAGGCCGAGGCCGTGGACGAACGCCTCGCCCGCCGCCATCGGCTCACCGGCACACTCCTCCATCCGCGCGACCCTGGCGCGATACTCCGCGGCGCGCGCCGCGAGCAGGTCCTCGACCTGGTCGGCCGACAGCAGATGGGCGAAGAACAGGATGAACAGGAAGTCCGAGCGCAGCGTGTCCGGCGCCGGCTCCTGGGACAGCGCTCGCACCAACGCCAGGCGACCTTGCGGCGTCAGCGAATAGACCTTCTTGTCCGGGCGCTTCTCCTGCTCGACGTCGGTGCAGCGGACGTGCCCGTCCTCCAACAGCTTCCCCAGCGCCGGGTAGATGGAGCCGAAACCCGCGCCGTGGAAGTGGGCGAAGGGCTCTTCCTCGAGCTGCTTCTTGATCTCGTATCCGCTGGCGTCGCTGCGGCTGAGCACGCCGAGGCAGAGGGTCTTCACGTCCATGCCGGTCCTGACATCGTCGTGCGCGGCGGGATAACGAGACCAGAGAATCGAGGAAATCCGCGCCTTTCCCGATACCCTGTATATGACAATCAGTAATATATCGTATCGATACATCTATATATCGCTACGATACGTCTATACGCAACACAAAATCGTTTAGATCACGTAACCGCGTGGCCGACCGGGGCCGGAAGGGACACGCGGGCACGCGGTGCACGCCGGGTGGACACGAGGCGCACCGCGCCTATGTTCATTGCCGCGAGGCCACGCACGATCACGCACGCATCACCACAGGACAGTCATGTTCATCCAGAGCGAAGACACCCAGGACCCGAACACGCTGCGCTTCCTGCCCGGGCGGGCGGTGCTGGAGAGCGGCACCATCGAGTTTCCCGACGCCGAGGCCGCGGCGCGCTCGCCCCTCGCCGTTCGCCTGTTCGACGTCGAGGGCGTCGAGGCCGTGACGCTGGAGCCCACGGCCGTGCGCGTGACCAAGGACCCGGCGGTGAACTGGCCGTCGGTCAAGGCGCAGGTGCTGGCCGCGATCATGGATCACTTCACCGCCGGCGACCCGGTGCTGACCGACGAGGGCGACGCCTCCGCGAGCCCCGCGGCGCAGGCGGCAACGGAAGGCGGCGCGCAAGGCCCGGGCCGGGTCAAGGACCCGTCCGAGTACACCGAGATCGAGCAGCGGATCGTCGAGCTGCTGGACACGCGCATCCGCCCGGTGCTGGCGGGCCGCGTCGAGTTCGCCTTTGCCGGCTTCGACGACGGCGCGGTCCGGGTCCAGACCCAGGGCAGCCCGGGCATGCTGGCGGCGATGAAGCAGAGCATCGAGACGATGCTCAAGCACTACGTCCCCGAGATCGAGAGCTTCGTGATCGAGCGCGCCGGGATCGATCCCGAGGCCGCCAAGGCGCAGGGTCGAGAGGGGCTGTTCACCGAGGAGGGCCGCAAGGTCCAGGAAATCCTCGAGCAGAACATCAACCCGGCCGTCGCCTCGCATGGCGGCTGGGTCGACCTGATCGACGTCAAGGAGGACACGGTCTATGTCGAGCTCGGCGGCGGCTGCCAGGGCTGCGGCATGGCCAACGTGACCCTCAAGCAGGGCATCGAGCGCATGATCATGGAGCAGGTGCCGAACATCCAGGCGGTGCTCGACGTCACCGACCACGCCAGCGGCACCAACCCCTACTACCAGCCCTCGGCGAAGTAAGGGGCACCGGGTGAGCGCGGAGGCCCGCAGCGGGGAGCGGCCTCCCCGCGTGATGCTGTTGATCCCGACCAAGAGCTACCGCACCCGCGACTTCATCGACGCCGCGGCGCGGCTGGGCGTGGACGCGGTGGTGGGGTCGGATCAGGACCAGGTGCTGGCGCAGGCGACCGGGCACGCGGTTACCGTGAACTTCGACGACCTGCAGGCTGGCGCGGACGCCATCGAAGCCTTCGCCGTCGACCACCCGCTCGACGCGGTGGTGGGCGTGGACGACACCGCGGGGCTGCTCGCCGCCACCGCGGCGGCGCGGCTCGGCCTGCCCGCCAACCCGCCCGACGCGGTGGCCGCGGCCAAGAACAAGCACGCGTTCCGCACGCGCATCGCGGCGGCCGGCCTGCCCGGCCCCGAGTTCCGCCTGGTGCCGGTGGACGGCGACGTGGCGGCGGTGGCGCGCGAGATCGCCTACCCCTGCGTGGTCAAGCCGCTGACCATGAACATGTCGCGCGGCGTGATCCGGGCCGACGGGCAGAACTCCTTCGTCGACGCCTTCCATCGCGCGACACGCATCCTGCAAGCGCCCGACGCCAACGTGCGCGGCGAGGCCGCCGACCACCTGCTGGTCGAGAGCTACGTCGAGGGTACGGAGTACGCGGTGGAGGGCCTCCTGGCCGACGGCACGCTCCATGTCCTGGCGCTGTTCGACAAGCCCGAGCCGCTGGAAGGCCCCTATTTCGAGGAGACGATCTACGTCACCCCGGCCGAGGTGAGCGAGGCACGGTTCGAGGCGATCCGCGAGGCGGCACAGCAGGCCGCGGCGGCGGTGGGGCTGGTGGACGGGCCGACGCACATCGACCTGCGCGTGCGCCCCGACGAGGAGGTGGTGATCCTCGAGGTCGACGCGCGCTCGATCGGCGGCTACTGCGCCCGCTCGCTGCGCTTCGGCGCCGGCATCCGCCTCGAGGAGGTGATCCTGCGCCGGGCGCTGGGCGAGCCGGTCGAGGGGCTGGGCCGCGCCGGCGCCGGCGGGGTGATGATGATCCCGATCCCGAAGACGGGGACCCTGGAGGGCACCGACGGGCTGGACGACGCGCGGGCGATGCCCGGGGTGGCCGAGGTGGAGATCACCATCCCCGCGGGCGAGCGGGTCGTGGAGCTGCCCGAGGGCGGGCGGTATCTGGGCTTCATCATCGCCCACGCCGAGACGCCGCGCGAGGTGGTGGCCTCGCTCAAGGCGGCGCACCGGGCGCTGCGGTTCAGGATCGGATGAGGAGCAGGCGCGGGGCCGCCGTTGGCTGCGGTGCTTCTCCGCAGAGGCACAGAGGACACAGTTGTGTCCAGAATCTTCTGCAAATTGGTCATGGCCGCTGGGTTATCGGCGTGACCGGCGCGGAGCCCTTGAGTGAGCGCAGCGCCGGTGCCTCCGGCGGGCGCGCGATCCGCCGCCTTCGCTGCCCGGCTAGAAATACATCCCGTGCGCCCCGGCCACGGCGCCCGCGACGGTGACGAGGCTCAGCGTCAGCAGGACGCGGTGGGCGCGCTGGATCAGGGCGAAGGTCCCGTCGGGGTCGCGGGCGGCACGGCGGCGGAACCAGGCGCTGAGGAAGGCCGGCTCGGCCACGAACAGCACGACGGTGAAGATCAGCCAGACCGCCACCATGGCATGCATCCACCAGAACTGCGCCTCGGCGAACCGGTCCCAGGCCTGGAGCCGCTCGGTCATCCAGAAGCCGGACAGCCCGGCGAGCGTGACCGACAGCTTCGCCTGGCGGGAGAAACGGCCCTCGATCTCCTCGAACACCGCGATCCGGCGCTCCGGCTCGGCCAGCCGGGCGACGGCGGGCAGGATCACCAGCGTCACCAGCACCACCCCGCCGATCCAGTGGACGAGGGCCAGCACGTGGACGACCCGGGCGACGATCAAGTCGTCCATGCGCCGCTCCCTTCCGGTTCCAGTGCCGTCATGTCTTCGAGGGATGCGGCAACCGCCCGCACCCCCTACTCCGCCGCCGCCTCGTATTGCGGCCGCATCATCGTGAACACCTCGTCCACGACCGCGTAGTCCATGTAGCCCAGCCGCGCGATGGGGCGGAGCTTGGCGGTGTCGACCAGGCCATCGGTGAGCACCGACTCGTCGATGTGGATGCCGACGACGCGGCCGAAGACGGTGGCGTTGCGGCCCTCGGGGTCGTCGGAGGGCAGGTCGACGGTCTGGTGGTGTTCGCATTCGAGATGGATCGGGCTCTCGGCCACGCGCGGGGGCTTCACCAGCTCGGACGGCTCGGGGCTGAGCCCGGCATAGGCCATCTCGTCGACCTCGGCGGGCGCAGGGGCGGAGGTCTTGTTCATCGCCTCGCGCAAATCCCAGGTGGCGAGGTTGCACACGAACTCGCCGGTGGCCTCGATATTGGTCACCGTGTCCTTGGGGCCGTGCGGCTGGCGGCCGTTGACGCCGATGACCACGAAGGGCGGGTCCGACGACACGGCGTTGAAGAAGGAGAACGGCGCCAGGTTGAGGACGCCCTCGGGCGAATAGGACGTAATCCAGCCGATCGGACGGGGTACCACGCACGACTTGAACGGGTTGTGCGGAAGGCCGTGTGGCTCGTGGGGGCGGTAGAACATGGCGGTGCGCTCGGTGCTGCGGGTTTGGGCGCAGTGTAGCGGGGAGCGGCTGCGGGTGCGAGGGAGGGTTCCCGAAGTGACGCGAAATTCCCGGGCGGGGCGCGGCGAAGACCCGGGGTCCGGACAAAGCTGCGGCGTCGCCTTTCACCACCAAGGCACAAAGACACCAAGAGGCCGCGCCCTCCGCGACCCCTTGGTGTCTTTGTGCCTTGGTGGTGAGAGAACCGCTGCGTTGCTCTGCTGGGTCCCGGCTCTCCGCTTCGCTCCGGCCGGGAAAGCGGAAAGAATTCGAGGAGAGGGGCGCCCGCTCACATCGCGGAGATGCCCCCGTCCAGCACCAGCTCGGCGCCGGTCATGAAGCGCGATTCGTCCGAGGCCAGGTAGAGGACGCCATAGGCGATGTCGTCGGGCTCGCCGACGCGACCCAGAGGGATCTGGCGCGAAAGCTTGGCGAGCCCTTCCTCCTCGCCGAACCGGCCGATCAAATTGTCGAGGATCGGGGTGCGGACGAAGGTCGGGTGCACCGAATTGCAGCGGATGTTGTAGCCCTGGCGCGCGCAATGCAGGGCAACCGACTTGGAGAGATGCCGCACGCCGGCCTTGGCCGAGTTGTAGGCGGCCATGTTGTGGCCGGCGATGATGCCGGCGATCGACGAGATGTTGACGATCGAGCCGCCACCCGCGCGCGCGATGTGCGCGATGGCGTACTTGCAGCCCAGGAAGACGCTGTCGAGGTCGATGGCGTGGACCCGGCGCCAGGTGGCGAAGTCGGTCTCCTCGACCGTGCCGCCGTCGCCGACGCCGGCATTGTTGACGAGAATGTGGAGTGCGCCGAGCTCGGCCACCGTGGCGTCGAGCACCTCCTGCCAGCGCGTCTCATCGGTGACGTCGTGCTGGTAGGCTATGGCGGCGCCCGGCCGCTCCTCGTTCATCAGGTCCGCGGTCTCCCGGGCCGTGGCCTCGTTGACGTCGGTGACCGCGACCCGGGCGCCCTCGCGCGCGAGCATCATCGAGATGGCGCGGCCCAGACCCTGACCGCCGCCGGTGACCAGCGCGACCTTACCCTCCACCCGTCCCATGGCGTTCCTCCCTGTTCCCAGTGCGCGGCCACCGTCATAGACCATCCAGCGGCCACGGAAAACTCGCGCGGGATGTCTCCGTCGGAAGGCCGGCGCGGGGAGAGGGACCGAAGGCGCTCCTCAGGCGGCGTCAACGGCGAGCCAGGTGCCGGCGAACTCGTCGGGCGTGAGGGCGGCGCCGAACAGCCAGCCCTGGAGATGGACTTTTTGTGATCAGGAATTTACCATTTCAGCCCGGCATCCACCGGTTCGCTATA
>CAZMTC010000005.1:0-39664 GCA_964569105.1 uncultured Alphaproteobacteria bacterium | reverse complement strand
TACCAAAAGATAAGATTGATGCTATAGTGAAAAGAACTGCCGGAGGCGGCGGCGTGAGCGCGGAACGCGCCGGAACCGTGCGATCCGGCTTTCGCGACCTGGTCGGCTACCGGGTCGAGGAGTGGAGCGAAGGCCGCGCGGTCGTGGCGGTGACGCTGGGCGACGAGCATTCGAACCGTTCCGGCTACACCCATGGCGGCGTCTATACCACGATCATCGACGCCGCCTGCGGAATGGCCGGCTGCTGGTGCCCGCACGAGGGGCGCGAGCGGCGCGCGGTCACGCTGTCGCTCAACACCGCTTTCCTTCGCCCGGCCAGGACGGGTAAGACCATACGGGCCGTCGCTGCCGTTCGTGGCGGCGGGCGCAGCATCTACACTGCGGCGGCGGACGTGCTGGATGAAGCCGGGCATCTGATTGCCACCGGTCACGGCACGTTCCGCTACCGCCGTGGCAGCGAAACGAGTCGGGGCGTCTCGAGCGACGATCCCGCGTAGAACGCCAGACCAGGGAGGAGGAGACATGCGCGGACTGATGATGGATCGTCAGCTGAGCATCACCCAGCTGATCCAGTTCAGCGCGAGGTACCACGCGAACACCGAGATCGTGACCCGCACCGTCGAGGGTCCGGTCCACCGCTACACCTACGGCGACGCCTACAAGCGCGTTCAACAGCTCGCCCACGCACTCCAGGGGCTGGGCGTCGGGCTGGGCGATCGCGTGGCGACGATGGCGTGGAACACGCACCGGCATTTCGAGCTGTACTACGCCATCTCGGGCATCGGCGCGGTGTGCCACACGATCAACCCGCGACTGTTCCCGGAACAGATCGTCTACATGCTCAACCACGCCGCCGATAAGGTGGTGTGCACCGACATCACCTTCGTGCCGCTGTTCGAGAAGCTTCAGGACAAGCTGCCCAAGGTCGAGGCCTATGTGGTCATGACCGACCGGGCCAACATGCCCGAAACCTCGCTGCCCAATGCGGTGTGCTACGAGGACCTGATCGCGGGCCAGCCCGAGAGCTTCGACTGGCCCGAGTTCGACGAGAACACGGCCTCGTCGCTGTGCTACACCTCGGGCACCACGGGCAACCCCAAGGGCGCACTCTACTCGCACCGCTCTACGGTGCTGCACAGCTACTGCATCACGCAGGCCGAGGGCATCGGCATCACCTCGCGCGAGGTCATCCTGCCGGTGGTGCCGATGTTCCACGTCAACGCCTGGGGCATCCCGTACGGCGCCGCCATGTCGGGCGCCAAGCTGGTGTTCCCGGGTCCGCTGCTCGACGGCGCCTCGGTATTCGAGATGATGGACAACGAGGGCGTCACGCTGGCCGCGGGCGTGCCGACCATCTGGCTGATGCTGCTGGGCGAGATGAAAAAGCAGGGGCGCAAGCCAAACGGCCTGTCGCGCATGGTCGTAGGCGGTTCCGCCGTGCCCATGTCGATGATCGTCGAGATGGAGAAGACCTACGGCCTGGACGTGCACCACGCCTGGGGCATGACCGAGATGTCGCCCATCGGTACCCACGGTACGCTCCTGCGCGAGCACCAGGACCTGCCGCAGGACGAGCAGTTCAAGATCAAGGCCAAGCAGGGCCGCTTCTACTTCAATGTCGACGCCAAGATCGTCGACGACGACGGCAACGAGCTGCCGCAGGACGGCAAGGCGCACGGCGAGCTGTGCGTGCGGGGCCCGTGGGTCATCAGGGCCTACTACGAGGACGAGGAGGCGACCAAGAAGGCGTTCACGCCCGACGGCTGGTTCAAGACCGGCGACGTCGCCACCATCGACGAGCGCGGCTACATGACCATCGTCGACCGCTCCAAGGACGTCATCAAGTCGGGCGGCGAGTGGATCAGCTCGATCGACCTCGAGAACGCCGCCATGGCGCATCCGGACGTCGCCGAAGCGGCGGTGATCGGCCTGCCGCACCCCAAGTGGGACGAGCGGCCGCTTCTGGTCGTCGTGCCCGAAGAAGGCAAGGAGGTGACCAAGGATGCCGTCATCCGGTTCCTCGAGGACAGGGTCGCCAAATGGTGGTTGCCCGACGACGTCGCGTTCGTCGAGGAACTGCCGCACGGGGCTACCGGGAAGGTTTCCAAGCTGACGCTGCGCGAGAAGTTTCAGGACTACAAGCTGCCCACGGCCTGACGGGCCGCGGCGATACCAGGAAAAGGGCGAGGACCCATGGATTTCGAATATTCGGAGAAGGTCAAGGAGCTGCAGGCGAAGCTCAACGCTTTCATGGACGAGCACGTCTACCCGGCGGAGGCGGTCTTCCACGAGCAGCTCGAGGCGGCCGAGAACCGCTGGGAGACGCCGCCGATCATGGAGGAGCTCAAGGCCAGGGCGAAGAAGGCCGGCCTTTGGAACCTGTTCCTGCCCGAGAGCGAGTACGGCGCGGGGCTGACCAACCTCGAATACGCGCCCCTGTGCGAGATCATGGGCCGGTCGCACATCGCGCCCGAGGCGTTCAACTGCGCGGCGCCCGACACGGGCAACATGGAGGTCCTGGTCCGCTACGGTTCCGAGGAGCACAAGAAGCAGTGGCTGGAGCCGCTGCTCGAGGGCAAGATCCGCTCGGCCTTCGCCATGACCGAGCCGCAGGTCGCCTCGTCCGACGCGACCAATATCGAGAGCCGGATCGAGCGCGACGGCGACGAGTACGTGATCAGCGGCCGCAAATGGTGGACTTCGGGCGCGCCCGATCCGCGCTGCAAGATCATGATCTTCATGGGCAAGACCGATCCCGATGCGGAGCGACACAGACAGCAGTCGATGATCCTCGTGCCGATGGACACGCCGGGCGTGAAGATGGTCCGTCACCTGCCGGTGTTCGGCTACGACGACGCGCCGCACGGGCATGCCGAGATGCTGTTCGAGAACGTGCGCGTGCCGGCCTCGAACATGCTGCTGGGCGAGGGCCGCGGCTTCGAGATCGCGCAGGGCCGACTGGGGCCGGGCCGCATCCACCACTGCATGCGCCTGATCGGCCAGGCCGAACGCGCGCTCGACGGCATGGTGGCGCGCGCCAAGAACCGCGAGGCGTTCGGCCGGCCGCTGGCCGAGCAGGGCGTCGTGATGGAGCAGATCGCCGACTCGCGCATCGAGATCGAGCAGGCGCGGCTGCTCACCCTCAAGGCCGCCTACATGATGGACACGGTGGGCAACAAGGTTGCCCAGGCGGAAATCGCCATGATCAAGGTGATCGCGCCCAACATGGCGCAGCGCGTCATCGACCGCGCGATCCAGGTCCATGGCGGCGGTGGCGTGACCTCGGACTTCGGCCTGGCCAAGGCCTTCGCCAACACGCGGACGCTGCGGCTGGCCGATGGCCCGGACGAGGTGCACCGGCGCTCCGTCGCCAGGATCGAGCTGCGCAAGCAGACACCGCGCTGGGTCTATCCGGGCTACGAGCCACAGTATGACGCGTGAGACAGGAAGTTGCGGGAATTTTCCGCATTGCGAAACTGAATTTCGCGCGTGTTGACCCCCCTAGGGGCGTGTGCGAGAGTTCGCAAAAGGGGGACGAAGACGAACGAGAACCGCCCGGCGCAACGGGGGCGACAAAGAAAGAGGATGCGGCGTGCCCGACCGTGGGCGCGTCCAACGAACAGGATGGAGGAAACATGCTGAGGAGATTCCTTGGGGCCGCGACCGTCGTTGCCCTGGCAAGCGGCATCGGAGCTACCGGTGTCCAGGCCGAATCCGTGCGGCTGGCCATCATCGAGCCTCTTTCGGGTCCGGTGGCCGGTGTCGGCCGCGACGTGCTCGAGCAGAAAGAGTTCTCGGCGGCCCGCATCAACAAGGCGGGCGGCGTCCTCGGCGGGCGGCAGATCGAGATCGTCGGCTACGACAACGCCATGAACGCCGAGAAGACGACCCAGCAGCTCCAGGCGGCAATCGAGGATGGTGTCCGCCACGTGGCCCAGGGCGTCGGGTCCAACCACGCGCTGAACATCATCAAGTTCCTGGGCAAGCACAACCTGCGCAACCCGGACAAGGCGGTGCTGTACCTCAATAACGCCGCGGTCACGACGGCCTTCACCAACGAGCTGTGCTCGTTCTGGCACTTCCGGTTCGACGCCAACGTTGACCAGAAGGTAGCCGGCTTGGTCACCCAGATCGGCAACGATCCGGACGCCAAGAAGATCTACATGCTCAACCAGAACTACGCCTACGGCAAGTCGTTCCAGGAGGCCGCGCACCGGCTTCTCGAGGAGCGCGCGCCGAACGCGGAGTTGGTGGGCGACGAGCTGATCGTGCCGTTCGGCAAGGTCAACGACTTCACGCCCTACATCGCCAAGATCCAGCAGGCCGGCGCCGACACCGTGCTGACCGGCAACTGGGGCCCCGACCTCGCCCGCTTCGTGAAGGCCGCGGCTTCCTCGGGTCTGGATGCGCAGTTCTACACCATCTACGGCGGCATCCCGACCTCGATCAACGCGATCGGCGCCGCCGACTACAAGAAGGTGGAGATCAAGCAGGTGAGCGAGGGTCACGAGAACCATCCCGACCTGCCCAAGGAGTATGTCGACTTCTCCAACGAGTATCTCGCCGCCACCGGCAAGAGCTGGTACGCCGACCGGTACCGCTGGGTGGTCGAGATGTGGGCCGAAGCGATCAACAAGGCCGGCACCACCGATCCGCTCCAGGTCGCGTTGGCGCTCGAAGGCATGACCCACAACGGTCCGCTGGGCGAGGTCTACATGCGCAAGGACGATCACCAGATGCAGATGCCGATGGTGGTGTCCACCGCGTCAACCGACGTGGAAAAGACCTTCGTCTACGGCGGCAAGGACTTCGGGCTGGCGTTCAAGACCGATGCGGTGATTCCGCGCGCGCAGCTCGAGCTTCCGACGACCTGCAACATGAACCGGCCCAGCTAAGGGTCGGTTCGGGGCCGCGGCAGCGGTGCCCGCAGGGGTGAGGGCGGTCCGTCGCTGCGGCGGCGGGCCGCCCGGCGCCCGCGGGGTGTGCGCGGCGGCCAGCCTCATCCGGCTACGGGTCCGAGACAACCAGCGCGTCGGGGGTTCGCGTGGAAGTCTTCATTTTTTCGGTCTTCAACGGTCTGCTCTACGGCATGCTGCTGTTCATGCTGTCCAGCGGCCTCACGCTCATATTCTCGATGATGGGCGTGCTGAACTTCGCCCATGCCAGCTTCTTCATGCTGGGCGCCTATATGGGCTTCACCTTCACCGTGATCATACCGAACACGCTCAACGCGTGGCTGGGCTTCGAGCTGAGCGCGTTCCACCTGTTCTGGCTGGCGCTGATCGCGGCGCCCGTGGTCGTGGGCGTGATCGGCGCCGGCGTGGAGCGCTTCGGCCTGCGTCAGGTGCACAGCTTCGGCCATGTCGCCGAGCTTCTGTTCACCTTCGGCCTGGCGATCCTGATCGCCGAGGTGGTGCAGCTCATCTGGGGTAAGGTCGACGTGCCCTATCAGGTGCCCGCGGGGCTCAACGGCGCGGCCTTCACCTGGATGGGGCTGGACTACTCCCTCTACCGCCTGCTGATGCTGGGCATCGCGATCGCCATGTTCGCGGCGCTATTCTGGATCTTCGCGCGCACGCGCATCGGCCTGATCATCCAGGCCGCGCTGACCCACCCGTCGATGGTCGCCGCGCTGGGCCACAACGTGCCCAAGATCTTCGTCTGGACCTTCGGCTTCGGAACTGCGCTCGCGGGCCTCGCCGGCGTCATGGGCGGCAACGTGCTGGGCACCAACCCGGCGATGGACCTGCAGCTCGGCCCGATCGTGTTCGTGGTCGTCGTCATCGGCGGGCTGGGCTCGCTGTGGGGCGCGCTGATCGCCTCGCTGTTCATCGGCATCATGGACAATTTGGCCACCACCTATGCGCTCGAGCTGGGCGGCATCGCCGCGCTGATCCCCGAGGGCCTGTTGGGCGCGGGGCTCGAGAGCGACCTCGTCAACCTCACCACGGCCTCGATCGCGCCGGTGCTGCCTTACCTGCTGCTGGTGGTCATGCTCATCCTGCGTCCGCGCGGGTTGTTCGGAACGCGGGACGTCTAGGCCATGAGAACCAAGACCTATCTCCCCTGGCTGATCGCGGCGGTCATCCTGGCCCTTCCCGGCCTGTTCGGGTTGGCCGACACGACCATCCTGCTGCTCTCGCAGATGGGCATCGCGGTAATCCTGGCGCTCGCCTACAACATGCTGCTCGGGCAGGGCGGCATGCTGTCCTTCGGTCACGCGATCTATTTCGGCCTGGCCGGCTATATGAGCGTGCACATCCTCAACTCGCTCAGCCCCGGTGAAGTCTACCAGACCGGCGTGCCGGCGTGGTGGGTGTGGCTGTTCCCGCTCATCGGCGGGCTGTTCTCGCTGATTATCGGCATTCTGATCGGTTACATCTCGACCCGCCGGGCCGGCACCATCTTCGCCCTGATCTCGCTGGGCTTCGCCGAGCTGGTCACCGCGCTGACCTTCGTCTTCGTGTCGTTCTTCCACGGCGAGGAGGGCGTCCAGACCAACGACAGCTTTATCTGGGGCGAGTTCGGCTACTACCAGATCGCCTTCTGGGCGTTTCTCTGCACGCTGGCGATGTACCTGTTCTCGCGCACGCCGTTGGGCCGCATGTCCAACGCGGTGCGCGACAATCCGGAGCGGGTGCAGTTCGTCGGCTACAACACGCGGCTGGTGCGCTGGCGCGTGTTCTCGATCAGCGCTTTCTTCTGCGGTATCGCGGGCGCGCTCCACGCCTTCCTGTTCGAGCATGTCGGCTTCGAGACGGTTGGCATCGTCCAGTCGGGCCTGATGCTGTTCATGGCGTTCATCGGCGGCGCGCGCGTGTTCTTCGGCCCGATCCTCGGCGCCATCCTGATCACGCTCCTCAACTTCCGCCTGTCGGACGTGACCGAGGCGTGGAACCTCTATCTGGGCGTTTTGTTCGTCGCCATTGTCATGTTCGCGCCGGGCGGCCTCGCCGGCATGATCATGATGCACCGTCCGATCTGGATGACCGTGCCGCAGCGGCTGATGGCGCTGGCGGGGCCCTATGCCATGGCGGCGGCCAGCGCCGCGGTCGCGGCGGGCGGGCTGATCGGCCTGATCGAAATGGGCTACTTCCTGGCCAACGACGTCACCTTCGCCGAGACCATGGTGGTCTACTGGGTCGAGGTGGCGCACCAGACGATCGGCCCGTGGATCGTGTTCGCGGCGATCGCGGCACTGGGCGCGGGGCTGTGCCGCTATACCTTCCCGATCGCCAAGCGGGCGTGGGACGACGCGCTGGCCGACGTGCAGAAGAGGATGGCGTGATGGCGGCGGCACTCGAACTGATCGACATCGACAAGAGTTTCGGCCAGACCGAGGTGATCCGCGGCGTCTCGCTGACCATCGAGGAGGGCGAGCGTCACGCGATCATCGGACCCAACGGCGCGGGCAAGTCCACGCTCTACAACCTGATCACCGGCAAGTATCCTGTGAGCGCGGGCAGGATCAGGCTGCGCGGCGAGGACATCACCGATCTTACGCCGCACGAAGTCTTCCGCCGCGGCCTCGCGCGCAGCTTCCAGGTGACCAACATCTTCCCGCGCATGTCGGTGTTCGAGAACGTGCGCTGCGGTGTGCTCTGGTCGCAAGGCTACAAGTACACCTTCTGGAAAACGGTCGGCTTCGCCAGGGAAGCCAACGCGCGCACCCGCGAGGTGCTGGAGCAGATCGGCCTCGCCAACAAGGCGGAGCTCGAGGCGGGGCTGTTGTCCTATGCCGACCAGCGCGCGCTCGAGCTGGGCATCACCATCGCCGGCGGCGCCGACGTGCTGATCCTGGACGAGCCCACGGCCGGCATGAGCCATTCCGAGACCGACGCGGCGGTCGACCTGATCCGCAAGGTCTCCGAAGGCAAGACGCTGGTCATGGTCGAGCACGACATGGGCGTGATCTTCAACATCGCCGACCGCATTTCGGTGCTGGTCTACGGCGAGGTGCTGGCCACCGGCACGCCCGAAGAGATCCGAGGCAACAAGGCGGTGCAGGAAGCCTATCTGGGGACCGAACATGTCTGAGCACATGCTGAGCGTCGACGATCTCCACGCCTATTACGGCAAGAGCCACATCCTGCAGGGCGTCAACATGCGGATCGGCGAGGGCGAGATCGTCGCGCTGCTCGGCCGCAACGGCGTCGGCCGGTCGACCACGATCAAGTCGATCATGGGCGAGGTGCCGCCGGTGGGCTCGATCGAGTTCCGCGGCCAACAGATCGCCGGGCTCAGGACACACGAGATCGCGCGGCTGGGCATCGGCTACGTGCCCGAGAACCGCGACGTCTTTCCGACCGTCACGGTGCGCCAGAACCTGATGCTGGGCGAGAAGCCCGGCAAGGGCGGGCCGGGGCGCTGGTCGATGGACGACATGTTCGAGATGTTCCCCAACCTGGGCGAGCGCGCGGACCTGGCCGCGGGGGTGCTGTCGGGCGGCGAGCAGCAGATGCTGACCATGTGCCGCACGCTGATGGGCGACCCGGACCTGATCATGATCGACGAGCCGACCGAGGGACTTGCGCCGCAGTTGGTGGAACAGGTAGGCAATCTGCTCGAGGAGATGGCCAACCGCGGCGTCTCGATCCTCCTGGTCGAGCAGAAGCTGGCCATCGCCATGCGCATCTCGAAGCGGGTCTTCGTCATGGGTCATGGCGTGATCGTCTACGAGGGCACCCCAGACGAGCTGCGCGCCAACGAGCAGGTGCGCAAGGAGTGGCTCGAGGTCTGAGCCGCGAGGAGGACACCGGATGGCGACGACGACCATCGCGACGGACACCGCGGGCGGGACAGCCAACCGTGCCGCACCCTGGACGACGGAAGACGCCCTCGCCCTGTTAGAACTGCCGTTCAACGACCTGATCTTCCGCGCCCAGGAGGCGCACCGGCGGCACTTCGATGCCAATCGCGTCCAGCTCTCGACGCTCCTGAGCGTCAAGACCGGCGGCTGCGCCGAGGATTGCGGCTACTGTGCCCAGAGCGCGCACTACGACACCGGGGTGGGTGCGTCGAAGCTGATGGACGTCGAGGCGGTCGCGAAGTCGGCGGCGCAGGCCAAGGCGGGCGGCGCAACCCGCTTCTGCATGGGCGCCGCGTGGCGCGAGCTCAAGGACCGCGACGTCGAGGCCGTCGCGGCCATGATTCGCGAGGTCAAGGCGCTGGGGCTCGAGAGCTGCATGACGCTGGGCATGCTGCGGCCGGACCAGGCACGGGCGCTGGCCGATGCCGGGCTCGACTACTACAACCACAACATCGACACCTCGCCCGAGCACTACGGCGCGATCATCACCACGCGCACCTTCGAGGACCGGCTCGACACGCTCGAGCACTGCCGCGAAGCCGGCATCAAGCTGTGCTGCGGCGGCATCCTGGGCATGGGCGAGAAGGACAATTTCTGGCAGATGGGCGAGACGCGGCGCGACCGGGCCTCGATGCTGGCGGTACTGGCCTCGATGGAGCCGCCGCCGGAGAGTGTGCCGATCAACCAGCTCATGCCGATGCCCGGCACGCCGTTGGCCACGGCGGCGGCCGTGGACCCGTTCGAGTTCGTGCGTACCATCGCGGTGGCCCGCGTGACGATGCCGGCTTCGATGGTCCGCCTGGCGGCGGGGCGCGAGGCCATGTCCGACGAGCTGCAGGCGCTGTGCTTCCTGGCCGGCGCCAACTCGATCTTCGTGGGCGACAAGCTGTTGACCGCGCCCAACCCCGAGGAGAGCCACGACCGGGCGCTGATGGACCGGCTCGGCCTCGCTCCGATGAATCCGACCCCAACCGAAACGAGACAATGACCCATCCCACCATGACGCTGAGCGCGACCCTGTGGCCGGCGGAGGGGGCGCAGCGCGCCCTGCGCTATGCCGTCCTCGCAATCGCAGGCACGATCATTCTGACCCTGTCGGCCAAGGTGCAGGTGCCGTTCTGGCCGGTGCCGATGACCATGCAGCCCTTCGCGGTGCTGGTGATCGCCATGGCCTACGGCTCGCGCCTCGGCGCGGCCACGGTGCTGCTCTACCTCGCCGAGGGCGCGGCGGGCCTGCCGGTGTTCGCGGGCACGCCCGAGAAGGGCATCGGGCTCGCCTACATGGTGGGGCCCACCGGCGGCTACCTGCTGGGCTTCGCCGCGGCCGCGGCGCTGGTCGGCGCGCTGGCCGAGCGTGGCTGGGACCGCCGCGTCGCGACCACGGCGCTGGCCATGGCGGCGGGGATCGCGGTGATCTACCTCTTCGGCGTCGCCTGGCTGACCACACTGATCGGCTTCGAGGCGGCGGTCGCGAACGGTCTGGTGCCGTTCCTGCTCGGCGACGCGCTCAAGATCGCGCTGGCCGCGGGGCTGATGCCGACGCTGTGGAGCGTGGTCCGGCGCCGGCCCGGCAACGACGCGGGCTGAGCCGACGAATTCGAGGACAGGCGGGCCCGGCCTTCCGGCGCCCGCGCCAATTCTGATGGGGAGCGACGACGCACGATGGCAGGCGTGAACTACGAGACGCGCGGCGACGTGGCCGTGCTGACGCTGGACAATCCGCCGGTGAACGGCCTGGGCCAGGCCGTGCGGCAGGGCCTCAAGGACGGCATCGAGAAGGCGTTGGCCGACGACGCGGTCAAGGCGGTGGTGATCACCGGCGCCGGCCGCATGTTCTGTGCCGGCGCCGACATCCGTGAGTTCGGCGCGCCGCCGGCTGAGCCCTACCTGCCGCCGGTGATCGACCAGATCGAGCTGTCCGACAAGCCGGTGGTCGCCGCCATTTTCGGCGTCGCCGCGGGCGGCGGGCTCGAGGTCGCGCTGGGCTGCCACTGGCGCGTGGCCTCGCCCAAGACGCGGGTCGGCCTGCCCGAGGTGTCGCTGGGCATCATCCCCGGCGCAGGCGGCACTCAGCGCCTGCCGCGCCTGATCGGGGTGAAGGACGCGCTCGAGCTGATCGTCCAGGGCGAGCTGATTCCGGTGCAGAAGGCGCACCGGCTGGGCATCGTCGACGAGATCGTCGATGGCGATCCGATCGACGCCGCGGTCGAGTTCGCGAAGAAGAAGGCCGCCGAAGGTGGGGAGCCGCGCCGCATCCGCGACATGCGCGCCGACGGCGACCCCAAGACGCTGGAGAGCTACAAGCAGGGCATGCAGCGCAAGCTCTCGGGCTACGAGGCGCCGTGGGTCGCCGCCGACCTGGTCGCGGCGACCATGGAGACCGACTTCGAGGAGGGCATGAAGCGCGAGCGCGACGCCTTCGCCAAGCTGGTCGTCTCGGACCAGTCCAAGGCGCTGCGCCACGCCTTCTTCGCCGAGCGCGAGGCGGCCAAGATCCCCGACCTGCCCAAGGACACCAAGCCGCGCGAGGTCAAGAAGGCGGCGATGATCGGGGCCGGCACCATGGGCGGCGGCATCGCCATGAACTTCGCCAATGTCGGCATTCCGGTGACCCTGCTCGAGGTCAAGCAGGAGGCGCTCGACAGGGGTTTCGCCACGATCGAGAAGAACTACGCCGGCTCGGTCTCGCGCGGGCGCCTCTCCGAGGAGCAGATGAAGGAGCGCATGGGCCTGTTGACGGGCACCACCGCCTACGACGACCTCGCCGATGCCGACATCATCATCGAGGCGGTGTTCGAGGACATGGACGTCAAGAAGACGGTGTTCCGCGAGCTCGACCGCGTGGCCAAGAAGGGTGCGGTTCTGGCGACCAACACCTCGACGCTCGACATCGACGAGATCGCCTCGGCCACGAGCCGGCCCGAGGACGTGATCGGCACCCACTTCTTTTCGCCCGCCAACGTCATGAAGCTGATGGAGAACGTGCGCGGCGCGAAGTCGTCGCCCGAGACCATCGCCACCGTGATGGAGCTGGGCAAACGGATCAGCAAGGTGCCGGTGCTGGTCGGCGTGTGCTTCGGCTTCGTCGGCAACCGCATGCTCTACGCCTACACCCGGCAGGCCAACTTCCTGCTCGAGGAGGGCGCGCTGCCGCAGCAGGTCGACAAGGTGATCCGCGACTTCGGTCTGCCGATGGGCCCGTTCCAGATGGGCGACCTCGCGGGGCTCGACGTCGGCCATCTGGTGCGCAAGGCGCATCCGCACATCCTGGCGCCCGAGGGCATGCGCTACTCCGACATCGGCGACCGGCTTGCCGAGATGGGCCGCCACGGCCAGAAGACCGGGCGCGGCTGGTACATCTACGATGAGGGTAGCCGCCAGGGTCGGCCCGACCCCGAGGTCGAGGAGATGATCGTCGAAACCTCCAAGGAGAAGGGGATCGAGCGGCACGAGATTTCCGACCGGGAGATCCTGGAGCGCTGCATGTTCCCGCTGGTCAACGAAGGCGCCAAGATCCTGGAGGAGGGCATCGCCATCCGGCCCTCCGACATCGACGTGGTCTGGCTCTACGGCTACGGCTTCCCGCGCTACCGGGGCGGGCCGATGTTCTGGGCCGATCAGGTGGGCGTGAAGAAGATCTTCGACACCATGAAGCGCTTCCACGACGAGGTCGGCGAGTGGTGCAGGCCCGCGCCGCTGCTCGAGCAGCTCGCCAAGGACGGCAAGAGTTTCGCCGACCTGGCGAAGTAGAGCTTGGCGAAGCGGGCGAGCGGCCTTAGCTGAAGCCGGAACACACGAGGAGACATCCCATGCGCGAAGCAGCCATCGTATCGACCGCGCGGACGCCGATCGGCAAGGCCTATCGCGGCGCCTTCAACGACACCCAGGCCCAGGAGCTGGGCGGCCACGCGATCAGGCACGCGGTCGAGCGGGCAAGGCTCGATCCCGCCGAGATCGAGGACGTGATCCTGGGCGCGGCGCTGCAGCAGGGCTCCACGCACGGCAACGTCGCGCGCCAGTGCGCCGTGCGCGCGGGCCTGCCCGACACCGTGCCGGGCATGACCATGGACCGCCAGTGCTCGTCGGGCATGATGGCGATCGGCACCGCGGCCAAGCAGATCATCGACGACGGCATGCAGGTGGCCGTGGGCGGCGGCCTCGAATCCATCTCGCTGGTCCAGAACGACAAGATGAACCTCTACCGCGCCAAGGACCCGTGGATCGTCGAGCACATGCCCGCCATCTACATGACCATGCTCGAGACCGCTGAGACCGTGGCCGAGCGCTACGGCATCAGCCGCGAGGCGCAGGACGAGTACGCGGTGCGCTCGCAGGCGCGCACTGCGGCGGGCCAGCAGGCGGGCAAGTTCGACGACGAGATCGTGCCGCTGCCCTCGGTCATGCTGGTGCAGAACAAGGAGACCTCGGAGATCTCCAAGAAGGAGGTCACGCTCGAGCGCGACGAAGGCAACCGCCCGGGCACCGACTTGGAATCGCTTCAGGGCCTCAAGCCCGTGTTCAAGGACGGCATCGTGATCAAGGAGGGCAAGTACATCACCGCGGGCAACGCCTCGCAGCTCTCCGACGGCGCCTCCGCCGCGGTGGTGATGGAGGCCAAGGAGGCCGAGAAGCGCGGGCTCGAGCCGCTGGGCTTCTACCGCGGCATGGCGGTGGCCGGCACCAAGCCCGACGAGATGGGCATCGGCCCGGTCTACGCGGTTCCCAGGCTGCTCGAGAAGACCGGGCTCGAGATGGACGACATCGGGCTGTGGGAGCTCAACGAGGCCTTCGCGGTGCAGGTGCTGTACTGCCGCGACACGCTGGGCATTCCCGGCGAGCTGCTCAACGTCAACGGCGGCGCGATCTCGATCGGCCATCCCTACGGCATGTCGGGCGCGCGCATGGTCGGCCACGCGCTGATCGAGGGCCGGCGCCGCGGCGTGAAGTACGTGGTGTGCACCATGTGCGTGGGCGGCGGCATGGGCGCCGCCGGCCTGTTCGAAGTCAACCCGGCGGCGTGATACGAGGCCGCCCGCCCGCCCCGTTCTTCGGTGTGCGGGGCGGGCGGCCGCCCGATCCGCACCGAAGACGGCCATGACCGACCTCACCGCCGATCCCGAAGTCATCGACATCCGCTCGGACGAGCGGCTCGACACCACCCGGCTCGAGCCCTACCTGCGCGAGCATCTGCCCTCGGCTCACGGGCCGATGGAGGTGGCGCAGTTCGGCGGCGGCCATGCCAACCTGACCTACTTGGTCAAGTTCGACGACGCCGAATACGTGCTGCGCCGGCCGCCGCTGGGGCCGGTCGCGCCCTCGGCGCACGACATGGGGCGCGAGCACCGCGTGCTGTCGCGGCTGGCCAAGGCGTTCGACCTCGCACCCGACAGCTACGTGTTCTGCGAGGACGAGGAGGTGATCGGCGCGCCGTTCCACGTCATGGAGCGGCGCCACGGCTTCGTCATTCGCGACAGGCTGCCGGCCGAGTGCGAGGGCAATCCCGAGCTCAACCGGCGCATCGGCGAGATGATCGTCGACAGCCTGGCGAAGCTGCACCGCGTCGACACCGTGGAAGCCGGGCTGGGCGATTTGGGCCACCCCGAGGGTTTCGTCGCGCGCCAGCTCGAGGGCTGGGCCGGGCGCTGGGAGAAGGCCAGGGACAAGGACATCGCTCAGGTCGACGCGATGGTCCAGTGGCTCGGCAACGACATCCCCGAAGCCGAGCGGGTGTCGCTGCTGCACAACGACTACAAGCTCGACAACATGCTGGTCGCGCACGACGACCCGGCACGCTGCGTCGCCATCCTCGACTGGGACATGTGCACGCGCGGCGACCCGCTGATGGATTTGGGCTACCTGCTCAACTTCTGGGTCCAGCCGGGCGACGACCCGCGTCTCACCGCCGCGGCCGGCATGCCCACGAACAACCCGGGCTTCATGGACCGCGACGGCGTGATCGCGCGCTATGCCGCCCAGAGCGGCTTCGACGTCGACCGGGTGCTCTGGTACCACGTCTTCGGCGTGTTCAAGCTCCTGGTCATCGTCCAGCAGATCTACATCCGCTGGCTGCGCGGCCAGACCAAGGACGCGCGCTTCGAGGTGTTCGGCGAGCGCGTCCAGGCGCTGGCCGAGAAGGGTGCGGCGCTGATGGAGGCGGCGTAGTCCCAGTAGCAGGCACCACGCGCGGCTCGACCTCGTCCTTCGATACGCCCGCCTACGGCGGGCTAATCAGGATGAGGTCGATTGGTTCACGGGTATCTCGAATTCCCCATCGCCCTCATGCCGAGTGGCGCCCGGAGGCCGCGCATCGAAGCGCGAGGGCGAACCCGCGACCGCCCCCTACAGCGACGCGCTCGAGATCGTCGCGCCGCCGTCGACGACGATGCCCTGGCCGGTGGTCCAGGCGGCAGCCTTGGACGCCAGGTAGACCGCGGCGCCGGCGATGTCCTCGACCTCGCCGAAGCGGCGCAGCGGGTACATGGTCTTGGCCGTCTTCTCGGCCTCGGGCGTGTCCCACAGCGCGCGGGCCATGTCGGTCTTGACCACGGCGGGGCAGATAGCGTTGGCGCGGATGTTGTCCTTGCCCCACTCGACCGCGAGGTTGCGCGCGAGCTGGAGGTCGGCGGCCTTCGAAATGTTGTAGATGCCGATCTTGTCGTGGCCCTTCATGCCGCCCACCGACGAGAGCAGGATGATCGAGCCGTCCTTGCGCTCGGCCATCTGCGGGGCGACCAGGTTGCACAGCCACAGGTTGTTCTTGACGTTGGTGCCCATGATCTTGTCGTAGGCCTCGTCGGTGACCTCGAGCATCGGGCCGTAATAGGGGTTCACCGCGGCGTTGCACACGAGGACGTCGATGCGGCCGTAATGCTCCATCGTCCGGTCGACCAGCACACGGATGTCCTCGACGCGCGACATGTTGCACGGCACGGACAGGGCCTCGCCGCCCGCCTCGTTGATCGCGTCGGCGACCTCCTTGCACTTGTCCTCCTTGCGCGAGGACACCACGACCTTGGCGCCGTGCGCCGCCAGAGCCTCGACCACGGCGCGGCCGATGCCCTTGGTCGAGCCCGTGACCAGCGCCACCTTGCCGGTGAGGTCGAACAGATCGGCGTACTTCATACTATGGTCCCCCGCTCCTCGGATTGCGCGCGGATCATAGCGATGCGGCGCGCGCGTGCAAACGTGGCCCGGCGGTTTGAATGCGGCTTCGTGGGGCTTATAGTCGGCGCAACAGCAGCGGCGCGGGCACCCCGCGTCGAGCCCGAGGAGGACCGCCATGGACCTGCATCTGAGCCCCGAGGAGGAGACGTTCCGCGACGAGGTGCGCGCCTTCATCCGCGACAACCTGCCGGCCGAGATCCAGGAGCGGGTCGCCACCGGCAAGCGCCTGTCCAAGGACGACTTCCTGAAGTGGCACAAGATCCTCTACAAGCAGGGCTGGGTGGCGCCGAGCTGGCCCGAGGAGCATGGCGGCACCGGCTGGACGCCGATGCAGCGCCACATCTTCGACGAGGAGCTGGCCGCGGCCGACACGCCGCCGCTGATGCCCTTCGGCCTGGTGATGGTCGGGCCGGTGATCATGGAGTTCGGCTCCGACGAGCAGAAGAAGAAGTACCTGCCGCGCATCCTCTCGGGCGACGACTGGTGGTGCCAGGGCTACTCCGAGCCCGGCGCGGGCAGCGACCTGGCCTCGCTGCGCACCAAGGCGGTGCGCGACGGCGACCACTACGTCGTCAACGGCCAGAAGACCTGGACCACCTACGCGCAGTACGCGAACCTGATATTCTGCCTGGTGCGGACCTCCGACGAGGGCAAGCCGCAGGAGGGCATCTCCTTCCTGCTGATCGACATGGACCAGCCCGGCGTCGAGGTGAAGCCGATCAAGACCTTCGATGGCGGCACCGAGGTCAACGACGTGTTCCTGACCGACGTCAAGGTGCCGGTCGAGGATCTGGTGGGCGAGGAGAACAAGGGCTGGACCTACGCCAAGTTCCTGCTCGGCCACGAGCGCACCTCGATCGCGGCGGTGGGGCGGTCCAAGAAATGGCTCGAGAGGATCAAGGCGATCGCCGCGGCCGAGCCCGCCGACGGCGCCGGCTCGCTGATCGACGACCGGTCGTACCGGCGCAAGGTGGCACAGGCGGAGATCGACCTGCTGGCGCTCGAGTCGGTGGTGCTCAAGGTGCTGTCGGCGGAGGCTGCGGGCAAGGCCGTCGGGCCCGAGGCGTCGCTGCTCAAGATCCGCGGCTCGGAGCTGCAGCAGCGGCTGACCGAGCTGATGTTCGAGGCCGTGGGCTGGTACTCCAACCCCTACCTGCCCGAGGCGCTGGACCCCGGCTGGAACGAGGAGCCGATCGGCCCCGACCATGCCGCGCCGCTGGCGCCGCAATACTTCAACTACCGCAAGACGTCGATCTACGGCGGCACCAACGAGATCCAGAAGGGCATCATCGCCAAGATGGTGATGGGCTTCTAGCCGCCCCGGCCACGGCCACAGCATCGCCCGCGCCGGCCCGGACCGGCCCCTCGACGGGGTCCGCGGGGCGAGCGGGCCTCGCCTCAGTCACAGGGGGACCACCGCGCATGGACTTCAATCCGACCGAGGAACAGCGGCTGCTCAAGGAGAGCGCCGACCGGTTCATCGAGAAGCAGTACGAGTTCGACGCCCGCCGCAAGCTGGTCGACGGCGACGAGGGCTGGAGCCGCGACAACTGGGCCCAGTTCGCCGAGCTGGGCTGGCTGGGCATCACCATCCCCGAGGAGCATGGCGGGCTGGGCTGGACGCTGGCCGACCTCACCGTGCTGATGGAGGCGTTCGGCCGCGGGCTGGTGGTCGAGCCCTATCTCGCGACGGTGCTGCTGGGCGCGGGGCTGGTGCAGGAGGCCGGCTCCGACGCGCAGAAGGGCGAGATCCTGCCCAAGGTGGCCGAGGGCGCGATGCATCTGGCCTTCGCCACCGCCGAGCCGCAGGGCCGCTTCGACCTGGCGCATATCGCGACCTCGGCGGAGAAGGACGGCGGCGCGTACAGCCTGACCGGCCACAAGGCGGTGGCGTTCCATGCGCAGACGGCGGACCGCATCGTCGTCTCCGCGCGCAGCGCGGGCGGTGCGCGCGACCGCAAGGGCATCACGCTGTTCCTGGTCGACCCCGGCGCCGACGGCGTCGAGCTGCGCCCCTACCGCACCAATGACGGGCTGCGCGCGGCGGAGGTGTCGCTCTCGGGCGTCAAGGTCGACGCTGGCGACGTGCTGGGCGAGGTCGACGGCGGGCTGCCGGCGGTCGAGGCGGTGGTCGACCGGACCATGATCGCCGTGTCGGCCGAGGCCGCGGGGTGCATGGAGTATTTGGTGGGCGCGACCCAGGCCTTCCTCAAGGAGCGCAAGCAGTTCGGCGTGCCGATCGGCAAGTTCCAGGTGCCGCAGCACCGGCTGGTCGACATGTTCGAGAGCCAGCAGTTCACCCAGGCCACCGCCTACCGCGCCGCGCTCAGCGCGCAGGACGCGGAGCCCGCGGTGCGCGCCAAGGCGGCGGCCACGGCCAAGATCCAGGCCGGCCAGGCCGGCGTCGCCTGCGCCAAGGGCGCGGTCCAGCTCCACGGCGGCATGGGCATGACCGACGAGCTGCCCATCGGCCACTACTACAAGCGCCTGGCGATGATCGACGTGCTGTTCGGCAACGCCGACTGGCACCTCGAGCGTTTCGCGGCGATGGGGTAGGGGGAGCGCCGGGGACGGTGGCGGTGCGTCCTTCGATACGCCCGCCTTCGCTTCGCTACGGCGGGCTACTCAGGATGAGGAGATGGTGGGGAATGCCGCGGCAAACCGGCCTCCGCGGTTGCTACCCGCCACCGCCCAGCGCCGCGCTCTCGGTGCGCAGCTTCCAGATCAGCCAGTCGAGATAGCTCTCGCCGTCGGCGGTGACGACGAAGGAGCCGGGGCCGACGATGACGAAGTCGCGGTAGTACTCCGCGAGGCCGTCCTTCTCGCCCTCGAACACGAGCGCGTTGATCACGATGCCCTCGCGTTCGGCATAAAGCTTCCAGGGCTGGATGATGGTGTGGGACTTCTCGTTGGCGGAGATGTCGATGACGCGGCGAGGCGCTTCGTAAGGCGCGGCGTCGAGCATGTCGCGGCCGATCTCGATGGCGTAGCGCACCGAGGTGCCGCCGCCGATGAACGGGCAGCGCGCGATCTTTTCGGCAAAGGCGTCGGCCTGCGCCCGGCCCGCGATCACGGTCCAGTCGACGCAGCGCACCGACTGGTCCTCGAACGACCACACGAAGGCGGCCACCGCCACCTTGCCCGTGGGCCCGGAGGTCAGTGCCGAGATCACGGTGGGGTCGCGGAACGCGGCCTCGTGGCCGGCGGTCTGGCGCGTGAAATCGGTGTCCTTGGTGCTGCCCGAGCCGTCGATGGCGAGGACCAGGAGCATGTCCACCGCCTCCGCCCGGACGGGCGCGGCGGCGAAGACGATCAGCGCGGCGAGGAGCAGGGCCAAGCGGGGCATGGACTCCAGCCTAGCACAGCTGTCTCCGAAGCTTTCACCCTGCCTCGTCCCACAGGCGCTGGACCATGCGGCGGGCCAGCGCGCCGGCGACGCGGCGGCGGTAGTGGCCCGGGGTGAAGGTGGTCTTCATGGCCATCACTTGGTCGCGCACCAGATCGTCGAGGCCCTGGATGACGTCGTCGTTCAGCGCGCCGCCGCAGAGCTCGGCCGTGCCCTCGATCAGGACCGGACGCGGGTTGGTGCCGGTGAAGGCGACGCGCAGGTCGGCGAGCGTGTTGCCCTCGCGCCTGACGCCCACCGCGCAGCCGGCGACCGGGTACTCGATCGAGCGGCGGATGCGGACCTTGTCGTAGGCCGTGACCAGGCCGGGCTCGGCCGTGGCGTGGACGCGGGTGACGAACTCGTCGGCGCCCAGGGCCATGTAGTCCTTGCCGTCGCCGCGGCCCGAGCCGTCGTGCCGCGAGTCGCCGATGTAGAAGTCGGTCATGGCCATGCGCCGTGTGCCGTCGGGGCCGGCGAGCTCGACCTCGCCGCCGTAGAGCAGCAGTGCCGGGGCGAGGTCACCCGAGAAGGTGGCGAAGCACACGCCCTTCGAGTTGGGCGCCACGTGGCACATGTCGCCCTGGTATTTGAGGCAGTAGTCGTTGGTCGTCCGCCACCAGTCCGACTGGTTGTAGAAGATGCAGCGCGTGTCGAGCGCGACGTTGCCGCCGACCGTGCCCATGACCCGGTGGGTGGGGCCGGCGATCTGGCCGGCGGCCTGGGCCACGGCAGGGAAATGCGCCTGGACGCCGGGATGCCGCGCAACCTCGGCGATGGTGACCGAGGCGCCCAGGGCCAGGCCCTCGGGACCGGCCTCGATGCTTTTGAGTTCGGCGACGTCGTTCATGTCGATCAGCGCCGGCGGGTCGTCGCCGATGCCGCGGCGGATGTTGACCACTAGGTCGGTGCCGCCGCCGAGCAGCCGCGCGCCGGGATGCGCCTTGCGCGCGGCCACCACGTCGTCGACGGAGGTGGCGCGGATCATCTCGAACTCGGGCAGGACGTCCATTTCTCGTGCCTCTTGCTGCCTTGCGGCGTCCTCATCCTCCGCCCTTCGACAAGCTCAGGGTGAGGGCTCAGGGTGAGGACGGCGTTGTCCGTTTGAGCAATGCCCTCATGCCGAGCCTGTCGAAGCACGAGGGCGGCGCGCGGAGCGCGCCTAAGCGGCTTCCTTCTTCTTCCGCCGCGCCGCCTCGCGCTGCTTCTTCTCGAGCGCGGCGAACACCCGGTCGGGGGTCACCGGCAGCTCGTCGAAGCGCAGGTCGAGCGCGTCGGCGATGGCCGAGGTCAGCGCCGGCGGGAAGGAGGACAGCGAGCCCTCGCCCGCCTCCTTGGCGCCGAACGGGCCCAGCGGGTCGTTCGACTCGACGATGTGGCACTCGATCGGCGGGCTGTCGGCGATGGTCGGGATGCGGTAGTCGAGCATGTTGGCGGCCGAGGGGAGGCCGTCGTGGTAGCCGGTCTCCTCGCTCATCGCCTGGCCCATGCCCATCCAGACCGAGCCCTGGACCTGGCCCTCGACCGACAGCCGGTTGAGCGCCTTGCCGCAGTCGTGGGCGACCCAGACCTGGTCGACCGTGACCACGCCGGTGTCCTCGTCGACCGTCACCTCGACCGCCTGGGCGGCGTAGGAGAAGGCGGGGGTCGAGCCGATGGCCGCGCCGCGGTACTTGCGCCCGCCCTGCGCCTCGACCGGCGTGGTGAAGGTGCCCTTGACCGTGAGCGTGCCGGTGTCCTCGAGCGCGGCCATGACCACTTCGTCGAAGGTCATGCCCTTGTCCTGGGACGCGGCGCGGTAGACCTCGCCCAGCACCTCGATGTCCTCGGGGCGGGCGTCGAGCTTGCGCGCGGCGGCCTCGACCAGCACGCCCTTGAGGTTCTGCGCCGCCTGGATCGCGGCGTTGCCGCACATGAAGGTGACGCGCGAGGAGTAGGAGCCGTTGTCCTTCGGCGTCACCCGGCTGTCGGAGGTGACCCAGCGGATACGCTCCATCGGCAGGCCCAGCACCTCGGCCACGCACTGGGCGAGGACAGTGGTCGAGCCCTGTCCGATCTCGGCCGCGCCGGTCAGCAGGACCAGCGAGCCGTCGAAATCGAGCTTGAGGTTGATCGTCGCGTGCGGCTCGCCGGTCCAGTGCTTGGGCTTGGCCGCGCCCGAGACATAGTGCGATGCGGCGAAGCCGATACCCTTGCCCCTGGGCAGCTTGCCGCGCTTGTCCTTCCAGCCGCTCGCCCGCTCGACCCAGTCGATGCATTCGGGCAGGCCGTAGGAGTTGACCATCAGGTCGTTCGCGGTGAACTGCGGTTCGGGCGCGAGCATGTTCTTGCGGCGCACCTCGATCGGGTCGAGGCCGAGCTCGGCGGCCATGCGGTCGAGCGCCTCCTCGAAGGCGAAGCGGACGTTGACCGTGCCGTGCCCGCGCATCGCGCCGCAGGGCGGCGTGTTGGTCAGCACGCGCAGGCCGTGATAGCGCACCGCGGGGATGTCGTAGATGGCGTAGAGCAGCGATCCCGAATAGAGGATCGTGACGATGCCGTAGCCGGAATACGCGCCGCCGCGCTGGAAGGTCTCGCAGTCGACGGCGGTGAGCTTGCCGTCCCTGGTCATGCCGATCCTGAGCTTGACCTCCTGCTCGGGACGGCCGCGGTGGGTGATGAAGGTTTCCTCGCGGGTCGTGACGATGCGCACCTTGCCGCGCGCCTTGCGCGCCAGCAGCGAGGCGATGATCTCGACATTGAGCGGCTCGGTGCGCGAGCCGAAGCCGCCGCCGATATGCGGCTTGATCACGCGGATCTTGGACTTGGGCATGTCCAGGCAGCGCGCCAGCGTCAGATGCACGTAGTAGGGCACCTGGGTCGAGCAGCGCACGGTCAGCTCGTCGCGCTCGGCGTCGAAATCGGCGATGGCGGCGTGCATCTCCATCTGCGCCTGGCACACCTCGGCGGCCTTGTAGGTGTGCTCGTGCACGAGGTCCGCCTTATCGAACCCGGCGTCGAGGTCGCCCAGCGCGAAGTCGACCTCGCGCTCGATGTTGTTCTCGCGCTCGGCGTGGAGCTGGACCGCCTCGGGCTGGAGGCCGTCACGCGCGGTGAAGTGTGCGGGCAGCTCCTTGACCTTGACCCTGATCAGCTTGACCGCCGCGGCGGCGGTCTTGTCGTCGACGGCGGCCACTGCGGCGATGGGCTCGCCCTTGTAGCGGGTGCGCTCGCGCGCCAGCGGGTATTCGTTCTGGGCGATGGGCAGCACGCCGTAGGGCACCTCGCAATCCGCGCCGGTGACCACGGCCTTGACGCCCGGCAGCCGCTCGGCGGCGGAGGTGTCGACCTCGAGGATCTCGGCGTGCGACCAGGCCGAGCGGAAGATGCGCCCGGCGAGCGCGTCGGGCTCGATGAAGTCGGCGGAGAACTTGGCGCGGCCGGTGACCTTGTCCGGGCCGTCGACCAGCGGGATCGACTCGCCGATCGACTTGACGCGCTCGGGCCTCGGCATCTCGTTCATCAGGCGGCCTCCTTGCCCTTGGACTTGAGCTCCGCAGCCTGGTGCACGGCCTCGACGATCTTCACGTAGCCGGTGCAGCGGCAGATGTTGGAACCCAGCGCTTCCTTGATGTCGTCGTCGGTGGGCGCGGGGTTCTTGCGCAGCAGGCCCTCCGAGGCCATGACCAGCCCGGGCGTGCAATAGCCGCACTGGGCGCCCAGCTTCTCGTGGAAGCCGCGCTGGACCGGGGACATGCGGCCGTCCTCGGCGAGGCTCTCGACGGTCTCGACGCGCTTGCCCTGGACCCGGTGGGCGAGGGTCAGGCAGGACAGCACGGGCTCGTCGTCGACCAGCACCGTGCAGGCGCCGCACTCGCCGCCGTCGCAGCCGGTCTTGGTGCCGGTGAGGCCGAGCACCTCCCGCAGATAGTCGAGCAGCAGCACGTTGGGCGCGACCGCGCCCTCATGCTCGCGGCCGTTGAGCGTGAAGCTCAGGATCGCCTTGCGCATCGCATCGTCTCCGTCGCGGCAGAATAGTTCGTGTCACAAATTATTTGCGGCACATACTAATCTCGTGCGCGTGCGGTGTCCAGCACGCTCGACAGCCCAGCGCGCGGCCGGTCCGTTAGCGTTGTCTTAACCGCGGCTCCATATCATCGCTCGACCATCGATTGCCGGCCTCTTTCCTGCCGGCAAGCCGCCAACGAGCGCAATCAAGCCAACGAAGATCGTCGGATGGACCGTCGCGATCCCTACTCGCTCTGGCTGACGCCTCCGCTCGACGACGACCTTGCTCGCGAAATCGACGTCGAGCGGGTCGTGCAGCTCTCCCGTCACCAAGCGCTTGCCGCGGCGGTCAATCTGGTCAACGCACTGATCGTTGCCGCCTTCTTCTGGGATATCTCGCCTTCCAGTCAGCTCGCTGTCTGGCTGGGCGCGATGACGCTGCTCGTGGGCGCACAGCTCGGCGTCTGGGCGCGCAATCGAAACAAGGCCCGGCCGCGCAGGGTGTCACGCCAGGCCCTCCGCCGCGCAGTGTGGTGGTCCATCGCTGCGGGAGCGGTGTGGGGTGGCTTCGCGTGGACCCAATACCCGATCGATTCGGCAGCGCACCAGACCATGATCGCCTTCGTTATCGGCGGCATGGCGGCCGGCTCGATCCCCATCCTGCATTCCGTGCCCTTGGCTCAACTCGCCTTCCTGTCGGTCATGGCCGCTCCGCTGCTGGTGCAGGTCGTGCTCGCCGGAAGTGCCGCGCACCATTGGATGGCGTCGCTGATGATGGTCTTCCTGGCCGCGCTCGCGGTTGCGGCCCGCAACGGTTTCGCGGCGTTCGTCGACGGGATGCGGATCAAGCAGGCCAATTCCGAGTTGGCCGCCAAGGCGGAAGAGGCCAACCGCGCCAAATCGCAATTCCTGGCAAACATGAGCCACGAGCTGCGCACTCCGCTCAACGCCATCATCGGCTTTTCCGAGATGCTCGACCGGGAGGTATTCGGCGCCCTGGGGTCGCCGCGCTACCGCGAATACGCGCAGGACATCAGGCATTCCGGCGAGCATCTGCTCAGTATCGTCAACGACATCCTGGACCTCTCGAGGGTCGAAGCCGGCCGAATGGAGCTCGATTTCGGGCGCGTCGACATGGCGGACCTGGCCGAAAGCGCGGTCGCGATCCTGCGCCTGCGGGCCGAACGGGGGGAGGTGACGATACGCACGGCGATCGAGCCGGGGCTTCCGATCCTGCGCGCGGACGAGCTGAAACTGCGGCAGGTCCTGCTGAACCTGTTGGGCAACGCCATCAAGTTCTCGCCGGCCGGGAGCGCGGTGACGCTGAACGCCGGCGCCCAGCCCGACGGTTGCATCGCGATCGACGTCACCGACCAAGGCCCCGGCATCGCGGCGGAGGACATCCAGCGCGCCATGACGCCGTTCGTGCAGCTCGACCGGCAGGCAGGCAGCGAAGGCACCGGTCTGGGACTCCCACTGGCCAAGGCTCTGGTCGAACTGCACGGCGGCAAGCTGCTGATCGCCTCGGGCCGAAGCCAGGGCACCCGGGTTCGCGTGCTCCTGCCACGCGACCTTGTCGAGGCGCCCTGCGCCGCTGCCGTCGCCTGAGCGCCGTATCAGGCGCGCAGCTTGAAGCGCTGGATCTTGCCGGTGGCGGTCTTGGGCAGCTCGTCGACGAAGTGGAACCAGCGCGGATACTTGTAGCGCGCCAGCCCTTCCTTGCAGTGCTCGAGCAGCTCGCGCTCCAGCGCCTCGTCGCCGTTCGCGCCATCCTTGAGGATGATCCATGCCTCGGGCTTGACGAGCTCGTCGTCGTCCGCGCGGCCGACCACGGCGGCCTCGAGCACCCTGGGATGCTCGACCAGGCGCGACTCGATCTCGACCGGCGAGACCCAGATGCCGCCGACCTTGAGCATGTCGTCCGAGCGGCCGTGACACTGGAAGAAACCGTCCTCGTCCATGACATAGGTGTCGCCGGTGCGCAGCCAGTCGTCGCCCAGCATGGTCTCGGCGGTCTTCTCGGGCTTGTTCCAGTAGTATTTCGCGGCCGACAGGCCGTGAACGATCAGCGCACCGGCCTCGCCCGGCTTCGCGTCCTCCCCGTCCTCGCCCAGGATGCGCGCGCGGTAACCGGGGACCAGCTTGCCGGTGTAGCCGGGCTTGATGGCGTTCGGAGTCGAGGCGATGAAGATGTGCAGCATCTCGGTCGTCCCGATGCCCTCGCAGATCGGCACGCCCACCTTCTCCTGCCAGCGGCGCAGGATCTCGGGCGGCAGCGCCTCGCCTGCGGAGCAGCAGAATGCGAGCGAGCTCAGGTCCGGTTTGGCGTTGTCGATCGCCTGGAGCTGCGCGGCGTAGAGCGTGGGGACGCCGTAATAGTAGGTCGGCTTGAACGTCTCGATCACCTCGAAGGTCATGTCCGGCGTCGGCCGGCGAGCATCGAGGATCGCAGTGCCGCCGGTCCACAGCGGGAAGGTCATGGCGTTGCCCAGCCCGTAGGCGAAGAACAGCTTGGCGGCGGAGAACGAAACGTCGTCCTCGCTCAGGCCGATGGCGTCGACCCCGTAGTTCTGCGACGTGACCACCATGTCGCGCTGCGCGTGCACCGCGCCCTTGGGCCGGCCGGTCGAGCCCGAGGAGTAGAGCCAGAAGCAGTCGTCGGTGGGACCGGCCTCGGCGGGGTCCAGCGTCGCCGGCGCACCGTCCATGAGCTCGACGAAAGTGCGTCCCTCGCCCTCGGCACGCAGGACGTGGCGCGGCCTATGGTTCGCGGCCTCGACCGCCGGCTCGGCCTCGCCGGCAAACTCGGGCGAGTAGATCAGCGCCGCGCACTCCGAATCCTCGATCATGTACTGATAGTCGCCTCGGACCAGCAGCGTGTTGAGGGGCACCGGCACCACGCCCGCCTTGATCGCGCCCCAGAAAACGTAGAAGAAGGCCGGACAGTCCTTGACGATCATCAGCACGCGCTCGCCGGGCTCGATGCCCAAGCCGAGCAGCGCATTGCCGGCACGGTACACCCGTTCGGCGAGCTGGCCGTAGGTCACGGTCTCGCCGTCCACGGTGCGGATCGCGACCTTGTCGGCGCGGCCCTCGTCCAGATGGCGGTCGATGAACGGCACCGCCACGTTGAAGGTCGCGGGAAAGCTCATCGTGCTCTCGCCGTCCTTGGTCGAGATGCTGACCTGGTGGTCGGCCATTGCGTCCTCCCTGATGTGGCGGGGCGGGCGCGGCCCGACCCGGATATTTGTATTTGCAACGACCCGGGGACTGTACCGCGCCGGGCGCGCTAGGTTAAGCCCTCTCTCGCCTACAGCGCGAGGCGGCCGGGCGCGGCCATATGCCCCATCGCCCGCGGCACCCTTCGGGCCCATAGCTCACTGGACATCCACCCGCCGACACGCCGCCATGCACCGTCCCGCCGCTGCCGACCCGAAACCCCGTGCCATCGCCCTGTGGCTCTTCGCGCTGTGCGCGATGGTGTTCGCCATGATCGTTCTGGGCGGGGTGACGCGGCTGACCGAGTCCGGCCTGTCGATCGTGGACTGGCGTCCGTTGCTCGGCTGGCTGCCGCCCATGTCCGAGGCGGAGTGGCAGTCCCTGTTCGAGCGCTACAAGGCATTCCCGGAGTACCAGAAGAAGAACCTCGGCATGACGCTCGCGGGCTTCAAGGACATCTTCTGGCTCGAATACCTGCACCGGCTGTGGGGTCGGGTAATCGGCCTCGCCTTCGCCGTCCCGCTCGTCGTGTTCTGGTGGCGCCGCGCGATCCCCGCCGGGCTGGGCGGGCGGCTGGCCGTCGTCTTCGCGCTGGGCGCGGCGCAGGGCGTGCTGGGCTGGCTGATGGTGCAGTCGGGGCTGGTCGACCGTCCGGCGGTCTCCCAGTACCGGCTCGCCGCGCATCTGGGCCTCGCCTTCCTGATCCTGGGATTGATGTTTTGGATCGCGCTCGGCCTGCTGGCGCCGCGGGAGGGCACCTCGCCGTGGCCGCGACGGCGCGTGGCCGCGCAGGGCGCGCTCGCCATGGTGTCGATCACCGTGGTCGCCGGCGCCTTCGTCGCCGGGCTCGACGCCGGCCTCGTGTGCAACGACTTCCCGACCACCTGCGGCGCCTGGATGCCGGCCGACGCCTTCCGCGGCGGTGCCACCGCGGCGTTCGAGGACACGCTGACCGCCCAGTTCGTCCACCGCTGCCTCGCCGTTTTGACCGTGTTGGCGGTGATCGGGGTCTGGCTAGCGACCCGATTCGGCGGCCTGCCGACACGGGTGCGCGTCGCGCCGGCGGTGCTGTTCATGGCGGTTACGATCCAGGCGATGCTGGGCGTCGGCACGCTGATCGCCTTCGTGCCGGTGTGGCTCGCCGCGCTGCACCAGGCGGGGGCGGCACTGACCTTCCTGGCGGCGATCTGGGCGGTGCATGCGCTGTCGCGGAGAGAGAGCGTGGCTTAGCTCCGCATCCAGGCCTTGCCCCACAGGTTGAGCGTGCGCTCCTCGTGCGCCCATTCGCGGTGCGGCATGTGGCGGTGCATGCGCTCGATCTCGGCCGAGATCTCGACCTTGTTGCCGTCGGGGTCCTCGACCATGATGAACAGGTTGTTGCCCGGGCCGTGACGGCCGGGGCCCCAAAAGATGTCCACCTCCATTGCCGCGAAATGGTCGGCCCAGTCGCGGATGTCGTCCCAGGACGTGGCCTCGTAGGAGTGGTGGTCCGGCCGGCCCTCGGGCGCGCGGAAGGTGGCGAAGGAGTGATGCTCGGGGTCCGAGCGGAAGAACACCGCGGTCGGCTCATCGCCCTCGCGCACGATGTCGGAGACCACGAATCCGAGCGTGTCGCGGTAGTACTCGGTGAGCTTGGCGAGCTGCGTGGTCGCGACGACGTAATGCTGCAGCCGGCCGGGCATGGCATCCGTCTCGCCCCCGTCGGGCGCCACCGGGGCGCCGAAGACCAAGCCGCGCCCGTCGGGGTCGTCGATGCGGAACGCGCCCTCGCCGAACAGGGGCGAGGGGTTGGGCTGGACGTTGACGCCCTTGCGCTGCACCCATGCGCGGAACTCGTCGAGCCGCCCCTCGTTGGGGAAGGCGAAAGCGCCCCAGGGCTGGTCCGCGGTCTCGGCGGGCGCGAGCACCAGCCGGCGCTGGCGGCCGCTCAGGAGCCAGGTGCCGTCGGGCAGCTGCTCCGCCGCCAGGCCGAGCCCGTCGCGGTAAAAGCGCACCATCGCATCGAGCGCCGGGCTGTCGTAGCGCAGATGGTGCAGCGCGGCCGGCCACAGCGGGCTCTTCTCGGTCATCGCGATCCTCCTCCAGGGAGCGGAGTCTGCGCCAGCGCGCGGTCGCGGATCAAGCGGCGGCGCTGGACGGCGAGCCGCGCCTGCGGTTAGGACATGGCGACGCCAGCCGCAGGAGCCGTCCCAAGGAGCGATCCATGCCGAGGAAGATCTTCCGCCAGACCCACCACGTCAGCTTCCGTGACTGCGACCCGGCGGCGCTGGTGTTCTATCCGCGCTATTACGAGATGTTCGACACCGGCACCGAGCGCATGTTCCGCTCGCTCGGCCTGCCGTGGGACGAGATGCAGCGCAACTCGGACTTCGCCGGACTGCCGCTGCTCGAGACCTCGGCTCAGTACCATAAGCCGGCCAAGCTGGGCGACGCGCTCGAGGTCCTGACCTGGGCCGAGGAATGGCGCGAGAAGGTGGTGATCATGCGCCACGAGATCCGCCGCGGCGAGGATTTGCTGGTCGAGGGCCGCGAGGTCCGGGTCTGGGCGCTGCTAGCGCCCGACCGGCCGGCGGGCATCAAGGCGGGCAGGATCCCCGAGGACGTGCCGCCGCGGTTCGAGGAATAAGCGGCTTCGGGGGCCGGTTGTTGTCGGTGGTGCGTCCCTCGCGACGGTCGCACCGACGCTACGGAAGATCAGGCGGGCTTTACCGAGTAAAGGATGAAGTCCGACTTTGGCGCGAAGCTGTCATAGAGGCGTCGGGCGTCGTAGTTGAACTCCTGGGTCAGCCAGCGCACGTCGGACAGACCCTCGCGCGCGGCGTAGGCGCGGACATGGTCGATCAGCGTGCGGCCGGCACCCTGGCCGCGGATCGCAGGATCGACGTAGAGGTCGGAGAGGTAGCAGGTGCGGCCGCCGGCGAGCGGGCGGTACATGGGCCAGTAATGGACCAAACCCACCACCGTGCCGTCGCCGTCCACGGCGAGGTCGCCAAAGAACTCGGCATCGGCGTCATGGATCCAGCCCCACACCGCATCCACGGCCGCGCCTGTGATGTCGACCTTGTAGAACTCGGCATAGCCGCGGAACAGCTCCTCCCAGCGGGCGCGGTCGGCCTGCTCGACAGGGCGGATGGTCACGGTCATGCGTTGTCCTCCCGCTCGACGTTCTCGGCGCGCGCCAGCAGGACCGCGGTCACCCGGCGCAGCATGTCGATAAAGCGGGTTTCGTCGCCGCGAGCAAGGGCGGCGGCCATGGCGCGCTCCTGGTCATCGACCGCGGCGCGCACGCGGCCGAGCAGGGCGGCGCCGTCGGCGGTGAGGCGCAGGGCGTAGGCGCGCCTGTCGGCGGCCGTCTTCTCGCGGCTCACGAGGCCGCGGCGCTCGAGCTCGGCCAGGGCCGGCGACAGGGTCGACTTGTCGAGGCCGTGTCTGGCGGCGAGCGCGCCCTGGCTGATGCCGGGGTTGCGCTCGATCAGCGTGAGCAGCGAGAACTGGCCCGGGCGCACGCCGAGCGGCGCCATGCGCCGGGCGAAGTCGCGAAACAGGGCGGCCTGCGCCTGGCGCAGGTTGTAGCCCAGATAGCCGGGCAGGGGCCCCAGGTCGATCTCGGGGTCGTGCACGGCCGCGGTGTCGACCGCCGGAGCGGCCGGCTTCAGTGCCTCGTCCATGGCGTCACCGAAAATTAGTTGGCACACCAAACTAATATCAGTATTGTCCGCGCCGCAATCCCTATGCTCAATGGACCAAGCCAACGGGGACGCCGATGCTGACCGCCGAACAGAACCGCAGGATCACCGAGACCGGGCCGGGCACGCCGGCGGGCGCGCTGATGCGCCGCTATTGGCAGCCCGCCGCGCTGACCGAGGAACTGGCGACCAATCGGCCGGTCAAGCCGGTGACGCTGCTGGGCGAGGAGCTGGTGCTGTTCAAGGACGAGGAGGGCCGCTACGGCCTGGTCGAGCGGCACTGCTGCCATCGCGGTGCGGATTTGGCCTTCGGGCGGCTGGAAGACGGTGGGCTGCGCTGCCCGTTCCACGGTTGGCTGTTCGACGTCGAGGGCGCGTGCCTGCAGCAGCCGGCGGAGCCACCGGGGAGCAACTATCACCGCAAGGTGCGCCAGCCGGCCTATCCCTGCGCCGAGCGCAACGGCATCGTCTTCGCCTATATGGGCCCGCTGGCCGAGGGCGAGGCGCCGCCGGCGCTGCCCGAGTTCGACTGCTTCGCCGCGCCCGAGGCGTACAGCTTCGCCTGGAAGGGGCTGATGGAGTGCAACTGGCTGCAGGCCTTCGAGGTCGGCATAGATCCGGCGCATGCCTCGTTCCTGCACCGCTTCTTCGAGGACGAGGAAGAGGAGGCGTACGGCCAGCAATTCCGCGGCCAGACCAAGGACATCCCGGTGACCAAGGTGCTGCGCGAGCATCCCTGTCCGCGGCTCGAGGTCGAGAGCACCGAGTACGGCCTGCGCATCTTCGCGTTGCGCGACCTCGACGGCGGGAACACCCATATCCGGGTGACCAACGCCATGTTCCCGCACGCGATCGTCATCCCGATGAGCGAGCAGATGACCATCACCCAGTGGCACGTCCCCGTGGACGACACCCACTGCTACTGGTACGCGATGTTCACCGCCTACGACCGGCCGGTGGACAAGGACACCATGCGTGCCCAGCGCCTGGAGGGCTGCACGCTGCCCGACTACCGCCCGGTGCGGAACAAGGCGAACGACTACGGATTCGACCCCGACGAGCAGGCCCGGCTGACCTATACGGGCATGGGCACCGACATCAACGTCCACGACCAATGGGCGGTGGAATCGCTGGGGCCGATCCAGGACCGCACGCGCGAGCATCTGGGCGCCTCCGACAAGGCGATCACCGCCTACCGCAAGCGGCTGTTCGCGGCGATGGAGACGGTCGAGGCGGGCGAGGACCCGCCCCTGGTGCTGCGCGGCGGCGACGCGCCCGCGGACGCGCCGGTGGCGGTCGACACGATCGGGCCGAGCGACGACTGGCGCGAGGCCTGGCGCCGTTTCGACGGCGAGCGCCGAGCCGGCTCGGGCTGGGCCGCGGCGGCGTGATGGGTGTTGGACGGCTCGTCCCCTCCCCCCGAGGGGGAGAGGGACATGGTGGCGGGGCCACCCGATATGCCCGCGCCTTCGGCGCGACTTTCCTGTTCGCCCCTCCCCTCCATCTCCTCCCCGTTGGGGAAGGGAAGGGGGAACGATGACCACCTCCGACAGCAGCCTCGGCCGCGGCGACTTCGTCGAGCACCACGGTCTGTGGAGCGACGCGCAAGCGGCCGCCGCCGAGCGCGTCATAGAGGAGATCGAGCGGCGCAAGCTCCAGCTCGTGCGTCTGTCCTTCCCCGACCAGCACGGCATCCTGCGCGGCAAGGCGGTGATGGCGGACGCGTTCAAGCAGACGCTCAAGAACGGCGTCGCCATGGTCACCACGCTGCTGGCCAAGGATACCTCGCACCGCACGGTCTATCCCTGGTTCGCCGAGGGCGGCGGCATGGGCATGGACGAGATGGAGGGCGGCGGCGACTTCCTGATGGTGCCGGACCCGGCGCGCTTCCACGTCCTGCCGTGGGCGCCCGATACGGGCTGGATCCTGTGCGACATCTTCTTCGACAACGGCACGAAGGTACCGTTCTCGGCGCGGCATATCCTGCGCGACGCACTGGGCAGGCTGGAGGCGATGGGCTACGGCTACACGGCCGGGCTCGAGATGGAGTTTCACGTCTTCAGGCTCGAGGACCCTAAGCTGCGGCCCGAGCACGCGACCCAGCCCGCCGTGGCGCCCGAAGTGTCGCTGGTCACGCGCGGCTTCAACTACCTGACCGACCAACGCTTCGACGAGCTGGAGGCGGTGACGGCGATCCTGCGCCGCGACATTGTCGAGCTGGGACTGCCGCTGCGCTCGGTGGAGATGGAGTTCGGGCCGACCCAAGGCGAGTTCACCTTCCACCCGGGGGAGGGGCTGGAGACCGCCGACAACGCCGTGCTGTTCCGCACCGCGGCCAAGCAGATCGCCCGGCGCCACGGCTACCACATCACCTTCATGTGCCAGCCGGGGTTGCCCAACCTGTTCCCCAGCGGCTGGCACCTGCACCAGTCGCTGACCGACGCCAACACGGGCGCCAACCGCTTCATGCCGGCAGACGGCGAAGACGTGCCGATCTCCGATCTGGGCGGGCACTTTGCTGCGGGTATTCTTGCGCATGCGCGGGCCGCGTCGGTATTCACCACGCCCACCGTCAACGGCTACAAGCGGTACAAGCCCAACTCGCTGGCGCCCGACCGGGCGGCCTGGGGGCGCGACAACCGCGGCGCCATGCTGCGCGTGCTGGGCGGGCCGGGCGACCCGGGCACGCGGCTTGAGAATCGCATCGGCGACCCGGCGGCCAACCCCTATCTCTACATGGCCTCGCAGGTGCTCGCAGGGATCGACGGCATCGAGCGCGAGCTCGTCCCGCCGCCGCTCGCCGGCCGGCCCTACGAGAGCGAGGCCGAGCTGCTGCCGCGCAACCTGATCGAGGCGGTGGCGGCGCTGAAGGAGGATGCCTTCTTCCGCGGCGCGCTGGGCGACCGGTTCGTCGACTACATCTGCTACCTCAAGGAGGCCGAGCTGGCGCGGTTCCTGTCGACCGTGACCGACTGGGAGCAGAACGAGTATTTCGAGATCTTCTGAGGGGCGCGTCGCGCCGGGTTCAGGACACGGCGCGCTGCTGCTCGATGAAGTCGACCGCCTTGTTGAGTGCCGTGATAATAATGTCGGTGGCGCGGTCGTCTTCGCGGATCAGCGCGACGATGCCATGGGCGTGCAGGCGCAGCACCTCGAAATGGCGCGGCGTCTGGTACACGTTGCCCATCACCGAGTCCATCACTTGCCCCATCGAGGTGGCGACACGCTGCAGGTGCGGCATTCCCTCGCGCTCGATCATCCGGTTGGTTTGGTTGACCAGTGAGGCCAGGTCGCTGAGGTGCTGCCGCGGGATCGGCGAAGACCGGTTGTGCGCCGTGCGCTGCTCGAGCTTCTGCGCCATCGCGCCGATCTGCATGGCCATGCGGTAGACGCGGTGCGTCTTGATCGCGTCCATCGCCGCCTTGATCGACTCTTTCGTCAACGCGGCGTCCGGGTCCTCGGCGGCCTTGTGGCGCAACGTGTTGGGAACCCTGATCGTGGGCAGGTCGTCCCTGCCGGGGCGGCGTGCGAGCCGCCTGTCGGGGCCGATATAGCCCGGCGCGACGACGAAGTTCTTGCGCTCGCGGACCATGCGGGTGACGCGGTCGAGCAGCTTTTGCGCCGAGACCGGCTTGGTCACCAGATCGTCGGTGCCGGAATTGAGCGTCCGCATGACCACGTCCTGCTTGGGCTGCCAGGTCATCGCGATGATGACCACGAACGGGTTGGGACCGGCGCGGTTATTGCGCACCTCGCGGATCGCCTTGCACACCTTGTCGGTCTCGACGTCGAGGTCGAGGCACAGGAGGTCCACCGGCACCGTGTTCAGCGCCGAGATCGCCTCGTCGACGGAGCGGACCTCGGTGATGTTGACGAAGCCCAGCGCGCTCATCGCGCTGCGGATCAGCCGCCGGATCGCGATGTTCTGATCCAGCAGCACGACATTGACGTCGTCGTACTTGTAGCTGATTTGGTCGCGGGCCATCGGGCACCGTCCTGGCGATCCGGCGGCGCTACCTCGCGCCGCGCTCCTCCGGACGGCCGCATGGAGTCGGACGCCCGTACCGTACTCAGCCTAGGCGGCATGTATGAACGCACGGTTAAGCTGCGCGCGCGATCGCGATGAATTCGAGCGGTCCTGGGCGTCGAGGGCGGAAAGCCCGGTCCGCCTCAGCCTTCCTTCCAGAACACCACCTGGCAGGGCCGGCTGTCGATCATCGCGCACGGCTCGGCGGCCACCGGCTCCATGTCGACGGACCAGTAGGGCACGCAGTCGCCGTTCTCCAGCTTGACGTATTTGTATCCCGGCCGGCCGTGGTAATAGCAGTCGGCCACGGCGTAGTAGATGATCGGCGGCGGCGCGGCGGGCAGGGTGGCCGCCTTGGTCACCACGCATGCGCCGGTGTAGATGTCGTGATCGACGCACTCGGTACCGCCATAGGCGTCGGGAAACGCCTTGAGCAGGACGCGGTCCGCGATCCGGCTGACCCGCTTGCGGACCCTCTCCGACTTCATCGGCCGGATGCCGTCGTTGAAGGCGGAAAACTCGTTGGGCTCGAACACCACCGAGCAGATGTCGTTCGGGAAGTCGTCGCGCTTGACGCGCCACGCGATCGTCCAGGCGTGCTTCCACAAGCTGGCCTCACTCTCGAGCCCGGCTTCGTGATAGAGCGCAAGGATCAGGCACTCGCGCGGGTCGGTCGGCTTCTCGGCCGCGGTGGCGGCTCCGCCGGAGAGTCCGGCGCCCGTCAGGCACAGTGTCAATAAAGCGGTTCGCAACCACTTCATGAACCTTCTCCCAAGGGTCGTTCACAGCCGCATCGGTCCGCTGTTCCACGATGCGTACCCCGTCCGCACCGCTCGCGACTGTCATCCGATGCCCATTCTGCCGGTCCCGGCCCCCGGCCCGTCCGGTCGAAGCGGCGCCCTCGCCGCACACTTGTTCCGAGACTCGTTCGTGCCGCACCATGGGACGATATCGACGTCCCGTATGGCCGTACCTACTAGATCTTGCGTTTTGTTGTGCTCCGATCAGCAAGAGCCAGGATCCGCGAATCGTGATCCTCTCGACCACGTTGCATGGCGCACCCTCCATACGAGGTGGCCCGGAACCCGAACGATTCAATCGTCCGAACCCCAGTCTCTACAAAATGTGATTTTTTTGCAACAAATTCGAGACAGCGCGGCCCCGGGATCAGCGGCCCGCGCAGGCGACGCAGGTCGGCACGGCGGGATCGTTGTTCAGGCGCGCCGGTGCGACAGGCTCGTCGCACACCGTGCAGTAGCCGTAGTCGCCGCTCTCGATGCGCTCGAGCGCGGCGTCTATGCGGCGGCGCTGAGCGGCGCGCCGTTCGGACGTGGCCTGGGCCATGGCTTGGCCTTGAAGCGCGTCCATGCGCGAGAGCCGGCCCTGCCGGGTCTGGTCCAGCTCGACCGGGCCCCGCGACTCGGCGCTCGACGCCTCCAGCGCGTCGAGCTCGGCACGCATCGCCTCCAGGCGGCTGCGCATCGCGTCGATGTCGATCCCGTCGCTCATCCGCGTCTCGTCTTGTCGTCCGGTTGTCGGGTTCGGTGCGGCGGGCCCCGAAGCACGCACGGGTCAATGCCGGTCGGCGATACAGTGTTCATGGCTGTGGTCGGACAGCACCTCGATGATACGGCAGCTCTCGATACGGCCGCCAGCGCACTGTTCGAGCATCGCCTCGAGCTCTGACCGAAGCACCTCGAGGCGCGCGATGCGCGAGCGCACCGTGCGAAGCTGCGCCTGGGCGATCCGATCGGCTTCGGCACAGGGCCGATCCGGGTCGTCAGCAAGCGTCAGCAGCTCGCGGATCGCGTCGAGACCGAAGCCCAATTCGCGCGCGTGGCGCACGAAGGCGAGGCGCTCCAGATGGCGCGCGCCGTAGCGCCGCTGGTTGCCCGCGGTGCGCCCGGGCGGCGGCATGAGGCCGATCCGCTCGTAATGCCGGATGGTCTGTGCCGTGGTGCCGGTGGCCTGCGCCAGACGGCCGATGGTCAACTCGGCGGGATCCATGATCGATTTCCCTCTCCCGGACTTGAACCTACAACGATTGAAGGGTGCATATTGGATGCCGAGGTATCGAGATCAACCGGAGGCCGGCTCGCATGAGTGCGGGATGCTGCAACAGTGAAGTGCGTTTCGACGGCGCCAGCACCGCCTACCGGCGGGTGCTGTGGGCGGTCATCGCGATCAACGCCACGATGTTCGCGGTCGAGATGACGGCGGGCCTCGCCGCCGGCTCGATGGCGCTGCGCGCCGACGCGCTCGACTTCCTGGGCGACACGCTGACCTACGGCATGAGCCTCGCCGTGATCGGCCGCGCCGCGCGGCTGCGGTCCGCCGCGGCGCTGGTCAAGGGCGCGACGCTGGGCCTGCTCGGTCTGTGGGTGCTCGGCACCGCACTGGTCGCCGCCCTCGACCCCGGGACGCCGCACGCGCCGACCATCGGGGCGGTCGGCTTCGCGGCGCTGGCCGCCAACGTCGTGAGCGCGCTCTTGCTCATGCGCTGGCGCGACGGCGACGCCAATGTCCGCTCGGTCTGGCTCTGTTCGCGCAACGACGCCATCGGGAACGTCGCCGTGATCGGCGCGGCGGGGACGGTGTGGTGGACGGGAACGGCGTGGCCCGATCTGGCGGTGGCCGTCGCGATGGCGGCGATCTTCCTGCACTCGGCCTGGCGCATTCTCGAGCAGGCGCGCGGCGAGCTGAGGGCCGCGTGACGAGCGCGCCGGTTCAGTTCGCCTTGCCCCGCCGGCTGTAGCGGCCGGGCTCGAAATAGTCGAAGAACGCGCCCAGTTCGGGATGGATGATCTGCTGGCCGGTGGGGTCCGGCTCCAGGTGCCGTTCGGCGACATAGGTGCGATGCGCAGCCTCGTGGACCAGCACGTGGTACCAGGGCTTGTCCTTGGGTGGCCGCGAGCGCGCCATCGCCGCGTACCACTCCTCGGTGCCCGCGAACTCGGCATCCACGTCGACGATGACGCCGCGATAGCCGAATTTCTTGTGGTGGATCACCTGACCCACGGCGAATTGCGCCTTCTGCTCGCTCATGGCTCACCCTGCCGGGTTGCGCGCTCGACCTACCGAGTCAGATGGGGCGCTGTCCGGCGCCGGCAAGGACCGCAGCCGCCATCGACGACCCCCAAAGCCTTTCGTTGACACCGTAAAGCGGGCCGCCCTATATGGTCGGTCTCGCCCAGGGGCGCGTAGCTCAGCGGAAGAGCACTGTCTTCACACGGCAGGGGTCGGTGGTTCGATCCCACCCGCGCCCACCATCAACCTCATAATAAAATTGATGGCCATTCGGTTATCTAGTCACGCCCTCGACAATATTGCGACCAATCTCACGCAATTCACCGCGCCGGATATCCCTGCGCTCGAGCTCGAGGACGATAAAAACCCTCCAGAACAATATGCTCAAGGGAATCCTCGGGGTGTTCAGCGGCGACAAGAACGCTCATGTGCGACACTTGGTGACCAATATCGTGCGCCGCGTATTCGGCTCTATAGAGACCTATAGCCGGGGTCGGGAATGCGCGCTCGACTACGTGAACGGCGATCGCCACAGCCGCGTGACGCCGTACTTCCTTGCCTTGACTGACTTTGAATGTTGCATCGGCTATTCGTGGCAGGTGGCAGACCTCCTCCGCGAGCTTGGCGGCAAAAAGATCAATATCTATTCAAAAGGAGATGGCAGCGGGTGGGAGAGGCTCCATGACATCTACACGCACGCCACCAAGCACTCGTACAACAAGTACGACCGCACCGCGAAGTACGAAATTCCCACGACAATCTGGCTCACCAACGAGGGCATAAACTGCATAACCGGCGCCTCGCTCACCTATCGTGAGCTGACGGAGGTTATCGGTGCCAATAATCAACTCTTCTATGATATACAGAAAAGGGCCATCGAGAAGCGCAAAGAGTTGCGGATGGAAGCCGCTCGCGCGGAGTCCAAATAGGCGGCGCACTGTCGGCGTTCATCACCTAAGCTCGTTGTTCCGGGAACAAGCCGGGCATCCAGCGCGGCGCCAGCTTCGCCGGAAAAGCAAGACGCAACGGGGCCCGGCTGCTTTTCGAGACCAGCACGTCGCGATCAATGAGGGCGGACGTGACGCGGCGGGCCTGGCGGGCGCTTGTCCCGAGCAGTCTTTCCACGTCACCGCGTTCGAGCTCTCCGCGGTAAAGGACGGCCTCGAGAACCGTTTCCGAGCGCGGCGGCAGATTATCCGCCTGAACCTCCTCCGCGGCCCAGAGCAGGATGCGGTCGCGCAGCCGGTCGGGCTGCACCAAACCTTCCATGTAGTCGACTTGATCGATGCAGGTGTTGAGGAAGAAGCGCACGAAATCCGCCAGCGCCTCTTCGCTCAGATTGCCGCGTCCGTCGAGATCGTTGCGCCGCGGCAGGTCGCAGGCCATGAGCATACGCTTGTATTCGCCCTCGCTACGGGCGAGGCCGCGGGCGATCGACCAGATGCCGCCCGTGTCCAACGTCTCCAACAGCATGGCATACGACATCAGGCGGGCGACGCGGCCGTTGCCATCGAGAAACGGGTGAATCCAGAGAAGACGGTGATGGGCCGCGGCCGCGGCAAGAATCGTGTCTGTCTTGCCCAGGCGGCCATAGACCGCCTCAAATCGGTCAAGAAAACGGGGCAGCGCGCCCGGACTAACCGGGATGTGGCGGCCAACCTCCACATCGTGTTGCCGCAGCTCCCCGGGAATAACTTTTATCCGTTCGCCGGATTTCGGCTTCTCGACCCAAAGCAGTTCTTCCGGCAGGAGCTCGCAAAAGCGGCGATGGACTTCCAGCAGACCGTCTACACTGGTCGCGCGTCCCGTCAGGCCGCCTTCGTCAATCCACTTCTGCACGGCGATATGGGCCCTGGCCTCGAGCTGCAGGTTCCGCATTTCCGCATCAGCGCTGTAGTCGTCTTTGAGCGCGCGCTCGATATCGACCGGATGGGTGTCGTGGCCTTCGATCAGGTTACTGTAGTAGCAGTTCATGGACCGCACGAGGTCCGCCAGCGCCACGAGCACACCCTCGGGGAGACTGCGGCGGAAGCCGGCGGCACGTGCTGCCAGCTCGATTGCGATATCTGTCAGTTCGGTACGGTGCTTTGACGTCTTCGTGACCAGAAGGGGATCCATCAACCCTGTGGATTCACCCCTGTCCGGTACGGCCGGTTCGTCCGCTTTTTTGTCCACTTTGGAATCATCCATAACTACATATATATCAAAAAGTTACGCCAAATTCAATTAGTGCAATGGCCATTATCATGTCCGCTTCTGTGGCAGTAATGATATAGGCGGGCAAGTCAGGGACTCCAGTGTTTCCAGGACCACCTCACCCACCCGCGCCCACCATCAACCTCACAAAAAAAGAGAAAATC
>CAZMTC010000004.1:0-40000 GCA_964569105.1 uncultured Alphaproteobacteria bacterium | reverse complement strand
TCGCCAGCTGACCGCCGCACTGGCGGACGAAGCCGTACACCATCGACAGGCCGAGACCGCTGCCCTTGCCGACCCCCTTGGTGGTGAAGAACGGCTCGTAGGCGCGCCGGACCGTCGCCGGGTCCATGCCGGTGCCGGTATCGGACACCGCGATCATCACATAGTCGCCGCCCGGCCCCTCCCAGCCGGCGGGCCGATCCGGCTCGGCGACATGAACATTGCGCGCCGTGACGGTGAGCGTGCCGCCCTCCGGCATGGCGTCGCGCGCGTTGATCGCGAGGTTGAGCACCGCCGCCTCCAGCTCGGCCGGGTCGGAGCGGCACGGCCAGAGCGGTGCCTCGATCCGCCGCTCGATCGCGATCGTCTCGCCCAGCGTGGTGCGCAGCAGATCGTCCAGCCCGTCAAGCTGTGCGTCGACGCGCATCGGCGTGCTGCTGAGGTGCTGGCTCCGGGCGAACGCCAGCAGACGATGGATGAGCTCGGCGCCGCGGCGGGTCGCGGACAAAGCACGGGCCAGCGCCGTGGCCACGCGCGGGCGATCGGCCACGTCGTCCTCGACCAGCTCGAGGCTGCCCATCACCACCGAGAGCAGGTTGTTGAAGTCGTGGGCGATGCCGCCGGTGAGCTGGCCGACCGCCTCCATTCGCTGGGCCTGGCGCAGCCGACCCTCGGCCTCGCGCCGCTCGGTGATGTCGCGCAGATTGACCAGGATGCCGCCGATCAGCGGATTGTCGAGCAGGTTCTGGCCCATGCCCTCGAACGGGCGGTAGTCGCCCCCGGCAACGCGCAGCCGTAGCTCGCGGACCTGCACCAGCGACGGGTCGGTCACCATCTCCTCCAGCGCCTTGCGGCCCGGCTCGCGGTCGCCGGGATGGAACAGGTCGAAGATGCGCACGCCGACCACCGCCGCCGGCGCATGTCCGGTGACGCGCTCGATCGACGGGGCTGCGTAGGTGATCCGGCCGCCGAGGTCGACGATCAGGATGACGTCCTGCGCCTGCTCGATCAGGGTTCGGAAGCGCTCCTCGCTTTCGCGCAGGCTGTCTTCGGCGCGCTTGATCTCGGTGATGTCCGAATGGATGACGACCGTCTCGCCGCTCGGTGTCCGCCGCGCGCTGCTGCGGATCCAGCGCCCGTCCGCGAGCCGCTGGACCACGCGGGCGTCGGGGCTGTCCGACATCGCCAACCGCTCCTCGATCCAGCGTAGACGTTCGTCCGGTGCCTCGATGCCGACACTCTCGCGCAGGAACGCGTCGATCAGCTCGAAGCGGTCCGCGCCGTGGCGGAAATGCTTCGCGTCGAGGCCGGTCGTGCGCATGAAGCTCTCGTTCCACAGCGCCAGCTTGCCCTGGGCGTCGTAGAGCGCGATGCCTTCCGAGGTCCCCGAGACGGCGAGCCATTCGCGCCGCGCGCTCTCGAGCCGGTCGAGCAGGAGCTGATTGGCGTGCTGGGTGTGCAGGTCGCCGATGAAGTCGCGATGAACCTGTCGCGATGCCGCCAGCATCGCCAGCACGAAGACCGCGGCCAAGGTCGCGAAGCCGAGCGAAAGCTGGTCGCCGCGCAGTGCGAACACGACGACGTAGGGCGTGATCGAGCACAGCGTGAATGCCACCGCGGCCCGCGGTATCGGAGCCAGCGTCGTGGCCGCGCCGCCGTTCATCGCCGCCACCCCGGCGATCAGCAACGTCTGGTACGCGGTCGGCACGTGGTCGAGGAACACGACCGACGCGCCCCACATGGCACCCGCCACGCCCGACAGGACGGCCGCGCGCCGGAGCCCCCGCCGACCGACCCGTTCGGGCCGCGGCCGCCCGCGAATACGCCGCCAGCGCCGCAGCATGTCGAGCGCCAGCGCCGCCTGCGCGAGGACCCATCCCGCCACCAGCCAATGCGGTGCCAGCGGCCACAGAAGCAGGCCGACGATCGACGACACGACCAGCGTGACCACCGCGTTGGTGGGTGACTGGCGGACGAAGCTGTCGATCTGCGCCGCGCGCAGCGCCCCGCTGTCCGGAGCGATCTCGCCATCCAGAGCGGAGCGCCAGCCCCATGCGCGCTCGTTGTCGGATGACGGATCGCCTGCTCTGCTCATGCCTGCCTTCATCGCGGACGCCACACCCACGGACCTACCACGTCGAACTTATCAGATCGCGAAGATCGCGCGCGCATCGCAGCAATGGGCGCGCTCTTTCGACCGTCAGTTTGGCCAGAAGGCCGGTCGCGTGCGTCCGACGAGCCCGGCGATCTCCCGGCGAGCCATGACAAGCCGCGTGCGCCGCCTGTACCCTGGCGCGCGCCAACGCGAGCGGGAGGCGGCGATGACGAGTTGCGTGCACGATCACGGACAGTGGGGCGCGGGCGACCGGCTGGGCGCCGGCAACCACCTGACGCCCGAGACGACGATGGCGGCGCTGGCCATGGCGCGCGAGGGCCGCATCGTCGACCTGAGCCATGTGATCGAGATCGGCGCGCCGCTGATCCCGCCCAACCAGACCCCCTACCTGATCCTGACCGCCGCGTCGTCGCGCAACACCATGCGCGTGCGCGCCGCCCACGGCGCCACCAACGAGGTCGGCGCCAATCTCGAACGGGTCGAGATGACCATGCATGTCGGCACCCATATCGATGCGCTGGGCCATTTTACCGTTGGCGACCGCATGTATGGCGGGTTGAGCGCCGACGAGACCGTGGGGGACCGTGGCCTGCACGATCTGGGCGCCGAGCACATCCCGCCGATCATCACCCGCGGCCTGTGCATGGATCTCTCGGGCCTCGACGGCGGCGCCCATCTGGAGGCGGGGCGCGCGATCACGGCGGAGGACCTGAAACGCTGGTGCGACGCCAATGAGATCGCGCCGCGCGCCGGCGACGCGGTTCTGATCAACACCGGCTGGGGCCGCTTCTTCATGGCGGACAATGCCAGATATGTAGCCGGCGAGCCGGGGCTCGACCTGGGCGCGGCGCAGTGGCTGACCGGACAAGGGGTCGTGGCGATCGGCGCCGACAATATGGCGGTCGAGGTGCTGCCGGGTGCCGATCATCCGCGGATCATGATGCCGGTGCATCAACACTGCCTTGTCGAGGCCGGCGTTTACCTGATCGAGAACCTGGTGCTAGACGGGTTGATCGCCGTCGGCGCGGACGCGTTCTGCCTGATCGCGCTGTCGGCCAAGTTCAAGGGCGCAACCGGCTGCCCGCTGCGCCCCGTCGCGGTGCTCTGAGCCGGCGAAGCTCTACGTCCAGGGAGGTGAGCATGGCGGACAAGCTGGGGCTCGAGGAAGCGCGCACGGTGGTCGAGGCGATCCTGGAGGAGGCGCGCCGGCGCGAGCTGACCATGGCCGGCGCGGTGGTCGATTTCGGCGGCGACCTGATCTACCTCGCGCGCATGGACGGCACCTCGGCGCTCAATGCGCGCATGAGCCACAACAAAGCCTACACCGCGGTCAAATGGCAGCGCGACACGCGGGCGATCAAGGACCGGCTGTTCGACATGTCGCTGGGTGACAACCGGCGCGAGATCACCTGGTTCGGCGACCCGATGTACACGCCGGTCTGGGGCGGCATCCTGCTCCGGTCCAGCGCCGGCGCGATCCTCGGCGCGCTGGGCGAGAGCGGTGCGCCGGCCGAGGTCGACGAGGAGGTCGGCCGGGTCGCGGCAGAGGTCTTCGACCGGCTCTGAGCCGGGTGCTCCGCACATGAGCGGTCCAACCCTCGACGCGGTGGTCTTCGGCAGCGGCTTCGGCGGCTCGGTCGCCGCCGCACGGCTGGCCGAGGCCGGCGCGAAGGTCGTGCTGCTCGAGCGCGGGCCGTGGTGGGACACGGTGCCGACCCGGTCGATGGGCGTGGCCGAGCGTGCGCCGCTGCCGCGCGGTCTGGGCATCCTCACACGCTTCGTGCGCAGCGTGAACGCACGCCGCTTGCCCGGCGGCCGCATCACCGCCAACCGCCGCGGCCTGATCGAGCTGTTTTACTCACCGGGAATGCAGGTGGTCTGCGCCTCGGGCGTCGGCGGCGGCAGCCACGTCTACTCCGCCGTCCACCGCCGCCCGGCGCGCGACGACTATTGGGACGGCCATGCCGAGGGGCTTTCCGAGGCGACCATGGCGCCGCATGCCGAGGCGTTCCTCGCACGCATGGGTTCGGCCCGCCCGGGGCCGCACAACCGGCCGCCCAACACGGCCATGGAAGCCTTCCACAACCATCCGCATTTCGAGCCCGCGGTGCCCAAGGTGCCGGTCCATGTCGGCTTCGCCTTGCCCGAGGACCCGGCCGAACCGAAGCGGATCGTCACCGCGGCCGGGGTGGAGCGTTGGGAGGCGGACTACACCGACAACGACAACGGTTTCATGGGCTCGCCCTCAGGCGCCAAGACCACGCTCGACATCGCCTATCTGGCGCCGGCGATGAAGGCGGGGCTGGAGGTGCGCGACCTGTGCGAGGTGATCGCCGTGCGGCGCGACTCCGAGGCGGGCGCGCGCTACCGGGTCGAGTTCATCGACCACCGGCGCGGCCGCGCCGACACGCTGCGCGCGCGCAACGTGATCGTCGCCGCCGGCACCATGAACACGCTGCGCATCCTGCTCGCCAGCCGCGACCGGCACGCGGGCCTCGAAGGCATGCCCGGGCTCGGCCGCCGCTTCAGCGGAAACGGCGACATCCGCGGCTTCTGGGACATCAACGAGCCCGGCACCGATGTGTCCACTGGGCTGCCCAGCAAGGGCTCGATCCTGCTGCGCGGCGCCGACGAGCCGCGCGCGGCGATCTCGCGCAACAGCCTGCCCAGCATCGACAGCTACCCGATCCCGCGCCGCTGGCGCGAACGGCTCAAGCGCGGCCACGTCGTCTCGGGCATGGGCATCGACGCGGCGGACGGCGTGGTCAGCCTGCGCGGCGACCGCCTGGCGATCGACTTCGACCCGGCCGACAGCCCGGTCTACGCCCGCATCCACAACACGATGATGGAGATCGCCCGCCTTTCCGGCCGTCCGGTCCATGCCGGCCGGCGTCCCTCGACCGTCCATCCGATGGGCGGCGCCTGCCTGGGCCGGCCGGAGGATGACGGCGTGGTCGGCGCCGACGGTCAGGTCCACGACAACCCCGGCCTCTACGTCGCCGACGCCGCTGCCCTGCCCGCACCGACGGGCGCCCCGCCGACCCAGAGCATCGCCACCTGGGCCGAGAACGTGGCGGCGCGGTTGGTCGAGGAGGAATAGCCGGCGGGTGGCGTTCCGGGGCCAACGACAGCCCCTATGAACGCCGCCGCGCAGGGATGGAGAGGAGGTCGGCACCGTCGGACTGACCGCGACGCCGCACGGCACGCTTCTTCATGTCCGCATCGACGGGCGGCCCGAGGGCACCCACGCGTTCCACGTGCACGAGACGGGCCATTGCGAGCCACCGTCCGAATCGGCCGGCGGACACTTCAATCCCGATGGCCGCAAGCACGGCCTGTTGGCTTCGGGCGGCATGCACGCGGGCGACATGCCCAATATTCATGTGCCGGCCTCGGGCGTGCTCGAGATCGCGGTGCACAACCCCAATCTCGGGAGCGCGGATCGCCTGCGGCGTGATCGAAAGGTAGGCGGTGCTCCAAGTCGCTCGAAGATAATTCTCGGCCTCGGCGAGTCGCTTCCCCCATCGATCCGCACTGTCCTATTCTTACTCCGGCGCACGGCATGCCGGTGGGGTTCGACGTCATCGGCACGCCTCGACCGTCTTCAGTCTCTCGCAAGAGAACCCGTAAACAGCCGGTTCGACGATGGCGAATGGTCGATCGAACAAAGCCTGGTTCCGCCGCCCCGCGCCTGTTGCCGGCGCGGTCGCTCTGGCGATTCTGGCTGGATACGCAATCGGCTGGTCGGTCGGCTGGTACGGGCCGGACTCCGCGTTCGGCTTCGAACTGTCGGTCGAGGCGGCCGAGACGGAACTGCGGTCCTGGGGCATGTGGGGCGCTGCCGCCTCGGTCCTTCTGATGGTGATCCACTCGTTCGTGCCCTTCCCCGCCGAGATGGTGGCCATAGCCAACGGCATGGTCTTCGGCCCGGTCCTCGGCGTCGCATTGACATGGTCGGGCGCCATGCTCGGCGCGTTCCTGGCCTTCGGCCTCTCGCGCTGGCTCGGGCGGCCGTTCGTGGAGCGCCTGCTGGGAGAGCACCACCGCGCGAAGCTCGATCAGTGGACGCGCGAACAGGGCGGCGGCGCCATCCTGGTCGCCCGTTTCGTCCCGGTGATTTCCTTCAACCTGATCAACTACGCCGCCGGACTGACGAGCGTGTCGTGGTGGACCTTCACCTGGGCGACCGGGTTGGGCATCCTGCCCCTGACCACGCTCATGGTCGTCCTCGGCGATCGCATGATCGAAGAGCCGCGTCTGTGGCTGTGGCTTGCGCTCGGTGCCGTGATCGTGTGGGCAGCATGGCGCTTGACGGTCGCGGCGTCGCGCCGGAAAAAGGCTTGAGGGTGGGGCGAAACCCAGGCGCTACGCCTCGCCCTCGCCGCCGCCCTTGGCCCGCTCATCGCGGAGCTTGCGGCGGGCCTCCTCGATTTCGGGCTCGCGCAGATAGTCGTCGGTCGTGCGCGTCCGCGGTCGCGCGGGCCCTTTGAATGGGGCGTCATCGTCGAAGGTGGCGAAGGCGCGGCAGCTCTCGCACATCTTCAGCCGTTCCGTCGCTTTTTCGTCCATGAACATGGCGTGCCTGCCGGCGAGCGCGGCGACGACCCTCTCGACGGAGCTCCTGGTGCCGAAGGCCTTGCCGCATCGGACGCACGCGAACGGCTCCTCCTTCTTGAGCAGGCGCGCCCGGAGCGCCTCATCGGTAAAGTTGATCCGCGGCTCCAGCGCGATCACCGATTCCGGACACGTGGCCTGGCACAGCCCGCACTGGATGCAGGCGGCTTCCTGGAAGCTCAGTTGCGGCAGATCGGGATTGTCGATCAGCGCGCCGGTCGGGCACGCGCCGACGCAGGCGAGGCAAAGGGTGCAGCCATCGACGTCGACATTGACGCTGCCGAACGGGGCGCCCTTGGCGAGGGCGAGCATTTCGACCGGTTCCGGCGCGCCCTTGCGGAGTTCGGCGAGCGCCATCGTCGCGATGGTTCGCTTGTCGCCCATCGGCAGGAAGCGGCCGCGCGGCGTCGCGGGCCGGTCGGGGCGCTCGTAAACCTGCGCCTCGATCGCGTCCGGGTCCGCCTCGCTCAGGACCCGAATGCGGCCGTCGCCGTAGCCGAGGCCGCCGAGCACCGCCTCCGTGACGCCGACTTGATCCACGAGCCCGTCGATCTCTCCCTGGCGGCCGGGCGGTACGAGGATGTCCACGCGCCCGGCGCCGTAGGCGAAGGCCGCGGCGAGGAAGTCGAAACCGACCTGGGTGGCCTCGTTGACGACGAGGGGGAGTACGGTCGCCGGCAACCCGCGCCCGAAGCGGGCCATCATCGAGACCATTTCGGCGCCATGGCGCTCGTCGTGGACCAGCAGATCGGCGCGCTCGCCGCCCGCCCCGAAATAGCTCGTCAGCAGTGTCCGCAGACGCTCGATCAGTCCGAGGCCCGGCGGCAGCGCGTAGGAAGCGGCGCCCGTCGGACAGACGCTGTGGCAGCTGCCGCAGCCTCCGCAGACATAGGGATCGATCCGAACGCGGTCGCCGTCTGGCGCGATTGCGGACGCGGGACAGACGTCGAGGCAGCGGGTGCATCCCGTGATGCCGCTTCTCGAATGGGCGCAGAGCTCGGCATGGAAGTCGACATAGCGCGGCTTCGCGAACTCGCCCACGAGATCGGTGAGCTCGAACAGCGCGCGCTGGACCGCCGCGGGATCGCCCGGGTCGGGCCGGAAATACCCGTCGCGCTTCTCTGGAGCCGGGAACAGCGGCGGACCGGCGGGGCCGGTAAGGTCGAGGACGAGGTCGCACTTCAGGACCGGTGCGCTGCGGGCCTCCTCGAAGGCAAGCCCTCGGCGCGACGAGACCGACACGGGGGCGTAGGCGTCGACGACGATCTCGAACGCCCCGAGATGGCCCGTCGCCGAGGTGATCGTGCCTTCGAAAACCGGCACGTCCATGACGTGCCGCGGGACAACCTCCTCCGGATCGGTGAGCAGAAGCGTCACGTCGAGACGGCCTGCAAGCTGGCGCGCCGCGGCGACCGCGGTCTCGTCGCGACCGTAGACCAGGCAGACGCCGGACGAGGTCAAGGGGATCGTCGTTGGCGGCGGCGTGTCGAGCGTCGCTTCCTTCAGCAGGGCCGCGATCTTGGGCATGGCGTCCGCCGCCTCGGCCGACCAGCCGGCCGCCTCGCGGATGTTGACGTAGCGGATCTCTGCCTCGGCGTCGGTCTCGGCGGCCCTTTCCCCAAAGAGCGGCGCTTCCTGCGTGCAGGCTACGACCAGCCGCCCACCCTCGCGCACGGCGCGCTCGAAGTTCTCGATCTGCGCACGGCAGAGTTGGGTATTGACCGGGAAGTCGCCGTCGGCCCCGCACGCCCGCGCAAGTCGCCTGCCGTCGAGCGGCATGGTGCGCTCGCAATCGCAGACCAAGACAGTCCTGCCGTTGAGATCCATGCTCCTCCCGCCGCGCCGGTCCGTTGCCGCCCTGCCGTTCCGGCGCTATTTTTCTCGTGCTGTTCTTTGCAATGATCTAAGGCCGCGGGCAGGTCCGAGCAATAGACGGCTTGCGCGGCGAATGCCCGGCGGTATCGACGGAAGCGGGGCGCGCCGCGCCGCCGTCGCGGCGCCGGGTATCCATAAGAAAGGCTGCATGATGGAGGGAGACAGCGCCAAGGTCGAACGCTCGATCTCGATGCCGCTCGGCGTAGTGATCGAACGGCGCGAGATCGGCAACCCGTGGCAGAAATACGGCTGGCGCCCGGTCGCCGTCATCCCCGGTGCGCCCGTTGTCGAGGAGTGGCGCGAAATCCTGAAGGGCGACGGCTGGATCCACTACCATGCCGCAACACTCCCGCTCACCCTGCACCGCAAGGAGACCGAGGCCTATCTCACCAACCTGGCGGCCAATCCGCCGCGCATCTATGTCGTGCTGCGACCCGACGAAGGAGCTGACGAGACTTCGGCGTACCGGCCCTTTCTCGTCACCGCGTCGCCGTACGAGGCGCAGGACTACTTCGACACCGGCGCGGATATCGTCGAGGGAATTCCCATGGAAGAGGGCCTGATCGCCTGGGTCCAGGGTTTCACCGACCGCCACCCCGTCGATGACGTTTTCCACAAGCGACGTCGCACGCGGTACGATCCGGAAGAGGGCGAATTCGGACGACCGCCCCCGATCGGGCGGCCGCGCGACAGGGATCGAGGAGGCCAACGATGAGTGACGGCGAGGGCTTCGTTCGCCGCTGGTCGCGGCGAAAGACGGCGCAGAAGCACGCGCCGCGCACCGAGGTGCCACCAGCCGCGCAGGAGCCGCCGCACGAAGACGGGGCGGACGCGGCGCAGATCCCGGAGGCAGACGACGGGACGCCGAGACAGGCGGACGAGGCTGCCGACGCCGAGGCGCTGCCCGACATCGAGTCGTTAAACGAGAGCTCCGACTACAGCGTTTTCATGCGCGACAGCGTGCCGGCCGAGATACGCACGGCCGCGCTTCGCAAGCTCTGGCGAAGCTCACCGATCTTCAATGTCCGTGACGGCTTGAACGACTACGACGGCGACTTCACGGACGCGGCGATGGCGGTGAAGGACGGTCTCGCGACGATCTATCAGGCGGGCAAGGGCTATCTGAAGGACGCGGAGAGTGAACCGGCCGCGTCGGCCGGCGAGGAGCATGGAGTGGCCGAGGACGCCGCACAGGAGAACACGGCGGCGCCGACCCGGCAGCCGGAATCTGCCGACGCCGAAGCCGCGACCGAGCCGGAGCCGACGGCCGATCCGGGTTCCTCGGACCCGGTCAAGAGTGACCGCCGCGCCTGATGCTGTATTGCAGTATTTAGGTAAGGGCAGATTTTTGTATAGACTTTAACAGCTTAGAGAGGAAGTCAGACGATACTTATTGCAACTGCGAAAGATACAGTCGGCAGCGTAACAAATTTGTGAATCATCTAGCAAGTGGGACGTTCTAGGTATAAGCTTTTAACAAACATGACAACAAACGCCGTCCTCGGAACTGACGGCGCAGAGCCCGAAGTGCCGCGCCGAAATCGCGGGGCGGAGCAACGGGCCGGGAGGAGCCAGCGCCTATGGTTGGACAGGGCGCCAGCGTCGAAACCTCGAGAGAGCATGAAGTGCGCGAGGAGGATGTCCTTCGTGCGCATTATTATCGGTTCCTGTCGCGTCTGCTGGCCGCGCCGGCAGACGAGGATACGCTCGCCGCGGTGTCTGCGCTGGAGGGCGACGAGACGGATCTGGGCCGCGCGGTCGGCGCGCTGAGCCGTGCTGCGCGCGGTGTGACCGCATCCGAGGTCAGGAACGAATATCACGAGCTCTTCTACGGTCTCGGCCGCGGTGAACTGGTTCCCTTCGGGTCCTACTACATGGCGGGCTTTCTCAACGAGAAGCCGCTGGCGAATCTGCGCGTGGATATGCGCCGCCTCGGTATCGCGCGGGCGGAGGGCGTCCACGAGCCGGAGGACCACGTCGCGGCGCTGTGCGAAATGATGGCCGGACTGATCGCCGACGCATTCGGCGTCGCCATCGGCCTGGCCGGGCAACGCGAGTTCTTCCAGACCCATCTCTCCCCTTGGGCGGGGCGCTTCTTCGCCGACCTCGAGGCCGCGAATGCGGCCCGGTTCTACATGCCGGTCGGCACCGTGGGCCGGGTGTTCATGGAGATCGAGGAGACGGGATTCGAGATGGTGGGCTGACGCGATTTTGTGGCGGTCGCAGCAGCCGGGCTTTCCTGTATGCCGCACGGAGAATTGGTGGAAACCATGAGCAAAAGACCGACGACTTCGATAAAGCGACGCGAGTTCCTCAAGGCGGCGGGGCTGGGCACCGTCGCCGGGGCCGCCGCCGTGGCGATGGGCGGCGGCAAGTCCAACGCAGCCGTCTCCGGCAAGGGGAGCAAGGCGCGGGGGCGCGGCTACCGTCAGACCGCGCATGTCAACCGGTATTACGAGCTCGCCAAGTTCTAGGCGGATCTGGATGCCCGGATGCCTGGAAGGCGCCGGGCGCCGATCAATAGGAGAGAGCCATGCTAGTCAAGAAGAGTAACGGATCGACCGGTGGCGCGAGGTTGAGCAGGTCGCTGGCCGGAATCACCGGCGGCGCCGTCGATCGCCGCACATTCCTCAAGCGCTCCGGCCTGACCGCGGGCGGAATCGCGGCGGCGGCGGCACTTTCCGGAGGGATGGTGACCAGGGCCGAGGCGGCCGGCGAAGCCGGTGCCGCGGGCGGCGAGATCGAGAGGATCAAGAGCGTCTGCACCCATTGCTCGGTTGGCTGCACGGTGATCGCGGAGGTGCAGAACGGCGTCTGGATCGGCCAGGAACCGGGCTTCGACAGCCCGTTCAATATGGGTGCCCATTGCGCGAAGGGCGCCTCGGTACGCGAGCACGCCCATGGCGAGCGGCGCCTCAAATATCCGATGAAGCAGGTCGACGGCAAATGGGAGCGGATCTCGTGGGAGCAGGCGATCGACGAGATCGGCGACAAGATGCTGAAAATCCGCGAGGAATCGGGGCCCGATTCGGTGTACTGGCTGGGCTCCGCCAAGCATAGCAACGAGCAAGCCTATCTGTTCCGCAAATTCTATGCCTTCTGGGGGTCGAACAACGGCGACCACCAGGCGCGGATCTGTCACTCGACCACGGTCGCGGGTGTCGCCAACACCTGGGGCTATGGGGCGATGACCAACAGCTACAACGATATCCACAACAGCCGCGCCATCTTCCTGATCGGCGGCAACCCCGCCGAGGCGCATCCGGTTTCGCTGCTTCACCTGCTCAAGGCGAAGGAACAAAACAATGCGCCGCTCATCGTGTGCGATCCGCGTTTCACGCGCACGGCCGCACACGCCGACGAATATGTGCGGCTGCGCCCGGGCACCGACGTCGCGCTCATTTGGGGCCTCCTGTGGCACATCTTCGAGAACGGTTGGGAGGACAGGGATTTCATCCGCCGCCGCGTCTGGGGCATGGACCAGATCCGGGAGGAGGTCGCGAAGTGGACCCCGGAGGAGACGGAGCGGGTGACCGGCGTTCCCGGCTCGCAGCTCGAGCGGGTCGCGCGCACGCTGGCCAACAACCGCCCCGGCACCGTGATCTGGTGCATGGGCGGCACTCAACACACGACCGGCAACAACAATACCCGGGCCTACTGCGTGCTGCAGCTCGCCCTGGGCAACATGGGCGTCGAGGGCGGCGGGACCAACATCTTCCGCGGCCATGACAACGTCCAGGGTGCCACCGACCTCGGCGTGCTCAGCCACACGCTGCCGGGCTATTACGGTCTGGCCGAAGGTGCGTGGAAGCACTGGGCGCGGGTATGGGACGTCGAATACGACTACCTGCTCGGCCGTTTCGCATCCAAGGAGCTGATGGAAACCGCCGGCGTGCCGGTCTCGCGCTGGATGGACGCGGTGCTCGAGGCGAAGGAGAACTTCGACCAGCCTGACAACATCCGGGCGATGGTGTTCATGGGCCACGCGCCGAACTCGCAAACGCGCGGCCCGGACCAGAAGGCGGCGATGGAGAAGATGGACCTTCTCGTCGTCATCGACCCGTATCCGACGGTCACCGCCGTGCTGCACGATCGGAAGGAGAACACCTATCTCCTGCCGGCGTCGACTCAGTTCGAGACCTATGGCTCGGTCACGGCCTCCAACCGCTCGATCCAATGGCGCGACAAGGTCGTCGAGCCGATCTTCGAATCGAAGCCCGACCACGAGATTCTGTATCTCTTCGCGGAAAAGTTCGGCTTCGCCGACCAGATGTTCAAGCACATCAAGGTGGAGAACGACGAGCCGCTGGTCGAGGACGTCACGCGGGAGATCAACCGCGGCATGTGGACGATCGGGTACACCGGCCAGTCGCCGGAGCGCCTCAAGCTTCACATGGCGAACCAGCATACCTTCGACAAGACGACCCTGCGGGCCAACGGCGGCCCGGCCGACGGCGACTACTACGGGATGCCGTGGCCGAGCTGGGGCCCGCCGGAGATGGGCCATCCGGGTACGCCGGTGCTTTACGACACATCGAAGCCGGTGGCGGAGGGCGGCCTGACCTTCCGCGCGCGCTTCGGCGTCGAGCGCAACGGCGAAAACCTGCTCGCGGAGGACTCGTACTCGGCCGGCTCGGAAATCAGGGACGGCTATCCCGAGTTCACGATGGCCATGCTCAAGCAGCTTGGCTGGGACAGCGACCTGTCGCCTGAGGAGCGGGCGACGATCGAAGCTATCGCGGGGGACAACACCAACTGGAAGACCGACCTTTCGGGTGGCATCCAGCGCGTCGCGATCGAGCACGGCTGCGCCCCGTTCGGCAACGCCAAGGCCCGTGCGGTGGTGTGGACCTTCCCGGACCCGGTGCCGCTCCACCGCGAACCGCTCTACACGCCGCGGCGCGATCTGGTCGGCGATTACCCGACCTACGAAGATCGGAAGATGTACCGTCTGCCGACACGCTTCGCATCGATCCAGAAGCAGGACTTCGCGGAGGATTTCCCGATGATCCTGACCTCCGGGCGACTCGTCGAGTACGAAGGCGGCGGCGAAGAGAGCCGGTCGAACCCGTGGCTCGCCGAGCTGCAGCAGGACATGTTCGTCGAGCTCAATCCCTTCGATGCCAACAACCAGGGCATCAGGGACGGCGACATGGTGTGGGTATTCGGTCCGGAGAACAACGCCAAGGTCAAGGTGATGGCCATGCTCACCGAGCGCGTGGGGCGGGGCGTGGCGTTCATGCCCTTCCACTTCGGCGGTTGGTACATGGGCGAGGATCTGCGGCGCAAGTACCCGACGGGGACCGACCCGTACGTGTTGGGCGAGTCGTCGAATACCGTTCAGACCTATGGGTACGACTCGGTCACCAACATGCAGGAAACGAAATGCACTCTTTGCCGCGTCGAACGAGCTTGAGGAGCTGAACCATGGCACGCATGAAATTCCTTGTTGACGCGGAGCGTTGCATCGAATGCAACGCGTGCGTGACGGCCTGCAAGAACGAGCACGAGGTGCCGTGGGGCATCAACCGGCGCCGTGTCGTCACGATCAACGACGGCCAACCGGGCGAGCGGTCGATCTCGGTCGCCTGCATGCACTGCTCCGACGCGCCATGTATCGCGGTGTGCCCGGTGGACTGCATCTACGACACCGCCGAGGGCATCGTGCTTCACTCGAAGGACCTCTGCATCGGGTGCGGCTACTGCTTCTATGCGTGCCCTTTCGGTGCGCCCCAGTATCCGCAGGCAGGCAATTTCGGCAGCCGCGGCAAGATGGACAAGTGCACCTTCTGCGCCGGCGGCCCGGAAGAGGACATGAGCGCGGCGGAGTTCCAGAAGTACGGCCGCAACCGCATAGCGGAGGGCAAGCTTCCGCTCTGTGCGGAGATGTGCGCGACCAAGGCGCTGTTGGCGGGCGACGGGGACGTCGTCTCGGACATCTATCGCGAACGCGTCGTCGCCCGCGGCTTCGGCTCGGGTGCGTGGGGCTGGGGCACTGCCTACCAGCGCAAGGCGGTCCGCTGAGTCCGGACAACGACGGATCGAGGGGACAGCCCTATCGGAGCTCCCCTCTTCGTCTGGGCTGGATGCGTCGGATCGATCGGGCCGACGCCGCCGGACGTCGCGGCGGCGGTCCAATGACAATGGGGGCGATCGTAGGATGAGATTCGGAAGCGGCATGCGGACGCTGAGCGTCGTCGCCTGCTTTCTCGCGGCGGGGGTATCGCTCACAGCGTGCCGCGAGGGCGAGCAGGGGCGGCCAATCGACTTCGAGAAGGGGATGTATCCGGGAGGCGAGCCGTCGACCCCGATTGCCGAGGAAAGCCTTCGCGACCTTCGCGGTCGGTTGAAACAAGGCCAGGGTCAATGAGCAGGGGGGCGGCGATGCGTCCAGCACAGAACTTCCGACGGGCATTCGTCATTATCGCGCTGATGGTCGTCGCCGCATTCGCCATCACGGCCGGCGTCGGCGGATCCGCCCTGCTCAGCCAAACCGCCCACGCCCAGCAGGAGCCGGGCGCGGTCCCCGGGGGCACCCTTGGCGCCGCCAGCGACACCGATCTGTGGCGGTCGGCGCGCCAGGGGGTCGCAGGCACCGTTGCCATTCCGGACAAGAAGGCGGCCATTCTCATCCAGTCCGAGGGCGAAACCTGGCGCTCGATCCGTAACGGTCCATTGTCGATCTACGGCATCTGGGCTCTCATCGGTATCGTTGTCGTCACCGCGCTGTTCTTCGCGGTGCGCGGACGGATCAGGGTCGAAGCCGGGCCGAGCGGGCGGACGCTCGTGCGATTCAACGGGCTCGAGCGATTCAGCCACTGGCTGATGGCCGGCTCCTTCATCATTCTGGGCCTTACCGGGCTCAACATGCTTTACGGCCGGTATGTATTGAAGCCGGTCATCGGCCCGGAGGCCTACTCGGCAATCACGATGTGGGGCAAGATAGCCCACAACTACATCGCCTTCTCGTTCATGGTCGGGGTGGCTCTCGCCTTCGTGCTCTGGGTCGCGCACAACATCCCGAACAGACAGGACCTCGCGTGGATTGCCCGCGGCGGCGGCATCTTCAAGAAGGGCGTGCATCCGCCGGCGAGGAAATTCAATGCCGGCCAGAAGCTGATCTTCTGGATCGTCGTCCTGGGCGGGTTGTCGATCAGCCTTTCCGGCATCGCGCTGATGTTCCCGTTCGAGACCAGGATGTTCTCCGGCACCTTTGCGGTGCTCAACATTTTCGGTTTCGGTCTGCCCACCGACCTGTCGCTCATCCAGGAGCAGCAGCTCAATCAGCTCTGGCACGGCATCGTCGGTCTGTTCCTGATCGTCGTCGTCATCGCCCACATTTACATCGGTACGGTCGGTATGCAGGGCGCCTTCGACGCCATGGGAAGCGGACGGGTCGACGAGAACTGGGCCAAGGAGCACCACAGCATCTGGTATGCCGAGAAAACGGGAGGACCGGTGCCGCAGACACATGATGCGGCCACGTCCGGCAAACCGTCGAGCGAAGCCGGGCCGGGTGGCGGGGCGGCGCCGCAGCGCCCCTGAGAGCCGGGGAGCCACGAAAATGCGATTTTTGTGGGTACGGGGCATTGCCGTGGCGGTCATGCTGACAGGAGCGGTCGCCATGCCGGCCGCGGCCCAGGTTTCGGGGGACGAGGTCGAGGCGGCGCTCGAGAAGGAATTCGACGTCGAGGTGCTCGAGATCGTCGAAACCGAGGGACCCGCCGGGCCCGCCTATCTGGTCACGGTGATGAACTCGGGCGGGAATTTCAATTCGGCCTTCCTGGTCACCAGGTTAATGGTCGACCGGCGGACCGGCGAGCTGCTGTCCTCCTTCCGCCATCTTCCGGCCGGCTACGAGCTCGGCGGCAGTGCGACTTTCGGCACCAGCGAGAGCCGCGGCGAATCGATGCGGCAGCGCTCGTTGGAGGAACGGCGCTAGGCAAGGACCCAGAAGCGGGACATGGCGCGCAACAGGCGGCACGTTCGCACTTTCAGAGGCATGCTTGCCGCAGCCGCGCTTTTCGACATGCTGATCCGTGCCGTGCCGGCGCTGGCCGATCTCGTCGGCCACGGCGGTCCGGTCAGGTCGGTCGAGGTTTCGCCCGACGGGACGCACGCGCTTTCCGGCAGTTTCGACTACTCGTCGATACTCTGGGGTCTCCGGCGGCAAGAGCCCGTCCGAACCTTCGTCGAGCACGACGGCGCGGTCGATTCGGTCGCTTTCCTCCCGAACGGCAAACAAGCGCTGTCGGGCGGCGACGACGGCAACCTGATCCTTTTCGACCTCGAGACCGGGGAGATCCTGAAGCGGATCCAAGCGCATCCGAGCAAGATCGCGGCGGTCGCCGTCTCGCCGGACGGGCGGTTGACGGCTTCCGCCGGATGGGACCGAAGCGTGCGCCTTTGGAATCTCGAGACCGGGGCCGAGGTGCGGGTGATCGACGGCCACGACGGCAATGTCAACGTCGTCGCGTTCTCGCCCGACGGCAGGCGTCTCCTCAGCGGCGGCTACGACGCGATGCTGCGCCTCTGGTCGGTTGCCGACGGCTCACCCCTATGGAAGCAGCAGGGCCACGATTTCGCCGTCAACGATGCCGCTTTCACGCCCGACGGCAGCCGGATTGTCTCGGCCAGCGCCGATGAGACGGTGCGCGTGTGGGATGCCGCGACCGGAACGGCGCTCGCCCGGCTCGACGGTCATGCGGGATCGGTTATGGCGGTCGCCGTGTCGCCGGACGGGCGGCGCCTGGCATCCGCCGGGCTCGAAGGCGAGATTTTCGTTTGGGCGCTGGACACGGGCGAGTTCGAGTTCGCGCTCGGCGGCCACGCCGGTCCGGCCTGGTCTCTCGCCTTCTCGCTCGACAGCAAGCGCCTCTTTTCCGCCGGGGCCGACAGCCTCGTACGGGTCTGGGATCTCGAACGCCGCGCGGCCGTAGGGCCCAAGATGGAGGACAAGGCGCCCGAGGTCGCGACAGTCGCCGGGAACCGCCGCGGCGCCGATCTGTTTCGCGCATGCCGCACCTGCCACAGTCTGACCGCGGACGGCGGCAACAAGGCGGGGCCCACTCTTCACGGCCTGTTCGGCCGGCGAGCGGGGACGGCGCCCGGCTACAAGTATTCCAAGGCGCTCACCGACAGCGGCATCGTCTGGAGCGGCGAGACCATCGGCCGCCTGTTCGAGGAAGGGCCGGAACACTACCTGCCGGGGTCGAAGATGCCGCTGCAGCGAATGCCCGATGCCGAGGAGCGGGAGGCCCTGATCGAGTTTCTCAAACAGGCGACGGCACCGTGACGCGGAAGGCTTCCGCTGGCGACGGCGCCGTCCTATCATTCGTCCGGGGAGGAAGAGACGCGAAATGAAGGCTTTTCTCGCCAGCGTCGTGGCGGCCATCGCCATCGCCATCGTTGCGGTCGCGGTGCTCGAGTCGTTCGATTCGAGTTCCAGGTCCGAGTTCTCGACATCGAACGCTCGACCGCCTGTTCCGCAGGGCGAATAGCACGATCGGACACCGTCGCATCCGAGCGCTCGTCATGACCGATCTGCCGAGGCTGCCGCCGATCTACCGGCTGGTCGTCGTACCGGCAAACCGGGATGTGCGGGTGTGCGCGCTCGAGGCTGCCGGGACGGGGGCGGAACCGGCGACGATATTCTGGTCGGAAGGGGCCGAAAGGTTCGACGCGGCCGTCGTACTTGCGCCCGACACCGCGCTTGGCAAGGCAGCCGAGGTCTTGTTCTGCGCGGCGCTCGCGCTCGGCGACGCGATCGCGGGGCTGATCCCCCCCGGCATCGATGTCGAGTTTGCATGGCCCGGTTTCGTTCGGATCAACGCCCGGACCGCCGGCATGGTGGGGCTGTACGCCCCCGCCGTCGACCCCAACGCGGTTCCGGACTGGGTGGTGCTGACGCTCTCGGTCGCGATAGACGACGCGCCCGCTGACATGGCACGCGACGCCGCCGAGGTGACGACGCTGGCCCATGAGGGATGCTGGGAGATCACTGCGGTCGATCTGGTCGGCGCTGTCGCCCGTCACCTGCTTTCCTGGATCCACCGCTGGCAGGTCGACGGGTTTCCCCCGGTGCGCGAAGCCTGGGCGGCGCGCGCTCACCGCAACGACAAGAACGTGTCGTTCGACATGGGTCAGGATAGGATTCGCGGTCGCTTTGCCGGGCTCGGCGACGATGGGGTTGCGTCGATCGAGACGGTAGCCGGCAGGCGCGAAATCCCGATCGTCGCGGCGGTCGCTCGATGACACGGTGGACGCTCGGAACGGTTCGCGTCGGCGACTGCCATGCCCGATGCTGTCTCGGCACCGAGGGTTTCGCGTGGTCGGCATGAACGATTTCTGGCGCACGTCGGGATATCACCTTCTACGGCGCAACGCGTCGGGGCGGCTCGCGGTCACCGAGGACTTTCTGCGCGCCTACCTGATGCGGCCCGAGCTGATGCCGGTGGAAGGCGCCTGCGATGACGAGCAGGCGCTTCACGAGGCGTTGCTCGCTCAGCCCGACCGCCCGGTTTCGCCCGACGAGATCGCGGCGCTCGCCGACGAGGACGCCCGCGAGAACTATGCCGTGTATCTGCGTTTCCGCGATCTGCTGTTGGCCCACGACACCATCGAAGGCGCCTACCTGTCGCTGTTTCGGGACGGCGTCGGAGGCGTGCCTTCGCTGTTCGTCGACCAACTCGTCCATGTCGTTGTGCGAAACGTGCTCGACGGCACCACCGATGCGCTTCGGGTCCGCGCGGGCGAGTTGCTGTTCCGGCCCCAGAAGGTCACGATCCAGGATCGCTCGATCATGGTCGCGGACGACGAGACCGTCGAGGTCCAGGCCGCGCGCGAGCGGGCCGACGGGGTGGTCCGGTTCGACTATCTCGGCCAGCTTCTCGCCGAATCGTCGCCGCGAGAGCGCACGGTCGAACTCGATATTCTCGATCCGGAGAACGCGGATGCATACTGGGCGCGGAGCGAGCGCTTCGACACGGTGCTCGACATCGGCTTTGCCCGGCCCGGCCTCGATGCGTTCTGCAGGCTGCTCGAAGCGTGGCTCCGGCACTTCTTCGCGCTCGAAGCGGCGATCCAACCGGTTCAGGCCATTCGCGACGATCGCTGGATGTGGCATGTCGGGCTCGACAGCGAAGCCACGGCGCTGCTGAATGCGCTCTACAACGGTGTCGCCTTGAGCGAGGAGGACAACTATCGTCTCCTCTCCCTATTCCGAGCCGAGATCAAGGACGTGAACGTGATGCAGCCACGTTTGCGCGGCGCACCCGTCTATATGGCGATGGCGATGACCGAGGACGGTCGGCTCCGCATCAAGCCGCAGAACCTGCTGATGAACCTGCCGCTCGTCGAGGTGGCGTGATGGGACGACCGCCGGATGCCGAGTTCCTCGACCGGCCGGCGGCGCGCGTCGCGGCCCTCCTGGTCGCGCTCGCGGCCGTCGCCGGCCTCGCCTGGATCCACCGCGACGACCTGGTTGCGGGCGACGCGGAGCGCGCGATGGCGGCGGAGGACCGCGCATTTGCCGACTGCTACGCGAAGCGCGCGCAGGATATCGACGCGATGGCGGCGGAGGGGACCGTCAACGCCGAGCAGGCGACGCTGTTCAAGTCGCGCGCCGAAGCCATGTGCCGCGACGCCACCGGCGGCAATCCGACACCATCCCCGCCGGGGCTGTAGTGCGCTTGAGCATATGCCTGGCAGTGCCATACCCGGGAGCGTTGGCAACGACCCATGAGGATCGCTCGGGCGCCCCGCCGGGCAGGAGGCGTGGCGCAGGCGTTGCGGCGGACGGCGCGGTCGGCGCCGACGGCCAGGTCCACGGCAATTCGGGTCTCCATGTCGCCGACGCCGCCGCGCGCTCCGCCGGTCGCCTGGTACCACCGGGCCGGCGGACGCGCTATGAACAACCGGGACACTCGCTGTGAACGAGGGGCGATGGGGAGCAGGTCGCCGGGAATGAAGAAAGTTCGATTGGACGATACCGACATACGCATTCTCAGCGCCGTGCAAAGACACGGACCGCTGAGCAAGTCCAAGCTCGCCGTCGCGGTCAACCTGTCCCCCACCCCCTGTTGGACACGGCTGGACAAGCTGAAGAAGGCCGGATTGATCCGCGGTTATCATGCGGATATCGCTCTGGATGCGATCACGGATGTCAGCCAGGTCATCGTCACGGTCTCGCTCAACAGCCATCGCAAATCGGATTTCGAGCGCTTCGAAACCCGGATCGCTGCGCTAAACGAAATCACGCACTGCGTCGCGACCGGCGGCGGCATGGACTATGTCATGACCGTCGTCACCCCAAGTCTCGAAGCCTTCCAGAACCTGATGGAGAGGTTGCTTTCCGAAGAGCTCGGCATCGACCGCTACATGACCTACATCGTCACCCGGGTCATCAAGTCCGCCCAGCCGGACCTCGAGCGGCTGCTAGAGACGTAAGCCGGGTACCGCCCACGGCCGGGTCGAGACCGAACGGGCTCGACCCGGCCGAAAAAAAGACCGTTCATTCCGCTCTTTCGGTGATCTTTGGTCCGCAGGGTTCGCGCGCGGATGCTAGACACCGGACCGGATCGCATCACCGTGCCCCACCGGCCCGGTCGTTCCGGAAATGGGCGGACAGGGCGGACACAATGGCCAACACGGAAATACCGGCTTTCGGTACGCAGATTCGGAAATCGCCGTATTTCGACGCGACGGTTCGATGGGGCGCGAAGGCGTTCTCGGTCTACAACCACATGTATATCCCGCGTGACTTCGGCGATCCGGAACGGAATTTCTGGAACCTCGTCAACGACGCGATCCTGTGCGACGTCGCCGTCGAGCGTCAGGTCGAAATCACCGGACCGGATGCCGCCGAATTCGTCCAGATGCTGACGCCGCGCGATCTGTCCAAGCTGGCGGTCGGGCAGTGCAAGTACATCCTGATCACCAACGCGGATGGCGGCATCCTGAACGATCCGGTCTTGCTGCGGCTGGCGGAGAACCATTTTTGGATATCGCTGGCCGACAGCGACATTCTTCTCTGGGCACAGGGCGTCGCGGTGCATTCCGGCTTGGATGTCTCGATCCGCGAGCCCGACGTGTCGCCGCTGCAATTGCAGGGCCCCCGATCCGCCGACGTGATGACCGCGCTGTTCGGCGAATCGATCATGGATTTGCGCTACTACTGGCTGCGCGAAGTCGAACTCGACGGCATTCCGCTTGTGGTATCGCGCACCGGCTGGTCCAGCGAACTGGGCTATGAGCTCTATCTGCGGGACGGCACGCGTGGTGACGAGCTGTGGGAGACGATCATGGCAACGGGCCAGCCGCTCGGCCTGAAACCCGGCCATACCTCGACCATTCGCAGGATCGAAGGCGGGATGCTCTCCTATCATGCCGATGCCGACATCCATACCAATCCCTACGAGTTGGGGATGGACCGTCTGGTCGATCCGGACATGGCGGCCGAGTTCATCGGCAAGGCGGCCCTGCGGCGCATCCGGGACACGGGCGTGACCCGCAAACAGGTCGGGCTGCGTCTCGATGGCCCACCCCTGCCCGGGCCGAACACCACGTTCTGGCCGATCAGCGCCGGCGACGAGGTCGTGGGCAAGGTGACGTCGGCCGTCTATTCGCCGCGTCTCGAGCAGAACATCGCACTGGCGATGGTTTCGGTCGAGAACACGGCGCTCGGCACGATCCTCGATGTCGAGACCGCGATGGGGCCGGCGCGGGCGACGGTTGTCGAGAAGCCGTTCTACGATCCCAAGAAAACGATCGCGGCGGCCCCCTGAAACCGGGGCCGGTATACGATGTCGGACCTTTCGATCGACCTGAGCTGGCACCGCACGAGCCCGGATCTGCGCCCCGGACAATTCTCCAACGCCCATACCGTGCGGTACAATGACAGCTTCGCGTTGGAGGTGGATGCGGCTCCCGCCTGGGGCGGCGACGCCGGGAACACCAATCCCGAACAGGCCCTGGCCGCCGCGCTTTCCAGTTGTCATATGATGACGTTCCTGGCGCTGGCCGCCAAGGCGGGTTGGCCGGTCGCGATTCAACCGCACCGCTGATACGCGAAAGCCCCCGGAAATCCGGGGCCTTCGACGCACCGCCCATGAGAGGCGCAACTACACAGCGATATCAGAGGCTGAGTGGCTGGGGTTCCTGAAAGCATTAAGAACTTTGTGCATATCGCCTCCAGCGGAAATGACGGTGCTCATGGAGGATGCGGAAGCGCGTGAGCGGGTCTCGGCGTAGGAACGAGATTTGACATATGCATGGCATATGCTAACATATTCTCCTTACTATGGAGGCGCCCGTGACTCGCACCGTATCCATCTTTCGCAACAACCGTAACCAGGCGATCCGCCTGCCCAAGGATTTCGAGTTCCAGGGCGTGACGGAACTGACCATCGAGAAGCAGGGCGATACGATTCTGCTGCGCCCCGTTCGTCCGGACTGGCTTTCACTCGCCCAAGAACCGCTTGCGGATGCGGATTTCCTGCGCGAACGGCCCGATCTCATTGAAGAGGGGCGGTTCTCCCTCGATGAAAACGGGAAGCATTGATGCCTGCCATCTATATGCTCGATACCAATATCTGCTCCTATATTATGCGCGAACGTCCAGCCTCCGTGCTTGAACAGCTGCAAGCGGCCGTGAACGCTCAGCACCAGATCGTTATCTCGGTCATTACATATTATGAGATGTTGCTGGGCACGGTCGGCCGCAACGCCTCACCCCGCCATGCTCGGCTGGTGGAAGCTTTTATCTCCCGCCTCTCAAGCATCCTGCCATGGGATGCAGCGTCTGCGGAATGCGCCACACGGATCAAGCAGGACTTGGCGGCCAAGGGAACGCCCATCGGTAGCAACGACACCATGATTGCCGGCCATGCGCTGGCTTCCGGATGTACGCTGGTGACGAACAACACACGGGAGTTCGCGCGCGTGGAAGAGCTGCGCTTCGAGGATTGGATGGTGCAAAATTAGGCGGCCCTTGCCCGAACGGAGACACACGCCCTCGGTCACCGCATGCGCGGTTGTCGCCTGTCCATTCGATCAGGACTGGGAGCTTTGGCCTTGAGCGGTCCTGATTGTGACCTTAAGGGAACTGTCGGTCAGGCCCTCCGGGAAAACCATCGCAGCATAATGGCGCTCCCTGCGCGGTAGCCCGGATCGAGCCGATCAGCCTTACGGTATGCTGAGGGGATGCGCCCAAAACCCATTGGTCAGATGTCACGACACCCATTTTGGTGCAAGTAGGCGTACCTGATCGTAATCTGGCTGGGGCGCCAGGATTCGAACCTGGGATCACGGGACCAAAACCCGTTGCCTTACCGCTTGGCTACGCCCCAGCAATGGCGGGAAATCTAAGGTCGTCGGGCCCGGGGCGCAACGGAGGCCGTCACGCGGCCTGCGCGACGTTCTCGAGGTACCATGCATAGGTGTCGGCGAGGCCCTGCTCGAGCGGCGTCTTCGCGGTCCAGCCGAGCGCGGTGAGACGCGAGACGTCGAGCAGCTTGCGCGGCATGCCGTCGGGCTTGGAGGTGTCGTGCGCGAGCCGGCCCTCGAACCCCACCACCCTGCACACCGTCTCCGCCAGCTCGGCTATGGTGACTTCGGTGCCGGTGCCGACATTGACGTGGCTCTCCCCCGAATAGTGCTGGAGCAGGAACACCAGCGCGTCGGCACAGTCCTCGACATGGAGGAACTCGCGCCGCGGCGTGCCCGAGCCCCACAGCACCATGGCGTCGTCGCCGCGCACCTTGGCCTCGTGCGCCTTGCGGATCAGCGCCGGCACCACGTGCGAGCTCTCCAGGTCGAAATTGTCGCCGGGACCGTAGAGGTTGGTGGGCATGGCCGAGATGAAGTCCGCCCCGTGCTGCCGCCGGTAGGCCTGGCACAGCTTGATGCCGGCGATCTTGGCCACCGCGTACCATTCGTTGGTCGGCTCCAGCGGGCCGGTGAGCAGCGCGTCCTCGCCCATGGGCTGCGGGGCCTCGCGCGGATAGATGCACGACGAGCCCAGGAACAGGAGCTTCTCCACGCCCGCCCGGTGCGCGGCGCGGATCACGTTCGCCTCCATCGCCAGATTGTCCCACAGGAAGTCGGCGGGATAGGTGTCGTTGGCCAGGATGCCGCCGACCCGCGCCGCCGCCATCACCACCGCGTCCGGACGGTGCTCGGCCAGCCAGTCCTCGGTCTCGGCCTGACGCGTCAGGTCCACCGTCTCCCGCCCGGCCGTGAGCACCTCGCAGTCCTCGCGCGCCAGACGCCGGACCACCGCCGAGCCCACCATGCCGCGGTGGCCCGCCACCCACACCCGCTTGCCCGCGAGCGGATCACGCGGATCAGGCCGACCAGTCATTGCGCCAGTGCTCCCGTTTCACCGTCTCCAGGTCCTCGGCCACCATCTCCGCCACCAGGTCCTCGAAGGACGTGCTGTGCCGCCAGCCCAGCTCGGCGCGCGCCTTCGACGGGTCGCCCAGCAGCCGGTCGACCTCGGTGGGCCGGAAGTAGCGCGGGTCGATCCGCACCAACACGTCGCCGGTCCTCGCGTCCAGCCCCTTCTCCTCGACGCCCTGCCCACGCCACTCGACGGTCCGGCCGACATGGCCGAAGGCCAGCTCGACGAACTCGCGCACCGTATGCGCCTCGCCCGTCGCCAGCACATAGTCGTCCGGAGTGTCGCGCTGGACGATGCGCCACATGCCCTCGACATAGTCGCGCGCATGACCCCAGTCCCGCTCGGCCTCCAGGTTGCCCAGGTACAGCGTCTTCTGGAACCCAAGCTCGATCGCCGCGACCGCGCGCGTGATCTTGCGAGTGACGAAGGTCTCGCCCCGCGTCGGCCCTTCGTGGTTGAACAGGATCCCGTTCGAGGCGTGCATGCCGTAGGCCTCGCGGTAGTTCACCGTGATCCAGTAGGCGTAGAGCTTGGCCGCCGCATAGGGGCTGCGCGGCGCGAACGGCGTGGCCTCGCCCTGCGGCGGCGGCGAGGCGCCGAACAGCTCCGAGGTCGAGGCCTGGTAGAACCGCGTGGTGCCCTCCAGCCCCAGGATTCGCATGGCCTCGAGCACCCGCAGCGTGCCCAGCGCGTCGGCGTTTGCCGTGTACTCCGGCGTCTCGAAGCTCACCTGCACGTGGCTCTGCGCCGCCAAATTGTAGATCTCGTCGGGCTGCGTCTCCTGGATCAGCCGGATCAGGTTGGTCGCGTCGGTCATGTCGCCGTAGTGCATGAGAAACCGCACGTCGGCCTCGTGCGGATCCCGGTACAAATGGTCCACTCGGCCGGTATTGAACGACGACGACCGCCGCTTCACACCATGGACCAGATACCCCTTGCCCAACAGCAGCTCGGACAGGTACGCACCGTCCTGCCCCGTAACTCCCGTGATCAACGCGGTTTTCTGCGACATGTAGCCAGCCGCCTTTTGACAGGAACGCTTGACGCGGGAGACTGGCCGCAGCCTGTAACCCGTTCAAGAACGGTGTTAAGCTGAACTTCTAATGGGATTTCCTGGCCCTGTCATGAGCGCCGAGCAGCCGAGCTGGAATATCGACGAGCTGACGCCCGAGGCGCGCCGCGCCGCGGAAGATGCTGCGGCGGCCGTAGGCATGCCCGTGGAGGCCTGGCTCAATCAGCTCATCAAGTACGTCTCGGCGATGGAGCTTTCGGGCGAACAGAGCCGCGAGGCCATGGAGGCGGCGGTCGAGACCAAGATGGCCGAGGCCATGACGGTCGAGCGGCCTGCGGCCGAGTCCGAGGCGGAAGTCGAAGACACGTCGTCCCGTGAGCCGGAGCCCGAGCCCGAACCGGCCGAGCCCGGGTCCGCAACGGACGAGGAGGAGCCGAGCCTGATTACCGAAGGGACCGCGCCGGTGCAGGACCCGGTTGGCGCCGAAGCGGAGGACGGCGGCGAGTCCTTCATGGGCCTGGTGCCGGTCGACACGGTCGAGTTTCCGGCCAACGTGCTGCGCCCGGACGGCGCCGAGATACAGGCCGCCGTGGCCGCGACCCAAAAAACCGGCAGCCTGGAGCCGCTGGTCGTGCGCCGGCGCCCCGGAAGCCGCGACGTCTACGAGGTTGTTACCGGTGCCGACAGGCTCGAGGCGGCGCGCAAGCTGCGCCGCGACGAGGTCCCGGTAATCGTGCGTACGATGGACGACGAGGAGGCCGAGCGCGCGGCGCTGGTCGATCGGATCAAGCGCCGGCGGATGCCGCCCGTCGAGGAGGCCCGCGTGCTGGGCCGCCTGTCCAAGGAGGCCGATCTCGACGACGACGCGCTGGCCGCGCTGGTGCACCGCCCGGTGCGCGAGGTACGGGACGCGCTCGATCTGCTCAAGCTGCCCGACGCGGTGCTGAGGTTGGTCGAGCGCGGCGAGCTGACCATCGCGCACGCCCGGGCGTTGACACGCGCGGCCGATCCCGAGGCACTCGCCGACGAGGTCGTCGCACGCCGGCTCGACATCTATCAGACGGAGCAACTCGTGCTGACCGCGGGCGGGCGGCCGCGCTTTCCGGCCGCGGAGGCCGAGCGCCCCGCGCCGGCCGCACGAGAGAGCGACGAGGACGCGATGGAGACGGAACTGCTCATGCGGCACCTCTCCGCCCTGCTCGGCCTCAAGGTAACCATCGTGGAACGGTCCGACATGGGCGTGGTCGCGATCCAATATGCCAACCGGGACCAGCTCAATCGCCTGATCTCCCGACTCAATACGGTCTCCGGCGTATAGCGGCATGACGGACGACCCGAAGCAGCAGCGGCCCAACGAGCTGATGCTCGACCCGGCGGCGTTGCGCGCGGCGCGGAACGCGGCGAATGCGGCCGGCCTCAGCCTTGAGGACTGGCTGTCGCGTACCATCGTCGAGAACGCGCGTCGCGTTACCGACGAGTCCACTGCGCCGCAACCGACCCGCGAGGCCGGGTCCCCCGAGTCGCCGTCCGAAGCCGACCCGGCCGCCGCCGATCGGAGGCCGGTCCGCGACGAGCCGGCGCAGCGGAGTTTGGACCCCGCGCTATCCGACACCCCGCTCGACACCGGGCGCGACGAGCGCCCGCCGGTACCGCCGCCACCCAAGGGACTGGCGCCCGGGGAGAGCCTGACGCTGAAGCGGCGCAAGCGCGATGGCGGCGGACCGTCTTGGTTCACCGCCGTGCTGCTGCTCCTCCTCGCCGTCGCCGCGGCGGCGATCTGGTTCCTGCCGCGCGACCTGGTGCTGGGCGGCGCGGTGCCGGAAACGGGCGCGAGGGGTGAGGAACGAAACAAGCAGTCCTGGTCGGTGCCGCTGCCGCCACCCGAGAGCCGAAGCCCCCAAGAGGGCGACGACGGCATCTCGTCCGAGGTGACCCGGCTGCGCGAATCCGCCGAGGACGGGAACGTTGCCGCCCAGTTCGAACTCGGCCGCGCCTACCTGTTCGGCGAGAGAGTGGAGAAGGACCTGCGCGAGGCGGCGCACTGGATTTTCGAGGCGGCCAAGACCGGCATGCCGGAAGCCCAGTATCACTACGCCGTACTGCTTCAGAACGGTGTCGGCGTCGCGCAGGACGTGGAAGAGGCGATGATGTGGTTCCGGCGCGCGGCGAACGGGGGCCATGCGCGCGCTCAGTACAACACCGGCATCGCCTATCTGGAGGGGCAGAGCGCGCCACAGAGTTACGAGCGCGCGTTCAACTATCTTCAACGTGCGGCGCACCAGAACCTGCCCGAAGCGCAATACAACATCGGGGCAATGTACGAACACGGCCTTGGCACGGAGCCCGACCTGGCGCAGGCGCTCAAGTGGTATTCGCTCGCTGCCGAGGCCGGCTACGAGGACGCAGGGGACGCCCTCGACGACCTGGTCCCGCGCCTGTCGGAGGCGGAGCGCGACCGAGGCCAGCGCCTGATCGGCGAGCAGCGCAACGAGTAGGCCGTTGCTGCCTTGGTCGGGGCGGGGACCGCCCAATCGACAGACAGCTCAGGCGGCGGCGAGGCGGGTGGCCGTGACCCACCATCCCGACTCGTCCCCGCCGATCCGATCCGCCGCCGCATCGGCCGCGGCGTCGGAACCGAAGATACCGAAGCAGCTCGCGCCACTGCCGCTCATGCGCGCGAGCAGCGCGCCTCGCGCGTCCAGCGCCGCCAGCACTGCGCCGATCGCGGGCTCCAGCGCCAGCGCGCCGGCGGTCAGGTCGTTGCGGGTCTCGCGCAGCGCCGCTGCAAGCGCCTCCGCATCGGCGGCACCCCGGTAGCGCCCGGGAGCAGAGAAGTCGCCCCGGCGCGCGTTGAACACCGCCGGCGTCGAGAGCGCCCGGTTCGGGTTGACCAGGACGATCGGTGCGGCCGGCACCGGCGGCGCCGGCGCGATCTGCTCGCCGATACCCCGCATGAGCGCCGAACGGCCGAACACGCACACCGGCACGTCGGCACCGAGGTCTAGCGCGATCTCGGCAAGCCGGTCGGTGCCGATGTCGAGGCGCCACAGCCGGACCAGTGCACGCAGCGTGGCGGCGGCGTCGGCCGAGCCTCCGCCGATCCCCGAGGCGACCGGCAGCCGCTTGTCCAGGCGCAACGCCGCGGTGGGCTCGACCCCCGCCGCGGCAGCGAGCGCGCGTGCCGCACGCAGCACCAGGTTGTCGGTTTCCTCGGCGAGCGCGGCGGCCTGCGGCCCGTCGACGGTAAGGCTCAACGCTTCCGCCGGGTACGCCTCGACGACATCGCCCGTTTCGGCGAAGGCGACGAGGCTGTCGAGCTCGTGGTAGCCGGTTTCGCGCCGACCGGTGACATGGAGGTAGAGGTTGAGCTTGGCCGGCGCCGGCTCGGCCACCGGCGCGCTGCTCATTCCTGGCCCGCCGCCCCGTCACCCGCCGGCGCGACCTTCGGCTCCGCCCCGGGCACGTCGGCGGGCGACGCCTCGCCCTCGAGCTTGGCGCGGATCGACCGTTCCAGATCTTCGTCGGGGTCGAAGACCAACGCGCGCTCCCACTGATGGCGCGCCTCGGTCTTGCGTCCGACCTGCCAATAGGCGTCGCCCAGATGGTCGATGATCGTCGCGTCGTGGGGCCGGAGCTCCGCTGCGCGCTCGAGATGCATCACAGCTTCCTCGAAGCGGCCGAGCTTGTAGAGCACCCAGCCCATGCTGTCGACGATATAGCCATCGTCCTGCTCGGCCGCCACGGCCTTGCGCAGCATCTCCACCGCCTGGTCCAGGTTCTCGCCCTGCTCGACCCAGGAGTAGGCGAGATAGTTGAGCACGTACGGGTCGTCGGGTTTGAGCTCCAGCGCCTCGAGGAAGTCGGCCTCGGCCTTTTCCCACTGGTCGGCGCGCTCGTAGGCGATGCCGCGGACATAGAGCAGACCCCAATGCCGCTCCTGCAGCTCGCCCACCCGGGAGACGGCGGTCTCGTACGCCTCCGCCGCTTCCTCGAACCGCTCGTGCCGACGCAGCAAGTCGCCCAGCTCGGTAGCGGCGTCCCAGCGCTCGGGTCGCTCCTCGACCATCTCGCGCAGCAGCGACACCGCCTCCTCGGTACGGCCGAGCTGGTCGAGCGCGCTGGCCCGGTCGAGCCGCGCGGACCACGACATCGGATGGTCCTCGGGCACCTTCTCGAAGGCGTCGATCGCGGCCTCCCAGCGCTCGAACCCGTGCAGCATCGAGCCGACGAGATACCGCGCCGCGCCGAGCTCGGGCTCGAGCCGCAAAGCGAGGCGCGCGTAGAGCATCGCCGTGCGCGCGGCGCGCTGTTCCGCCAGCGCGCTGCCGACATCGAACAGCCCTTCGGCCAGGCCTGCGGCCGCACTGTCGACCAGGCGCGGCAGTTGGTCGTCCGCCTCGACCGTCTCGATCGCCCAGTTCAGCAGCATCGAGTCGCCCGAATCGGCCTCGTACAGCGCCAGGATCTCGCGCGCGTCGTCGGGCCGCCCCTGGCGCTGCAGGAAGGAGGCGAAGGCGATGCCCGCACGCAGCGGCGCCCGGGCGCCGTCGCCCATCACCGCCAGGTAGGCCTCTTCGGCGTCCGCCGTCCGGCCGCCGTCGAGGTCGAGCATCAGCGCCTGATGCATCGACAAGAACGTCCCCAGCCCGCGGTTGCGGCCCATTTCCTCGACCGCGGCGATGCCGGCGTCGGTATCGCCCTGGCCCATGGCGGTCCAGCCGCGCAGAAGCGCAATCAGCGCGTCCGACCGGCTGTCGGCGGGCAGTTCGTCGAGCAGCGCCGCGGCTGGGTCGAAATCTCCGTCGCGCGCGTGCTCGACGACCAGCACGATGCGCGCGACCGTGTCCGTCGGCTCGAGCTTGACCAGACGCTCGGCCAGCGGTGCGGCCTCGTCCACGCGGCCCGCGGCGGTCAGGAAGGTGACCGCACGGCGCAGAATGTCGGGATGATCGGGCGTCTCCTCGAGCACGGCGAGCGTGTAGTCGGCGGCGGTGTCCCAGTCGTTCTGGCTCTCGGCGTAGCGGCTGGAGAGATAGCCGCGCTCGATCTGGATGGCGGCCGGCTGTCCGCTCAGGGGCTCGACCTCGGCGCTGTCGACCGGCTGGTCGTCGCACGCGACGATGGCCAGTGCCAAGAGGGGGACCAGCCACAGCCCGGGCCGGCGGAAACGCGAAACCGTCATGCAACCTCCATAACGTCGGCACGGCCGGCGGGCGCGAGGGCTAGCATCCCGCGCCGCGTCTGATCCATTGCCGGCGCAGATCGAATATCGTCCTCACATGTTCGGATAGGCGGGGCCCTCGCCGCCCTGCGGCGTGACCCAGGTGATGTTCTGCGCCGGATCCTTGATGTCGCAGGTCTTGCAGTGAACGCAGTTCTGCGCGTTGATCTGGAAACGCGGCTCGCCGCCGTCACCCTCGACCACCTCGTAGACCCCGGCCGGGCAGTATCGCTGTGCAGGCTCGTCGTACGTGGGCAGGTTGCGCTCGATCGGCACCGAGGGATCGGACAGCACCAGATGCACCGGCTGATCCTCGGCGTGGCTGACATTGGCGAAGGATACGTTGGTCAGCCGGTCGAAGGTCAGCTCGCCGTCGGGCTTGGGATAGTCGATCGGCTTGTGCTTGTCCTTGGGCTCGGTGCACGCGTGATCCGGCTTGGTCGAATGCAGCGTCCAGGGAGCGCGGCCGCCAAACAGCTTCTGGTCGATGCCGAACAGGAGCGTGCCCATCCAGAGCCCCTTTTTCATGTAGGGCTTGAAGTTGCGCGCCTCGTGGAGTTCCGAGCGCACCCAGCTGCGGTCGAACGCCTCGCGATAGGCCGCGAGCTCGTCGTGCTTGCGCCCCTCCCCGATGGCGTCGAACGCGGCCTCGGCGGCGAGCATGCCCGACTTCATCGAAGTGTGGGTGCCCTTGATGCGCGGCGCGTTGAGCACGCCGGCGTCGTCGCCGATCAGGGCACCGCCCGGGAAGGCGAGCTTGGGCAGCGCCTGCAGCCCGCCTGCATAGATCGCGCGCGCGCCGTAGGCGATGCGCTTGCCGCCCTCCAGATAGGCGCGGATCTTCGGATGCAGCTTGTAGCGCTGGAACTCGCGGTAGGGGTCGAGATAAGGGTTCTTGTAATCCAGCCCGACGACAAATCCGACCGACACCAGGTTTTCGTCCCAGTGGTACATGAACGAGCCGCCGTAGGTCTCGGTGTCGAGCGGCCAGCCGGCGGTGTGCACCACCAGGCCCTTGTCGTGCTTGTCCGGGCCGACCTCCCACAGCTCCTTGAGGCCGATGCCGTAGGACGGCGGGTCGGCGTCGTCGCGCAGGCCGAACTTGGCGGCGAGCTGCTTGCCCAGGTTGCCGCGGCAGCCCTCGGCGAACAGCGTGTACTTGGCGTGCAGCTCCATGCCCGGCGTGTAGGCGTCGGTCTTCTCGCCCGCGCGGTCGATCCCCATGTCGCCGGTCGCGACGCCGTAGACCCGGCCCTCGTCGTCGTACAGCACCTCGGCCGCGGCGAAGCCCGGATAGACCTCCACCCCCAGCGCCTCGGCCTGCTCCGCCAGCCAGCGGCACAGATTGCCCAGCGAGACAATGTAGTTGCCGTGGTTCTTGAAGCAGCCCGGCAGCGCCAGGTTGGGCACGCCCATGCCGCCGGTCTCGCTCAGGAACAGGAACCGGTCCTTCGACACCGGCGTGTCGAGCGGCGCGCCCTTGTCGGCCCAGTCGGGGATCAACTCGTCGAGCGCCTTGGGATCGAGCACCGCGCCGGAAAGGATATGCGCGCCCACTTCGGCGCCCTTCTCGAGCACCACGACGGACAGCTCCCGCTCCTCCTCCTGGGCGCGCTGCATCAGCCGGATCGCCGCGGCCAGGCCCGAAGGGCCGGCGCCGACGATCACGACATCCACCTCCATCGACTCGCGTTCCATCGCGTCCTCTCCCTCGAGCGTCGCATGCCCTCGCGGTCGGGGCGTGCATCCGGGCGCGGATTGCGCGTCCCTCTTAGCACATCGGAGCCGCCTGTTAAGAGACATAGCCCGGGTGCTAGTCTCGGGCCATGCCCTTTCGCCATCGCAACCTAAGGACGTTTTGAAGTGCCGGATCGTGACGCGCTGATCGCCGCGTTGCGCTGGCAGCTCGACGCCGGCGCCGACGAGGCCGTGGCCGAGGCGCCCGTCGACCGCTACGCCGCGGCCAAGGCGGCGGCGAAACCCGCGCGTCCCGCAGCGCGGCACGCCGACGAGCCGCCCCACACGCGCGCGACCGAACCGCCGGCGCCCCGTCCCGCGAAGCCGGCCCCGGCGCTGCAATCCGCCGACGCCGCGGTGCAGACCGCGCGCGAAATGGCCGCTGCGGCGCCGGACCTGGACGCCCTGCGAACCGCGGTCGAGCGCTTCGACGGCTGCCCGCTCAAGGCCACCGCCACCACCACCGTGTTCGGCGACGGCAGCCCCGACGGGCGGGTGATGTTCGTGGGCGAGGCACCCGGTGCCGACGAGGACCGGCAGGGCAAGCCCTTCGTCGGCGTCTCGGGCCAGCTCCTCGACCGCATGGTGGCGTGGATCGGGCTCGACCGGACCAACTTCTACATCACCAACATCGTCTATTGGCGCCCGCCCGGGAACCGCTCGCCCTCGGCGGCCGAGATCGCCGCCTGCGCCCCGTTCCTCGAGCGCCAGATCGAGCTGGTCGCGCCCGAGATCCTGGTCTGCGTCGGCGGCCCGTCGGCCAAGACGCTGCTGGGCCGCACCGAGGGCATCATGCGGCTGCGCGGCAAGTGGTACCAGTACCGGGGCCCGACCATGGCCGCGCCGGTCACCGCCACCGCCATCTTCCACCCCGCCTACCTGCTGCGCTCGCCCGCGCAGAAGCGCGAGGCGTGGCGCGACCTGCTGGCGATCGAAGCGCGGCTCGATCAGACAAGGGAGCGATAATTAGAGTAAACAAATGCGGGATAGAAGTTTCATTTCTAATGGCTAGTGTCGTCTGGACAAAAGATCCAGAACAAGACTTGTTTCGTCATAAACATCTTTCATCTTCCTATCATCTGTGAGCAATCCATCAAAATATGTAGCATAGGCTGCAAACAACGAATCCACCATGTCGTTTCTCATATTTTCAGGCTTAATGTCTTTTGGTCCACCTACGGATGCCCACCTGAGAAATAATATATAGGCACTCAACGATGCCCTGAAGAGAAAGCAGTTGAGCGCCTCATCCATCCTAGGTTCACCTTGGCATTTTGGATGCGCTCTATGGAGTTTTCTGTATAGTATAAATACAAAATCCATCATTTTATTGATCATATTTTCGCTATAGGCGCCCCCTTTCCTGATTACCTTAAGCTCATCTTCATCGAAGACCTTCGCAGTAAGATCAAATGCCTCTGTCATAACGGCTGCGTCAGCCAGAATTCTATCCATATGATCTTGGGCGATCTTTCCAAGTTCTAGCAATTGCTCTTGATAAAATCTGTTTCCGCTCCTTGCTTTGCTAAGATGATGACAAAATTCTTTGAATTGCGCGGTCTGATCTGAGTCAATCAGGCGCCTCTTTAAGCCCGCACGTCGTCCACGAAGGCCGCAAATGGCCTGCGTCCCCTTAAGAACAACAACTTGCTCCGGATACTCAGACAATATCTCCATGGATGGAAATATAGATTTCAGGGTATCGCCCTTGTACGCCTCCATCGCCGCGTAGTCATTGATTATCGCAATATTGTTCGTGGATTGACCCAAGAAGTCACGAAGTTTAGTTGATTGAAGGTAATTGCTGTCTACTACGTATTCCATTCTATTCTCAGTTTTCTTTTTTGAATCGTGCAGACTGTGGGGTGATTCAGTTTCTTCTACGGCTGGCACAAAGCGGCTAGTCCAGTGAATTTCATTCTTTCGAACAGGCGGCGAGTCCCGCAAGTGCATTCGCGACGGCAAATCTAGTGATCCACCGGACCCGGTCCCGCGTACCCCTCTCTATCCGCCACATGGCGGCCGACTTCGGCCGGGGAGCTCACCGGCGCGGACCCATCCCGTCCGCGCGGCCGATCCCGGTCGGGCCGATGCAACCGACCGAAAGGAACGCAACCGATGTTGTCGAAGACGATCCGGACCACAGCCCTGGGTCTCACCCTGGCCGCGAGCGTGACGCTGGGCGTAGTGGCCGCGGACAATCCAATGGTAGGCGGCGCACCGATGTACGCCGACAAGACCATCGTCGAGAACGCCGTCAACTCGAAGGACCACGAGACGCTGGTCGCGGCCGTGAAGGCGGCGGGCCTCGTCGACACGCTCAACGGCGACGGTCCGTTCACCGTCTTCGCCCCCACAGACGCTGCCTTCGAGGCGTTGCCCGAGGGTACGGTCGAGACGCTGCTGCAGCCGGAGAACAAGGGCCAGCTCGCCAAGATCCTGACCTGCCACGTGGTCGCGGCGGACGCCATGTCGGGCGCGATCAAGCAGATGATCGCCGACGAAGGCGGCTCGTTCCGGATCGAGACCGTCGGCGGCTGCGAGTTCACCGTGTCCTACAACGGCGAGACCATCCTGATCGAGGACGGCATGGGCGACCTGGCCAAGGTCACCATCGCCGATGTCGACCAGTCGAACGGCGTGATCCATGTGATCGATCGGGTGCTGCTGCCGGCGTCGTAGGCCGGTCCCACCCGCACGACCCGCCCCGCGTTGCCACCGGCGGCGCGGGGCTTTTCGTAGCGCGGCCGGCAGGAGCGTGGCTTGATCGGCCAAACGGGCATCCCGTAGACTTCGTGCGGTCGCCGCCACGGTGAAACAATGGGAACTCCCGGGCGGCCGCCGGGGAGGATGTGCCATGCGACGAGCCTTTGCCGCCGCGCTGGTAGCGCTTGGCCTGACCTGCGCGGCCGCGGCGGCCCAGCCCGTCGAGACGGCTTCGCTGACCTTCGGGCCGGTGCTGTCCGACGCCGACGCCGAGCGTTACCGCTCGATCTTCACGCTGCAGGAGACGGCCCAGTGGGGCCCGGCCGACCGGCTGATCGGGCAGCTCGAGAGCGACGTGCTGATGGGCCATGTCATGGCCCAGCGCTACCTGCACCCGTGCTGCTACCGTTCCAAGTTCATCGAGCTGTCGCGCTGGCTGGAACGCTACGCCGACCATCCGCAGGCCGAGCGCATCCACCGCCTTGCGCTGCGCCGTCAGCCGAAGGGCGTGGCGGCGCCCCGGCCACCCGTGGGCGGCGGCGAGACCGGCAGCGGACGCTACGCACCGCAAGTCTCGCCGCCCGATCCGGGCCCGGCGGCGGGCAAGGACGGCCGCTATCTCAACAATCTGTTCTGGAGCCATCTGCGCCGGGGGCGGCTGGACCAGGCGGCGGCGATCCTGGCACGCGGCGATGCCGACCGGCTGCTCGGCACCGCGCGGCGCGACGTGATGGCCGGACGCCTCGCCTACCGCTACTTCATCGACGGCCAGGACGCGGCGGCGCTGGGCCTTGCGACGGGCGCGGCGCTGCGCTCGGGCGACTACGCGCCGATCGCCTGGTGGTCGGCCGGGCTGGCCGCTTGGCGGCTCGGACGCCCGGACGAAGCCGCGCGCCATTTCGAGGGCTATGCCCGCTCGCAGTACGTTTCGGCGTGGGAGCAGGCGGCGGGCGCGTACTGGGCGGCGCGGGCGCATCTGGCGGCGGGCAACCCGGCGAAGGTCAACCGCTGGCTCGAGGCCGCGGCGGCCGAGACTCACACCTTCTACGGCATCCTGGCTCGGCGAGCCCTGGGGCTCGCGGTCGAGTACGACTGGAGCCGGCCCGACGCCGCCGCCGGCGCGCTCGAGCCGCTGCTCGGCCATCCGCGCGGGCGGCGCGCGGCGGCGCTCAGCCAGGTCGGCGAGATCCGCTGGGCCGAGCGCGAGCTGTGGCCGCTGTTCGACCCGTCCGACAAGGAGCTGGCCGGGGCCATGCTGGCGTTGGCCGACGACGCCGGGCTGCCGCGCCTGTCGCTCGAGATCGGCGACCAGCTGGCGCGCATGGGAATGTCCAGCGACCGCGCGCAGTTCCCGTTGCCCGGCTGGGCGCCACAGGAGGGCTTCGTGGTTGACCGCGCGCTGATCTACGCGATCTCGCGCCAGGAATCGCGCTTCTCGACCAAGGCGACCAGCCGGGCCGGCGCGCGCGGGCTGATGCAGCTGATGCCGCGCACCGCATCCTTTGTCGCGGGCGACCGCTCGCTGCGCGGCAACGGGCGCAACAGGCTCTACGACCCGGCGCTCAACCTGTCGCTGGGCCAGCAGTACATCCTGCACCTGCTCGAGCAGCCCGACGTCGACGGCAACCTGTTCCTGGCGCTGGCGTCCTACAACGGCGGCATCGGCAACGTGATCAAGTGGCAGCGGCGGATCGACTACCAGGCCGACCCGCTCCTGTTCATCGAGACCATCCCGCTGCGCGAGACGCGCACCTACGTCGAGCGGGTGCTGGCGAACTTGTGGATCTACCGAAGCCGGCTCGGCCAGCCGGCGCCGTCGCTCGACGCCCTTGCCGCCGGCGAGTGGCCCCGCTACATCCCGGTGGACACGGGTTCAGCGAGCTTGGCGCGCCATGAGCAAGACTGACGAAACCAGACCCTTCCTGCCGGTCAACATCGCGGTGATGACCGTATCCGACACGCGCACCGAGGCGGACGACCGCTCGGGCGCGACCTTGATCGAACGGCTGGAAGAGGCCGGCCACCGGCTGGCCGCGCGCGCCATCGTGCGCGACGAGCGCGTGGCGATCGAGGCGCAGCTGCGCGCCTGGATCGACGATCCCGCGGTCGACGCGGTGATCGCCACCGGCGGCACCGGCGTGACCGGGCGCGACGTGACCCCCGAGGCGTTCCACGCCGTCTACGAAAAGGAGATCGCGGGCTTCGGCGAGCTGTTCCGGATGCTCAGCTACGAGAAGATCGCGACCTCGACGATCCAGTCGCGCGCCACGGCGGGGGTGGCGAACGGCACCTACCTGTTCGCGCTGCCCGGCTCGCCCGGCGCGTGCAAGGACGGCTGGGACGGCATCCTGCGCTTCCAGCTCGACAACCGCACCCGGCCGTGCAACCTGGTCGAGCTGATGCCGCGCCTGCGCGAGAACGCCGAGGGGTGAGCGCGGGGGCGAATCGGGGTCCGGCTCGCGTATAATCGGCATCGATGTCGAACGACTGGCGCGCGAGGCCGCTCCTTGCTCCTGATCCGCCCGCTCATCGCGCTGGCCGCGCTCGCCGCGGCCCTCCTGGCCGCGCCCGCCGCGGCGCAGAACGGCGTGCAGATGCCGACCCAGGACCTGCTGGTGCGGCAGTTCCAGGCCATCGCATTCTCCAACGAATATGGCGGCGAGCAGCGCTTCGGCCGGCTCGTGCGCTGGGCGCAGCCGATCCGGGTCGGGGTTACGGGCGTCAACGCCGCGGCGTTCATGCCCGAGGTCAACCGGCACCTCGCCGCGCTGCGCCGGCTGGTGGGCGTGCCGATCGAGGTGGTGAGCGACTGGCAGGTCTGGGCGCGGCCGAACCTCGAGGTCGTGTTCACCGGTGGGCCGATCAATCCGGCCGCCGCATGCCGCACCGAGTTCCTCGACACCAACTTCGCCGCCACCGGCTACACCATCACGCGGGTCAAGGTGGTCATCCCGGCGGCCAATCCGGCGCTGCGCCGCCACTGCATCGTCGAGGAGCTGACGCAGGCGATGGGCCTGGGAGACGATTCGCAGCTCATCGCCGATTCGATCTTCGACGACAATTCGACGGCCCAGACGCTGTGGCCGTGGGACGAGTTGATGCTGCTGACCCTCTATGACCGCCGGCTGCGCCCGGGCATGAGCGTCAGCGAGGCGATGCCGGCGGTGCGCATGATCGTCTCCGAACGGGTCAACGAGTACCACCTGAGCCATCAGTGACGCGCGCCAGCGCGGCGCCGTCGTCGACGTCGTCGAGCGTGTCCACCAGCGCGTGGCCCGCGCCGGGTGGCAGGTTGGCCAGGGTGTCGGCGAGCGCGTGCGCGGTCGACCAGCGCACGCCCGCGAACAGGTGCGGCAGCGGTCGCCGGCGCCGTGCCCCCACCAGCCAGTAGCCGCCGTCGGCGGCCGGACCGAACACCGCGTCGGCCGCGCCCAGCGTCGCGAAGGCGCGCGCGACGTGGCGCCGCTGCATCCCGGGGATATCGGCGCCGACGATGACGGCGGGGCCGGACGGCAGAACCTCGAACATGCGGCCCATTCGCGCGCCCAGATCGCCCGGCCCTTGGGGAAGCGCTCGTGCGCCGGGCGGAAGCCACCGGCGCATCGCCGGCACCGCCGCGTCGGGGGTCACCGCGAGCCACAGCCGCCAGCGCCGATCGCAGCCCAGCCGGCGCAGGAGCGCGGCCAGCGTACGGCGATAGAAGGCGGTGGCCCGGACATGGCCGATATCGGCGGCAAGACGTCGCTTGACCGTGCCGAGCCGCGGCGCCTTGGCGAGGACGACCAGGTGGCGCTGGAGGGTCACGCGTAGAGCCGCGCGATCAGGCGCGGCGGCACGCCCAGGAAATAGAGCAGCAGGCAGCCCAGGTTGCGCGCCGGCCGCGCCCACCAGCCGCCCCGGCGATAGCGCGCGGCCGAGGTCACGGCGCGCGCGCGCAGCGCGACCAGCCGCCGCCGGCCGATGCGCCGGGCGATCTCGACATCCTCCATCAGCGGCAGCGGCCTGAAGCCGCCGAGCGCATCGTGGAAGGCGCGGCTCAGCAGCAGACCCTGGTCGCCATAGGGCAGGCCCAGCCGGCGCGCGCGCCAGTCGGCGAGCCGCTCGACCCGCCGCGCCGCGGGCGACGGATCGTCGAGGGCGAGACTGAAAAAGCCGACCCGCTCGGCATTGGCCGGCTTGCGCATGAACGCGTCCGCGGCCTCGGCCCAGCCGGGCTCGAGCGCGGTGTCGGCGTGCAGGAACAGCAACCAGTCGCCGCGCGCCGCGGTCGCGCCGGCGCCGAGCTGCCGCCCGCGGCCGGGCGGCCCGCTCACCACCCGGGCG
>CAZMTC010000003.1:0-43751 GCA_964569105.1 uncultured Alphaproteobacteria bacterium | reverse complement strand
AGGATAGAGCATCAGATTCCTAATCTGAGGGTCGCAGGTTCGAATCCTGCCGGGGACGCCATCTCGGCAATGCACCGCGCACCAAGAAAAAGGCCCCGGACCGTGCGGGTCCGAGGCCTCTCCTCAGGCTCCTGCCGGGGCGTCGCCTAGTAGGCGAGCGGGCCCGACAGCGTCTTCCAGCGGCCGTTCTCGACCACGGTGAGCAGCGAGGAAGTGCCGCCCTGGTGGTCGTCGGGGCCGAACTCCAGCGGCTCGCCGCCGAAGATCGGCGTGTAGCTCTTGATCGCCTCGAGACCGGCGATGAAGCTGTCGACCGTCAGGTCGCGGCCGGCGTTCTCCAGGCCCATCACCGTGAGCTGGCCGGCGTTGTAGCCGAGCTGCGCCGCGCCGTTCGGGTCCTTGCCGAACATCTCGCGGTATTCCTCGACCCATTCCTTGACCTCGCCCTCGGCCTCGTCCGGGTAGACCATCTCGTAGCTGCTCATGGCGTAGAAGCCGTCGCCGCCGGCCTCGCCCAACTTGGCAGCGACGATGGCGTCGTATGCCGCCACCGAGCCCACGAAGGTGGCGTCGAAGCCCATCTTCTTGGCCGTCAGCACCGGGATGATCGTGTCCGAGATGATCGTACCCATGGTGACCAGCTCGCAGCCCGCGCCCTTGAGCTTGGTGATCTGTCCGACGAAATCCTTGTCGGTGGGCTTGTGCGTGGCCTCGGCCGTGAGCTCCATGCCCATGTCGGAAAGCTGGTCGACCGTGCCCTGCTGGATCTCCTTGCCGAAGTCCGTGTCCTGGTAGAGGGTGCAGACTTTCTGCATGCCCTCTTCCTCGACGAAGTGCTTCACGCCCGAGCGGATCTGGTCGTAGTAGTCCGACAGCGCCGCGAACTTCAGCTTGTGCAAGGGCGTGTGCATAGAGCGCGCCCCGGTGAACGGGAACAGGTTGGCGACGTCGTTCTGCTCCTGCATCTGCCAGGCGGCGTTGTTCATCGGCGTGCCCAGCGCCGCGACCATGGCGAAGATCTTGTCCGAGTTGATCAGCTTGTTGGTCGCCTGCACCGCCTTGGGCACCTGGTACTGGGTGTCCTCGACGATCAAGGTGAGCTTGCGGCCGTGAACCCCGCCTTCGGCGTTGGCCTGCTCGAACGCCAGCTTGGCGCCGTTGGTCGAGCCCTCGCCCCAAGGTGCCACCGGGCCCGAGAGCGCGGTGTGCGAGCCGAAGACGACCTCGTCGTCGGTCACGCCGCGGACGGTCTCGGCCTGCGCGGCCGCCGCGACGGCCAGGGCCGCGACGCCGCCGAGCAGCGACACTCCAATCTTCTTCAATGCCATTTCGGTTCCTCCCTGTGGTCGGCGTTGAAGCACTCCGCGCCGCCCGTTGCCGGCGGCCGGCGCGTTTCTGCGGGGCGCTCAGGCGCCCTGATACATGGAATCGATCAGCTCCTTGTACTTCTCGTTCACGAACTTGCGCTTGAGCTTCATGGTCGGTGTCAGCTCGTCGTCCTCGGCGGTCAGAAGCTGGTCGATCAGCCGGAACGACTTGATCGTCTCGACCCGCGCGAAGTTCTTGTTGACCTTCTCGATCTCGGCCCAGATCAGGTCCTGCACCTCCTGCGCCCGGCACAGCGAGGCGTAGTTGGTGAACGGCACCGAATGGTCCTGGGCGTACTTCACCACGTTGTCGTGGTCGATCATGATCAGCGCGCTGAGGAACTTGCGCTTGTCGCCGATCACCACCGCGTCCGAGATGTAGGGCGAGAACTTGAGCTGGTTCTCGATCTCCGAGGGCGTGATGTTCTTGCCGCCGGCGGTGATGATGATGTCCTTCATCCGGTCGGTGACGCGGACATAGCCCTCGTTGTCGATGTAGCCCACGTCGCCGGTGTGCAGCCAGCCGTCGGCGATCGTCTCCGCCGTCTTCTCGGGCTGGTTCAGATAGCCCATGAAGACGTGCGGCCCCTTGAGCAGGATCTCGCCCTCCGGGCTGATCGAGACCTCGGTGCCATCCTCGGCGCGGCCCACCGTGCCCAGCTTGACCCGATCGGGTTCGTTGGCTGTCGCGGTGCCGGTGTTCTCGGTCTGGCCGTAGATCTCGAACAGCTTGACGCCGATGGCGCGGTACCACTTGATCAGATCGGGCGAGATCGGCGCCGCGCCGGTCGCCGCCCAGCGCAGCCGCTCCATGCCGAGCAGGCGCTTGAGGTTGCGCAGCACCAGCAGGTTGGCGAGGCCGTAGGCGAGGCGCACGCCCGCCGGCACCGGCTTGTCCTCGAGCTCATATTCGAGCCGCGCATAGCCCACCTTGAGCGCCTGACGGTAGGCCCAGCGGCTGATCGCCGTCGCGTCGTCGAGCTGCACCTGGACGGTCGAGTAGAACTTCTCCCACACCCGCGGCACCGCCAGGAAAATGTGCGGCGAAACCTCGCGAATGTTCTCGGCCACCGTCTCGACACTCTCGGCGAAGTTCACCGCGTTCTCGTTCCGCAGCGGGAAGAAGGTGGTGAACGAGCGCTCGGCAATGTGCGAGAGCGGCAGGAACGAGAGCTGCTGATCGTCGGGTTGGACCCGGTAGATTTCGTTGCCGATGGTCAACTGGAAGATCACGTTGCGGTGCGAGATCATCGCGCCCTTGGGCGGCCCGGTCGTGCCCGAGGTGTAGATCAGGATCATCAAATCGTCGGGCTTGGCCGCGTCGACGCGCGCGTCGAACTCCTCCGGATGCTCGCCGTCGTACCTGCGGCCCAACTCATAGAACTCCTCCATGGTCATCGCCATGGGGTCGGAGAAGTCGCGCAGCCCCTCCATGTCGAAGATCACGACCTTCTCGATCGAGGGAATCTCGTCGCGCACCTCGAGCCACTTGTCGAGCTGTTCCTCGTTCTCGACGAACAGCACCTTGGCGCGGGAATCGTTGCACAGATAGGCGAGCTGCTTGGGCGAGTCGGTGGTGTAGATCCCGTTGGTCACGCCGCCGGCGCAGATCGTGCCCAGGTCGGCGAACAGCCATTCGCGGTTGTTTTCCGACAGGACCGCGGTGACCTCGCCGCGCTCGAGCCCCAGCGCCGCCAGGCCCATCGCCACTTCGCGCGCCTTCTGGCCGTATTCGCGCCAGGTGACGGCGCGCCAGATGCCCAGATCCTTCTCGCGGATGGCGACCCTGTCGCCCAACTCCTGCGTGCGCTTGCGGAACAGCTTGGAGACCGTTTCGCAGCCGTCGACCTCGAAAGTCTGCTCGGTCGGCCCGTGCATTGGCGATTTCCTCCGGATGCAGTCTAGCTGCGCAATTGCGTCAATGCCATGGTATCAACGCCATGTCTTGCGACGCTTCCAGCGCTTCTTGCCTCGCACGCCGGTGTCCTTGATGCCGAGAAAGAACTCCTTGACGTCGTCGCTCTCGGCCAGCTTGGCGCATTCGTCCTCCATGACGATGCGGCCGTTCTCGATGACGTAGCCGTAGTCGCCGACCCTGAGCGCCATGTTGGCGTTCTGCTCGACCAGCAGCATGGTCACGCCCTGCTCCTTGTTGAGCCGTTCGATGATCTCGAAGATCTCCTTGACCAGGATCGGCGACAGGCCCAGCGACGGTTCGTCGAGCAGCATCAGCTCGGGCCGCGCCATCAGCCCGCGGCCGATCGCCAGCATCTGCTGCTGGCCGCCCGAGAGGTAGCCCGCCTGCTGGCTCGCGCGCTCCTCGAGGATCGGGAAATAGCGGTAGACCATCTCCAGATCCGCGGCGATCTGCGCCGTGTCGGAGCGGGTGTAGGCGCCCATGCGGAGGTTCTCGCGTACGGTCAGGAAGGGAAACACCTCGCGCCCCTCGGGGACGTGGGCGATGCCGTGGCGCGCGACCCAGTCGGGGTCGCGCCTGTGGATCGGCCGGTCCTCGAAGGTGATCGAGCCTTTCTCCGGATCCATCACGCCCGAGATGGTCTTGAGCACGGTGGTCTTGCCGGCGCCGTTGGAGCCCAGCACGGTGACGATCTGGCCTTTGTGCACCTCCAGCGACACGCCGCGGATGGCCATGATCGGGCCGTAATAGGTCTCGATGTTGCGCACCTTGAGCATCGGCTCGGCGCCGGCGCGGGCTTCGGTCCTCTCGGCGGTCGCGGTCTCGGCCATGGCGGTCAGGCTCCCAGATAGGCGCGGACGACCTCGGGGTCCGACTGGACCTCCTTCGAGGTGCCCTCGGCGATCACCCGTCCGTCGGTCAGCGCGATCACCTTGTCCGAGACGTCGGAAACGAGCGACATGTCGTGCTCGACCATGATCACGGTGACGCCCAGGTCCTTCTTGATGTCCTCGATCCAGAAGGCCATGTCCTCGGTCTCCTCGACATTGAGGCCCGAGGCCGGCTCGTCCAGCAGCAGCAGCCTGGGCTCGGAGCACAGCGCGCGGCCCAGCTCCACGACCTTGCGCACGCCGTAGGGCAGCTGCGTGATCATCTGATCGCGGTAGTGCTGCAGGTCCAGGAAGTCGATCACCTCCTCGACCTTCTCGCGCGCCGCCACCTCCTTGCGCTTCATCGAGGACGGGAAGAACACCTCCTCGATCAGGCCCGAGCGGCGGTGGCGGTGTCGGCCGACCAGAAGGTTGTGCAGCACGGTCGCGTGCTCGAACAGCTCGATGTTCTGGAAAGTCCGCGCGATCCCCAGCGAGGCGATCTTGTGCGGCGCGATGCCGGTGATGTCCCGGCCGTCGAAAATCAGCCGTCCCTCGGTCGGGTCGTAGATGCGCGAGATCAGGTTGAAGATCGTCGTCTTGCCGGCGCCGTTGGGGCCGACGATGGCGCATACCGTGCCCTCGTCGACGTCGAAGGAGACCTGGTCGACCGCCTTGACGCCGCCGAAGTGGATCGAGATGCCCTGGGCCTGGAAGTAGCTCACCGCATCCGCTCCGTCTTGAGATAGGCCTTCTGCCGCTTGAACGTGTCCTTGCGGTAGAGCGGGAACAAATCGAAGTAGAGCTTGATCTTGCGCCAACGGCCGTAGAGCCCCATCGGCTCGAACACGATGATCAGCACCAGGATCAACCCGAACAGCCCGGCCTCGAAGCCCGGCGAGCTGACCAGGTCCTGCACGCCGCCGATCAGCCAGGCCAGCGCCGCCTCGACCGCGCCGGCCTCCGCCGCGACTGCCGAGCCCAGCTCGTTGACCTCGGTGCGCATGATCGCCAGCGCCTGCGGAAGGAGGCCGACGATGACCGCGCCGAAGATGGCGCCGTGCAGCGAGCCGAGCCCGCCGATCACGATCATCAGCAGGAGCCGGATCGACTCGATGATGTTGAACGCATCGGGCGCCAGATAGCCGATCTTGTGCGCCATCAGCCCGCCGGCCACGCCGGTGATGCCCGCCGACAGGCCGAAGGAGATGGTCTTGTACCTGGCGATGTTGACGCCCATCGACTGGGCCGAGATCTCGCTGTCGCGGATCGCGATCATCGCCCGGCCGGTCGGGCTGCGCAGCAGGTTGATCGCCCCCAGCAGCACGATCACGAGGATGCCGAGGGTCAGGTAGTAGAACGCGTCGGGGTTCGAGACCGGCGAGACGTCCCAGCCGAAGATCACCGCGTTGGGCACCGGGAAGCCGGCGAAGCCGCCGGTCACGCTTTCCCAGTTGATCAGCACCTGCTCGACGATCACCGCGAAGACCAGCGAGGCGATGGCGAGGTAGATGCCGGTCATGCGCAGCGCCGGGATGGCGAAGGCGATGCCGACGATCGACGCCACCACGCCGGCCATCGGGATCGACAGCACGAAGGGCACGCCGTGCTGCAGAAACCAGGCGTGGGCATAGGCGCCGATGCCCAGATACGCCGCGTGCCCGAGGCTGACCAGCCCGGTGAATCCCGTGAGCAGCATCAGCCCGATCCCCGCGATGGCGAAGATCATCACGAAGCTCAACTCGCCGGTGTAGAACTGCGCCTGTCCGGGCGCCAGCCAGGTGAGCGCCAGGGGCACGGCCAGCACCCCCACCGCCAGCACGCCGTACCAGAAGGCCTGGCCGCCGTGCTTGATGAGCCGGATGTCCTGCTCGTACCGGGTCTTGAAGACGATCCGCATGGCTACGGGCCCTAAACCTTCTTGCGCTGCATCTGTGCGAACAGGCCCTGCGGGCGGACCACCAGGACGATCAGCATCAGCCAATAGGCCGAGGTCGTAGTCATGCCGATCACCTGCAGGAACTCGTCGAGCCGGGCGAAGGCCCAGTCGACCGGACCGATGCCGGTCGACACCTCCATCGGGATGTAGACCTGGGCGAAGGGCTCTACGACACCAATGAGAATGCCGCCGATCATCGCGCCCGGGAGCGAGCCGAAGCCGCCGACGACCGCGGCGGCGAAGGCCTTGATGCCGGTCAGCCCCATGTCCGGGTCGACCAGCTGCATCGGCGCGAGCAGCAGCCCGGCGACCGCGGCCACGCCCGCGCTGATCGCCCAGATCATGGAAAACACGCGCTTGACCGGGATGCCCATGTAGTAGGCGGCGAGCTGGTTCTGCGAGCTCGCCTGCATGGCGATGCCCATGCGCGTGAAGCGGAAGAAGGCGTAGAGCAGGCCGACCAGCACCACCGTGCCGAGCACCACCGCCACGCTCTCGTGCCCGATGGTGACCTGGCTGCCCGCCGGGTCGCCGATCTGGGTCACGCCGCCCGAATAGGGCGTCTGGAAGCTCTGCGGGTCATGGCCCCAGATCGCGCCCGCGGCCGAGCGGAACACGAAGCCCAGCGCGATCGTCAGGATCACCACCGCGAACTGCGGCTGGCCCATGATCGGCCGCAGCGCCACGACCTCGAGCGCGAAGCCGAGCATCGCCATGAACGCGATCGCCAGGATCACGCCCTGCCACCAGGGCATGCCGAAATCGGCGATGAAGGTCAGCCCGAAAAAGGCGCCGAGCATCATCATGTCGCCCTGGGCGAAGTTGACCTGCTCGGTCGCCTTGTAGATGAGCACAAAGCCCAGCGCGATCAGCCCGTAGACGCAGCCGTTCGCGATCCCCCCGACCAGAAGCTGCAATGCTTCCACCGCGTCTCCTCCACGTCTCCCTGTTCGGCCGGGCCCCTTGTCTCGGATCGGAGCGCCTTCGCCGGCCGCTCACTATGCCGTGAAAAACTGCGCCGTAAAGGGGGGAAGGGTTGCGTATGCGCATCTTTTTGAGCCGATTTGCGGCCCGGTCGTCCGAACGGGCTGGGGTTTTGGCCGCGGTTGTGCGAGGCTGCGTGCCTGCTCGACCCTGCTCGCGGAACCGTACGTGGCCTCTATCCAGACCGACCCGATATCCGCCGGCGCGGTCCCCGCTCGCGGCGGACGCGTCAACCGGCTCTACCTGCTGGGCATCGGCGGGGTCCATGTGCTGGCGCTGCTCGCGGCCGTGCCGTGGCTGTTCAGCTGGACCGGGGTGGCTGTCCTGGTTCCGGGTATCGTGCTCTTCGGCACCGGCATCAACCTCGGCTATCACCGCATTCTCACCCATCGCAGCCTGCGGGTGCCGCGCTGGCTCGAGCGGCTGCTCGTCGTGATCGCGCTGTGCTGCATGCAGGACGGGCCGGTACGCTGGGTCACGCATCACCGCGCGCATCACCGCTATTCGGACGCGCCGGGCGATCCGCACACGCCGCGCGCCGGCGGCGTAAGGGCCCATTGCGGCTGCCTGTTCCGCCACAACCCTGCGATCGAGGGCGCACCGGCCTATCAGGCCTACGCCCGCGACGTTCTGCGCGACCCGTTCTATCGCTGGCTGCAGAAGAATCCGCTCGGCGTCTACGGCATCTACGCCGCGCACGCAGTGCTGTTCTACGCCGCCGGCTTCGCGGCCGGCTGGCTGACCCAGGGTTCGCCCGCGGCCGGCCTGCAGCTGGGGTTGAGCGTCCTGGTCTGGGGAGTGTTCGTGCGCACGGTGATCGTGTGGCATATCACCTGGTCGGTGAACTCGCTGACCCACATGATCGGCTATCGCAACTGGGACACGCCCGACGATTCGCGCAACAACTGGCTGGTTGGGCTGCTCGCCGTCGGCGAAGGCTGGCACAACAACCACCATGCCGACCAGACCAGCGCATGCAACTGGCACCGCTGGTGGGAGGTTGACCTGACCTGGCTGTTGATCCGTGCGCTGGAGGCGGTCGGTCTGGCCACCGAGGTCGTGCGCCCGCGGCATCTGCGGCGGAGCCAGCCCCGCGGCGGGGCCGCCTAGGCCCGGCGGTGCGGTCTCGCTATTCGGCCGCGCTGGCCGCGGGGACGGCTCTGTGCGCGGCGGCGGTGTTGGCCTCGCGGTACTCGCGGTCGAGCCGGTCGACCAGCTCCGCCACGGGGGGCACGTCGTCGATGGTTCCGACGCCCTGCCCGGCCGACCAGATGTCCTTCCAGGCGCGCGATTCGGTGTCCAGCTCCTCGCCCATGTCGACATCGGTCTTGTCGGGCAGGGTGTCGGGGTCCATGCCCGCCTTGACCAGGCTCTCGCGCAGGAAGCTCGCCGGCACGCCCGAGATTTTGGGCGTGTAGACGATGTCGGCGGCGTGGGCGGCGACGATCATCTCCTTGTAGGCGTCCTTGGCCAGGCTCTCCCGGGTGTTGATGAAGCGCGTGCCCAGATAGGCCAGGTCCGCGCCCATCACCTCGGCCGCCGCGATCTGCCGGCCGTCGGAGATGCAGCCCGACAGGATCAGCGTCGTCTCCGGCCATTCGCGCCGCGCCTCGGCGGCCAGCGCGAAGGGGTTGGTCGTCCCGGCATGGCCGCCCGCGCCGTTGGCCACCAGGATCAGCCCATCGACCCCGGCCGCAATCGCCTTGGCCGCGTGGCGCATGTTGGTGACGTCGTGGAACACCACGCCGCCGTAGGAATGCACCGCCTCGACCACCTCGACCGCCGCGCCCAGCGAGGTGATCACCACCGGCACCTCGTGCGCGACGCACAGCTTCAGGTCGGCCTCGACCCGCGGGTTGGTCTTGTGGACGATCAGGTTGACGCCGTAGGGCGCTGCGCCGGGCGCGCCGGCCAGCCGCGCCGCGATGTCCTCGAGCCATTGCTCGAACCCCTCCGAGGTGCGCTGGTTCAGCGCCGGGAAGCCGCCCAGTACGCCGGCCTTGCACGCTTCGACCACCAAATCGGGTCCCGACACCAGGAACATCGGCGCGGCGATGGCGGGCAGGCGCAGGCGCCCCTGGAGTTGCGCGGGCAACGGCATGGCGTCGGGTCCTCCTGATCGGTGTTGCAGCGCGACAGTTCCCCACAGGGTCGCATCTGTCAAACGTGCCGTTATATTAGGGCTCATGCAGGACGCGAACGACACTTCGGACCGCCTCGACCGCCGCCTGAGCGTGGCGCCGATGATGGACTGCACCGACCGGCACTTCCGGTACCTGGCGCGGCTCCTGACCCGGCGCGCATTGCTCTACACCGAGATGGTGGCGGCGGGCGCGGTGCTGCATGGCGACCGCGCGCGGCATTTGGGCTTCGATCCGGCCGAGCATCCCGTGGCGCTTCAGCTCGGCGGCTCCGATCCTGTGGAGATGGCCGAATGCATGCGCATCGCCACCCAGTGGGGCTATGACGAGGTCAACATCAACGTCGGCTGCCCTTCCGATCGGGTGCAGTCCGGAGCCTTCGGCGCCTGCCTGATGGCGCGGCCCGAGACGGTGGCCGCGTGCGTGCGCGCCATGCGCGACGCCACGGACATTCCCGTCACGGTCAAGACCCGCATCGGCATCGACGACCGCGACAGCTACGACTTCCTCGCCGACTTCGTGGGCAAGGTGGCCGAAGCCGGTTGCGGCACGCTGATCGTCCACGCGCGCAAGGCCTGGCTCAGCGGGCTGAGCCCGAAGGAGAACCGCGAGATCCCGCCGCTCGACTACGCCCGCGTCCACCGCCTCGTGCGCGACTTCCCGGGCCTCGAGGTCGTGATCAACGGCGGCATCCGCACCCTCGAGGAGGCCGCGGAACAGCTCGGCCATGTCGATGGGGTCATGATCGGCCGCGCCGCCTACGACGAGCCCTGGATGCTGGCAGAGGCCGACCGCCGGCTGTGGGGCGACACGAACGAGCCGCTCGAGCGCCACGCGGCGCTCGACGCCTACGCCGACTACGCCGAGCGCCAGGTCGCCGCCGGCGTGCCGCTGCGCGTGCTCGCGCGCCACGCCATGGGCCTGTTCGCCGGCCTGCCCGGCGCGCGGAAGTGGCGTCGATACCTGTCGGAGAACGTCGGTCGTACCGGTGCGGGCGCCGAAGTGCTGCGCGAGGCCGCCGCCTTCGTCCCAGTAGCTGTTGCCCGGGCCGCGTGACGGGGGTCGCCATGGACACCACTGCCGAACATCCCGCCGTCGCCGCCGCCCGCACCTTCGCCGCCGAGTTCGTCGCGCCCAATGCGCGGGGCTGGGAGGAGCAGCGCCGCTTCCCGCGCGAAGCGATCGCCGCGGCGGGCGATGCCGGGCTCACCGGCCTGCTGGTGCCCGAGGCGCTGGGCGGTGCTGGCGCCAGCCCGACCGTGCTCGCGCGCGCGATGGAGGAGCTGGCGGCCGCCGACTTCGCCTTCGCCTTCGCGCTGGTCGTGCACAACAACCTCGCCGCCAACATCGCCCGCAACGGCACCGACGCCCACAAGGAGCGCCACCTGCCTGCGATGGTCGCGGGCCGGCGCATCGGCGCCTTCCTGCTGACCGAGCCGGGCATGGGCTCGGACGCCGCCGCCGTCGCCACCCGCGCGCGACGCGACGGCGGCGGCTGGCGGATCGAGGGCGAGAAGGCCTGGGTCACCAATGCCGCCGCCGCCGACATCCTGTCGGTCTATGCCCAGACCGACACCGCCGCCGGCTGGCGCGGTATCGCCTGCTTCCTGGTCGACGCCGGCGCCGAAGGCGTCAGCCGCACCGAGCCCTACTCGCTGCTCGGCGGCCACGCCATGGGCGCGGGCGGTATCGCCCTGGCCGACGTCGCGGTGCCGGAGGAAGCGATGCTGCTCGGCCCCGGCGACGGCTTCAAGGCGGCGATGGGCGGCATCGACCTGGCCCGCGCCACGCTCGCCGCCATGATGTGCGGCATGATGCGCGCGGGGCTCGAATGCGCGATCGACTACGCCGCGTCGCGCCGCGCCTTCGGCCAGTCGACCGCCGAGTTCCAGGGCGTCCAGTTCCTGCTCGCCGACGCCGCCACCGACCTGGAAGCCGCGCGCCTGCTCGCCTACGAAGCGATCACCCGGGTCGAGGCGGGCGCCGGTGCCGCGCCGATGGCGGCGCATGCCAAGAAGTTCGCCACCCGCGCGGCGCTCGCCCGTCTCGCCGACTGCATGCAGGCCATGGGCGCCAACGGCGCCCGCGCCGACTACCCGCTGGCCCGCCATCTGGCCGGCGCCAAGCTGGCCCAGTTCATGGACGGCACCACCGAGATCCAGAACGTCGTTATCGCCCGCCACCTGCTGAAGGGGCGGGGGTAGGGGCGGCGCGGCGCCTCAGATGCACCGCCCGCCATCCACCTCCATGCATACGCCGGTGATGAACTCGGCGTCGTCCGAAGCCAGCCAGGACACCGCGCGCGCCACGTCGTTCGCCGTCGACAGGCGACCGAGCGGCACGGTGGCGACGAACTGGGCGCGCGATTCGGGCCGGTCGCCGCCGGGCAGGAAGCTGTCGAGCAGCGGCGTCTCGCCCGCCACCGGGTTGACCGCGCACACCCGGATCCGGTCGGGCGCCAGCTCGGCGGCCATCGACTTGGTCAGCACGATCACCGCGCCCTTCGAGCCGTTGTACCAGGTCAGCCCGGGCCGCGGCCGCACGCCGGCGGTCGAGGCGATGTTGACGATGACGCCGCCCTCGCCCTGCTCGCGCAGCACCGGCACGGCGTGCCGGGCGGTGAGGTAGATCGACTTGACGTTGACCGCGTAGACCCGGTCGAAGGTCGCCTCGTCGACCTCCAGCATGGGCATGTTGCGATGCGTCGTGCCGGCGTTGTTGACGACGATGTCGAGGCGGCCGAACCCGTCCACCGCCGCGTCGATCATCGCCTTGACCGATTCCGACCTGGTGACGTCGGCGGTGACCGCCTTGGCCTTGCCGCCGCCCTGGACGATCGCGGCGGCAGTGCGCTCGGCCGTCTCGGCGTTGATGTCGGCGCACAGCACATGCGCGCCCAGCCCCGCCATGTGCCGCGCGATGCCCTCGCCGAAGCCCTGGCCCGCGCCGGTGACCACGGCGACCTTGTCCATCAGATCCATGACGATCCCCTCCCTGTTGCCGGTTTACGGCAGGGTAGGGGCTCCGCCGCCAAAAGGCGATGGGGGCGGGCAGGCTCCGCGCCAACCTTTCCAAGACTGTCGCCCCGGGACTTGTTCCCGGGGCCCATTGGCCTCGCGGCCAGGCGCCAACGATCCGGGCACGTACTGTCGGTTCCACCGATACCGATCCGCGGGCGGCCCGCCGCTCGACAAGTCAATGGATCCCGGGAACAAGTCCCGGGATGACTATCGAGAGTGGGAGGGGGAAAAACCGGCCCGGCCCGGAGGGTAGGCCCCCGCGGCCCCGCCTATGCCTTCGCCGCAGCCTCCAGCCGGTCCTTGAGCCCGGACAGGTCGCACCCCGCGCCCGAGGCGCGGGAGATCAGCTCGTCGGCGGGCAGCTCGCCGGCATGGGCCAGCGCCCACAGGCTCGCCGCGCGGTTGCCCGACTTGCAGAAGCCCAGCACCGGCTTGGGCAGCTTGTCGAACGCCGCGGCGAACTTGGCCACGTCCTCGTCGCCGATCTGTCCCGGCTTCACCGGGATATGGGCGTACTCCATGCCCGCCGCCTCGGCGGCGCGGCGCATCTCGGCGGCGTCGGGCTGGCCCGCCTCCTCGTCGTCGGGGCGGGCGCTGACGATGCTGCGGAAGCCCTGCTCGTAGAGCGCGGGGATCTCCTCGGGGTCGATCTGCGGCGCGATCGAAAGCTCGTCGCTGACCTTGGCGATGGTCATCGGTTGCTCCTTCGGGAACGGGATTGGCTGATTCGGTGGTGCGGCACCGGTCCGCGACACAGGAATACTCCTATAGCACGTCGAGCGGGATCTTGAGGTAGCTCACGCCGTTGTCCTCGGGCGGCGGGAAGTGTCCGGCGCGCATGTTGATCTGGACCGAGGGCAGGATCAGCACCGGCATCTCCAGCGTGGCGTCGCGCTCGCGCCGCCACTCGACGAACTCGTCCTTGGACGCGCCGCCGCCGACATGCTTGTTGCCGTCGCGCTCGGCCGCCACCGTGGTCTCCCAAACATATTCGTCGCGGCCCTCGGTCTTGTAGTCGTGGCACAGGAAGATGCGCGTCTCGCCGGGCAGCGCGAACAGCTTCTGGATCGAATCGTAGAGCGTGGCCGCGTCGCCGCCGGGGAAGTCGCAGCGCGCCGTGCCGTAGTCGGGCATGAACAGCGTGTCGCCGACGAACGCGGCGTCGCCGATCAAATAGGTCACGCAGGCCGGGGTGTGGCCCGGCGTGTGGATCACCCGGCCGTCGAGCGCGCCGATCGCGAAGCTGTCGCCGTCCTTGAACAGGCGCTCGAATTGCGAGCCGTCGGTGCGGAACTCCACTTCGGCGTTGAACACCGTCTTGAAGGTGTCCTGCACCGTCGTGATGTGCTCGCCGATCGCGATGCGGCCCCCCAGCTTCTCCTCGAGGTAGGGCGCGGCACTCAGGTGATCGGCATGAGCATGGGTCTCGAGCAGCCACTCGACCGCCAGCCCCTCGCGCTGGACATGGGCGATCACCCGGTCGGCATGGTCGGTCGAGGTCCGCCCTGCTTTGGGGTCGTAGTCGAGCACCGAGTCGACGATGGCGCAGGCGTTGCTCTCCGGGTCGCGGACGACGTGGCACGCCGTGTTGGTCGGCTCGTGGAAGAAGGTCGTGACCGTCGGCTTCACGATGGCGGTGGTGTCGGGCATGGCATCGCTCCCCTTGCATCGGTCCCGCGCGGACCCGCCGAGGATACCCGCGGCGCCGCCCGGATCGGTGCATTTTATATATTAGCAATGCCTAATATTTCAATCCGCCCATCGGCGATTCCCGACATGTGGGCCGCGAACCGAGGCGCTCCGCCAGGGCCACCTAAGCAACCTGGGCCCGCATCAATAGGTCTCCACGTGGTAGCGCCCGTACTGGCGCAGCCGCGGCTTGAGTTCGGCCCAGTCCATGCCGTGGTCGGCGCAGATCTCCGCAAGTGCCGCCTCGACGCCGGCCTCCATGCGCTTGTGGCCGCAGATATAGAGATAGCTGTCCTCGTTGCGCAGCAGCTCGGCCAGTACCTCGGCATCGGCGCGCAGCTCGTCCTGGACGTAGCGCTTGTCCCGGCCCGGCTCGCGCGAGAAGGCCAGCCGCACGTCGATCAACTCCTTGGGCAGCTTGCGCAGCGGCCCCAGATAGGGCAGCTCGGCCGCGGTGCGGGCGCCGAAATAGAGCTTCAGCGCGCCGCCGCCGTGGGTGCCTTTGGCGAATTTGCGCCGCCGCCGCTCGGTCATGGCGCGCATCGGCGCCGAGCCGGTGCCGGTGCAGATCATGACGATGTTGGCGCCCGGATGGTTGGGCATCAGGAAGCTGGTGCCGTAGGGGCCGCAGACCCGCACCTCGTCGCCCTTCTCGAGGTCGCACAGGTAGTTCGAGGCGACGCCCGTCACAGGGTTGCCGTTCTCGTCCTCGGTCACCCGCTTCACGCACAGGGCGATGTTGTTGTAGCCCGTCCGCTCCCCCTCGCGCGGCGAGGCGACCGAGTAGAGCCGCAGGTGATGCGGCTTGCCGTTCGGCCCGGTCCCCGGCGGGACGATGCCGATCGACTGGCCCTCGAGCACCGGGAACGCGCGGGTGCCCATGTCGAGCACGATGTGGTGGATGTCCGACGACGCGCCGTCGGCGGTGAGCCGCATGTTGCCCTGGACCACCGCGGTGGCCGGCGCCTCGGGCGCGTAGAGGTTGACGTAGGGGTGCGCCGCCGACCAGGGCGGGACCAGGGGACCGCCGGCCGCGCTGGCGGCTACCGTCTGCAGTTCCTCGACCTCGCCCGGGGTCGGGCCGGCCGGTGGCAGCTCGGGCTCGGCGTCGGGCGGCAGCTCCTCGAAGGCGAGCTGCTGCTCGACGGTCCAGGGCGTGGTCACCTTCCGGTAGCTGTCGATCGCGCCGGTCGGGCACGGCGGCAGGCAGTCGCCGCGCATGGTGCAGATCTCGAAGTCGATGAAGTAGTTGACCGCGTCGTGGCTGATCGCGTCCTCCGGACACACCTCCTCGCAGGTGCCGCAGCGGATGCAGATCTCCGGGTCGATCAGGTGCTGGCGCCGCACCTCGGCGCCGGCCGTGCCGCCGTCCATGGGGTCCTCCGTCTTGGCAGGGAGACGCCCCTCGCCGCCGGCGGGCGGGAAGGGGCGGACCTGTCTGCGGCGCCTAGTCGAAGCGCACGTACTTGAAGTCGAGCGGCTGGTTGTTGATGCCGCGTGCCGGCGGGGCGATCCAGTTGGCGAACTGCCCCGGCTCGGTCACCGGCTTCTCCATCAGCGAGGCGACGAAGGCGTGGTCGTCGTGGGTCGGCAGCCAGTCGGTGTGGCGCTTGGTCCACTCGGCCTCCGTGATCACCTTGCCCTCGGGCGAGACGTGCACCGCGTCGACCTGGTCGATGTCGAAGCGGCCGACGCGCCGGTTGAAGCACTTGTGCGCGAGGCTCAGCCGGAAATCGACGCCCGCCTTTTCCAGGACCTTGTTCCAGCGGTTCACGCCGGCCTGGCAGTCGGTGATGTAGTCGTCGCGCAGGCGTTCGTTGAGCGCGGTCAGCGCGGGTACGTGCTCTTCGCCGATCGACCCGTTGGTCTGCACGGGCACCGCGTAGGTGTCGCCGTCGAGCTTGTGGTCGTCGCCGATCTTGGTCTCCTCGAACCGGCCCTTGAGGCCCTGGGTGTAGAAGTTGGCGGCGTTGGTCGAGACCTCGGATCCGTAGAGGTCCAACGTCACCGAGAAGTGGAAGTTCAGGTACTTCTGGATGGTATCGAAATCGATCACCCCGGCCTCGCGCAGTCGCTCGGGATCCTCGGATCGGATCTGCTTCGCCACCTCGGCGGTGCGCTGGAGGATGCGGCCGATGCCGGTCTCGCCGACGAACAGGTGGTGCGCCTCCTCGGTCAGCATGAACCGGCAGGTGCGGCTCAGCGGGTCGAAGCCTGATTCGGCCAGCGCGGCGAGCTGGTACTTGCCGTCGCGGTCGGTGAGCATCGTGAAGAAGAAGAACGACAGCCAGTCGGGCGTCTTCTCGTTGAAGGCGCCGAGCATGCGCGGATGGTCCTCCGAGCCCGAACGCCGCTCGAGCAGCGCCTCGGCCTCTTCGCGGCCGTCGCGGCCGAAGTACTTGTGCAGCAGGTAGACCATCGCCCACAGGTGACGGCCCTCCTCGACATTGACCTGGAACAGGTTGCGCAGGTCGTAGAGCGACGGGCAGGTGCGGCCTAGCGCGCGCTGCTGCTCGACCGACGCGGGCTCGGTGTCGCCCTGCACCGTGATGATCCGGCGCAGGGTCGAGCGGTACTCGCCCGGCACGTCGGTCCACGCCTTCGAGCCCTTGTGGTCGCCGAAATTGACTTGGCGGTCCTGCTCCGGCGGCGTCAGGAAGATGCCCCAGCGGTAGTCGGGCATCTTGACGTAGTCGAAATGCGCCCAGCCCTTCGGGTCGACCGAAACGGCGGTGCGCAGATAGACGTCCCGGGTCTGGAACCCCTCGGGCCCCATCTCGTCCCACCACCGCAGGTATTCGGGCTGCCACTTCTCCAGCGCTCGCTGCAGCTGCCGGTCCTCCGACAGGTTGACGTTGTTTGGGATGCGCTCATTGTAGTTGATCGACATGCGGTGCTGCTCCCTGGATCCTCCCATGGGCGGGCCGCGCCGACCGCGGGCCCGTCGGTTCGGCAGCATCGAGATATGCAGAATATTGCACATTGATCTGGATCAAATTCTCGCGATCGGCGGCAATCGGCCTCAGGTATGAATTATATTGCGTGATCGTCCGCGTCCGTACCGTGCTAAAACACGCATGCCACCATTGGAGGGACCATGTACCTGCTCAATCGCGAAAAGCCCGATCCGATCCCCGCCATCCATCCCCTGCCCGAGTACAAGGCGGAAGGCGAGACGAAGCGGCGCTACGAGGACATGAAGAGCGTGCTCCAGGTGCCGTGGATGGGCGTGGTCACGATGGCCTACGCCCATTACCCCACCTTCTTCGACACGCTGTGGGCCGGCTGGCGGGAGACCTGCGCTTCGGTCCCCTATGTCGAGGCGGCGCGCGAGCTGCGCTCGATCGCGGAGGACGGCGCGGCCGAGCTGTCCCCGTCGCCCATCGCCGAACGGCTGGCCCGAATGGGCTACGCGCCGCGCGAACTCGACGCGATCCGCGAGGCGATCGAGGTGTTCTCGCACGGCAACAACGTCTACTTCCCGATGTGCATCGCCGCGCGGCTGCTGCTCGAGGGCGGCGAGATGAGCGACGACCGCGATAAGCCCGAGCCGTTCGAGGACCGCCACGCGCCCGACGTCTCGGTCCCCTTCGTGATGGTCGAGCGGCACCACGGCCTGGCCGATTTGCAGGCGCTCTATGACGACATCATGGGCACGTTGGGGCTGCCCTTCGTCAACTCCGACTATCGCATGCTGGCACGCTGGCCCAGCTACTTCGCCGCCGCCTGGAACGACCTCAAGCCGGTCGTCGCCACCGACGCGCACGAGGCCGCGTGCCAGGCCTTTCACGACCGCGCGGTCGAGTTGGCGCAGACCCTGCCCAACCCGGCGGGCCTGACCTCGGCCGACCTCAAGGCGGCGGCCGAGGCCGACGCCTCGGCCGAGGAGATACTGGCGGTCAGCAAGCTGTTCATCTGGCTGATTCCGGGCCTCGCCGTGAACGTGGCCTTCTTCCGCGCGCAGCTCGCCCAGGACAGTTGATCCGCCGATGGCGGGGACCCATTTTCGACGCACTGTCGAGGACCGGTCCGCGCGCGGAACCTTCGCGCCCCGACTCCCGCAAACCGGCCAGGGGACCGAGCCCATGCGCCTCGCCGCCCGTCTCGTCGCGCTGCCGCTGATGCTGGCCTTGTCCGGCTGCTCGCTGTTCGCGTCGCTGCCGCCGCCCAGCACGGTCGACCAGCGCCTCGCCGCTTTCCCGACCGAGGGGCTGCCGCTCGAGCGGGCCGTCACGGTGCGCTGGGATGATCGCATGATCCCCTTCGTCGAGGCCGAGACCGACCGCGACCTGGCGGTCGCGCTGGGGGTGGTCCACGCCCATCTGCGCCTGGCTCAGATGGAGTTGCTGCGCCGCATCTCGCAGGGCCGCATCGCGGAGATGGCCGGCCCGGTCGCGACCGACATCGACCACTCGCTGCGCATCCTCAACTACGGACGCTCCGCCGACGAGACGATCGCGGCGATGCCGCCCGAGACGCGGGCGTGGCTCGACGCCTTCGTCGAAGGCGTCAATCACTACCAGGCCAATCTCGACGCCGACGAGCTGCCGCACGAATTCACCGTCCTTGGCATCGAGCCCGAACCGTGGACGGTCCGCGATCTGATAACCGTCGGCCGGCTGGCGGCGACCGACGTCAACTGGCTGGTGTGGTTCCGTCTGCTCCAACTGCGCGACCGCGAGGACTGGCCGCAGATCTGGGCGCGCCTGGTGGAGAACGGCTCCGCCTCGTTCCTGAGCTTCGAGGACGGCGGCGAGCTGCCGGCGCTCGACGCGCTGCTCGGCGGTGCCTCGCGCTCGGGCTCCAACGCGCTGGCCGTGGCGGCTGGCAAGAGCGCGACGGGCTCGGCGTTGATGGCGTCCGACCCGCATCTGGGCATCACCGTGCCGAACCTGTGGCTGATCGCCGGGGTGAAGTCGCCCAGCTATCACGCGGTCGGATTCATGATCCCCGGCCTGCCCTTCGTGGCGGTGGGCCGCAACCCGCAGATCGCCTGGTCGGGCACCAACATGCGCGCGGCGTCGTCCGACATCTATGACGTTTCATGGATGGAGGAGGACGCGTTCGAGACGCGCACCGAGACGATCGCGGTGCGCTGGTGGTTCGACCGCGAGATCACGGTGCGCGAGACCGAGTACGGCCCGGTGCTGTCCGATGCGCCGGTGCTGCCTCTCGACGACCCGAAGCCCTTCGCCCTGCAGTGGATGGGCCACCGGCCGACCGACGAGGTCACGGCGATGCTCGAGGCCAACCGGGCGACCAACTTCGCCGAATTCCGCAAGGCCTTCGACAGCTTCGCGGTCTCGGCGCAGAACATGCTCTACGCCGACGCCGAGGGGAACATCGGCCAGGTGATGGCGGTCCAGATCCCCGAGCGCGGCAACGGGCCCGTGCCGAGCGAGCTGATCCTCGACCCGCGCAAGCCGGAGAACCGGTGGAACGGCGTGCTCGACGCCACCGACCTTCCGGCCACCTACAACCCCGAGGACGGCTTCCTCACCTCGGCCAACAACCGGCCGGCCGACGCCGAGGTGCCGATCGGATACTTCTTCTCCCCGGACGACCGGGTGCGGCGCATGGCGCAGGTTCTGTCCGACGCCGAGCAGGTCACGCTCGAGGATCTGGCGGCGCTGCAGCGCGACGTTTACATGCCATCGGCCGTCGAGCTGCGCGACGCGCTCCTCGGCCACGTTGCGGCGCTCGGCATCGTGCCGGAGACCGAGGCGCAGGCCGGCCTGCTCGGCCTCGTGCGCGGGTGGGACGGTCACTACGCCGAGGATTCGCGCGGCGCCGTGGCCTACGAGCTTCTGCTGCACGCCTTCGTGCCGGATTTCTACCGGCGCAAGTTCGGCGACGACGCCATGGCGTTCTCGGGCGCCGCGCGGGTGAAGTCGCTGCTTGTCGAGGACATGGCGGGCGACGACCCCCAAGCCCTCGCGGCCGATCTGCAGGCGGCGCTGGCCGCGGCGGCAAAGGATTGGCGTGGGGATCGAACCTGGGGCGAGATGCACCGCCTGGCGCTCAAGCACCCGCTGTCGAACGCTCCCGTGATCGGCGACAAGTACCGGTTCGGCGACTACCCGGTCGGCGGGTCGACCGACACGCTGATGAAGACCGCGCACAACCGCGTCGACGGGCGCCACGAGGCGACCTACGGCTCGCAGGCGCGGTTCCTGACCGACCTGGGCGATCCCGACGCCAACTGGTTCGTGCTCCTGGGCGGCCAGGACGGCTGGATCAACTCCGGCGCCTTCATCGACCAGGTGCCGCTGTGGCGGACCGGGGCGTACGTCCAGGTGCCGCTGAGCGAGGACAAGGTGCGCGAGGCCTTCACGCGCACCATGACGCTGCGGCCCGAGGGCTGAGGCGCGAGCCGGGGAGGAGGTGCGGATGGCGGGGGCGAAGGTCTGCGTCGTCGTCGGTGCGGGTGACGCGCTCGGCAGCGCCATCGCCCGGCGCTTCGCGCGCGAGGGTTATGCCACCGTGATCGCGCGGCGCAACGGCGACAAGCTGGCGCCGCTGGTGAAGGCGATCGAGGAGGCGGGTGGCGAGGTCCATCCCAGGGGCGTCGACGCGCGCCGCGAGGAACAGGTCGGCGAGCTGTTCGCCTGGGCCGAGGCCGAGCTGGGACCGGTCGAGGTGGCGGTGCACAACATCGGCGCCAACGTGAAGTTCCCGATCCTGGAGACCACGACGCGGGTCTACACCAAGGTGTGGGAGCTCGCCGCGCTGTCGGCGTTCCTGGTCGGGCGCGAGGCCGCGCGGGCGATGCTGCCGCGCGAGCGGGGCACGATCCTGTTCACCGGCGCCACGGCCGCCGTGCGCGGCGGCGCGGGCTTCGCCGCCTTCGCCGGCGGCATGCACGCCAAGCGCGCCCTGGCCCAGTCGATGGCGCGCGAGCTGATGCCGTCCAACATCCACGTCGCCCACGTGGTCGTCGACGGTCCCATCGACACCGCCTTCACGCGCGAGACCTTTCCCAAGCTGTTCGAGGAGCGTCCCGCCGACGGCGTGCTGCTGCCCGACGATATCGCCGAATCGTATTGGATGCTCCACAATCAGGGGCGCAGCGCATGGACCCACGAGCTGGATTTGCGCCCGTGGGTGGAACCCTGGTGACAGCGGGAGGGTGAAGGGGTGGCTACGACCAAGACCGTGGAGTTCGTCTTCGACGTCGGGAGCCCGACCAGCTACCTGGCGTGGACGCAGCTGCCCAAGATCGCCAAGCGCAGCGACGCCGCCGTGACCTACACGCCGGTGCTGCTGGGCGGCATCTTCAAGGCCACCGGGAATGCGAGCCCCGTCACCGTCAAGGCCAAGGGCCGCTGGATGCTCGACGACCTGCGCCTGTGGGCGAAGAAGTACAAGGTGCCGTTCGAGATGAACCCTCACTTCCCGATCAACACCTTGCCGCTGATGCGCGGCGCGGTGGCATGCCGGGAGGACGGCACGCTCGACGACTACCTCAAGGCCGTGTTCCCGGCCATCTGGGTCGATGGCAAGGACATGGCGTCGCCCGAGGTGATCCGCGAGGTGCTGGCCGAAGGCGGGCTCGACGCCGACCGCGTCCTCGAGCGGGTGCAGGAGGACACGGTCAAGCAGGCGCTGATCGCCAATACCGAGCAGGCGGTCGAGCGCGGCGTGTTCGGGTGCCCCAGTTTCTTCGTCGGCGAGCGGCTGTTTTTCGGCCAGGACCGCCTCGCCTTCGTCGAGGACGCGCTGAGCGACTGACAACCGAATCCGCGCCGTCGCCGAGCGCCGCAGGGCTGTCCCGGTGCCCGCGTTGGCCTTATAGTGGTCGGTCGTGAAGAACGGACGCGCCCGCAAGAGCGGCAGGGGAACCGATCCGGGCGCCGCCTGGGACGACCGGGAGGGAAAAACCGATGGCGACGCAGCTGTCCGCCGAAGAGTTGTCCAACGAGTGGCCGTGGCTCGCGAGCTATCCCGAGGGCGTGCGGTGGGATATCGAGGTCCCGTTCGCCCCGTTGTGGGAGGTCATCGACCATGCGGTGGCCGAGTTTCCCGATAACACGGCGATCGACTTCCTGGACAAGAAATACAGCTACGCCGAGCTCGGCGAGCTGGTGAACAAGGCCGCCAAGGGCCTGCAGGAGATCGGCGTCAAGAAGGGCGTCAAGGTCGGCCTGTTCCTGCCCAACAGCCCGTATACCGTGATCTTCTTCTTCGCCATCCTCAAGGCCGGCGGCACGGTGGTGAACTACAACCCGCTCTATGCCGAGCGCGAGCTGGCCTCGCAGATCGAGGACAGCGAGACCGACATCATGGTCACGCTCGACCTCCAGGTGCTGTATCCGCGGGTCGAGAGCCTGATGAAGGAAACGCGGCTCAAGCGCATCGTCGTGTGCCGCATGCAGGACAGCCTGCCCTTCCCCAAGAACGTCCTGTTCCCGCTGGTCAGGGGCAAGCACATCGCCAAGGTGGCCGCGGGCGAGTTCGTGGCGCACTACAAGGATCTGGTCGGCAACGACGGGCGCTACACGCCGGTCGATGTCGATGTCGAGGAGGACGTGGCCTGCCTGCAATACACCGGCGGCACGACCGGCACGCCCAAGGGCGCGATGCTCACCCACGCCAACCTCTACGGCAACGTCCAGCAGATCGACATGTGGTTCCACGGCCGCGAGCCGGGCAAGGAGCGGGTCGTGGCCGTGCTGCCCTTCTTCCATGTCTTCGGCATGACCGCGATCATGCTGCTCGGCGTGTGGGGCGGCGCCGAGATGGTTCTGCTGCCGCGCTTCGAGATCGACGAGGTGATGCAGGCCATCCACAAGAAGAAGCCGACCATCTTCGCCGGCGTGCCGACCATGTTCACCGCCATGGTCAACCATCCCGAGCGCGACAAGTACGACTTCACCTCGCTCAAATACGTCAACTCGGGCGGCGCCTCGATGCCGCTCGAGATCATGCGCAAGTTCGAGGAGAAGGCCGGCGGCGCCGAGCTGCGCGAGGGCTACGGCCTGTCCGAGACCTCGCCCGTGGTCTCCTCCAACCCGTTCGAGGGCAAGCGCAAGGCGGGCTCGGTGGGCATCCCCTATCCGGCCACCATCGTCCAGATCGTCTCGCTCGACGACCCGGCCAAGGTGCTGCCGCTGGGCGAGCAGGGTGAGATCGCGGTGCGCGGCCCGCAGGTGATGAAGGGCTACTGGCAGAAGCCCGAGGAGACCGAGGCGGTGATGAAGGACGGCCGCTTCCTCACCGGCGATATCGGCTACATGGACGACGAGGGCTACCTGTTCATCGTCGACCGCAAGAAGGAGATGATCATCGCCGGCGGCTACAACATCTATCCGCGCAACGTCGAGGAGGCGATCTACGAGCACCCGGCGGTCGAGGAGGTGGCCGTGATCGGCGTCGCCGACGAGTACCGCGGCGAGACGGTCAAGGCGGTGATCAAGCTGCGCGCGGGCGAGAGCCTGACCCAGGAGGAACTCACCGAATTCCTCGAGGACAAGCTGTCCAAGATCGAGCAGCCCAAGATCGTGGAATTCCGGGAGACCGAGCTGCCCAAGACGGCCGTGGGCAAGATCCAGAAGAAGATCCTGATCGAGGAGGAGCAGGCCAAGGCGAAGGACAAGGCCCAGGCCTGATCGGTTGCACCGGCGGCGGCACGCAGCGGCGGTCGCCAAATTCATGGTCCGCTTCCGCCGCAAGCCGCCGATATCGGAGGTGTTGGCGCAGCCATAGGGTGACGTCATGGACGAGACCATGACCGGAGTACCCGCGATGACCGATGCCGACCGTTGGACCGCCGTCCTCGCGCGCGACGCGACTTTGGACGGGGCCTTCGTCTACGCCGTCGTCACCACAGGCGTGTACTGCCGCCCGTCCTGCCCGTCGCGCCGGCCGCGGCGCGAGAACGTGTGCTTCTTCGAGGCGCCCGAGGGCGCGGCGGTCGCCGGGTTCCGGCCGTGCCGCCGCTGCCGGCCGCACCGCGCACCGGCGCTCGACCCGGCCGTCGTCTATGTCCGGGCCGCCTGCCAGTTCATCGAGGAGGCCGAGGGCGTGCCCTCGCTCGACGACCTCGCCGGACATATCGGCGTGAGCCCCTTCCATCTGCAGCGCACCTTCAAGCGGGTCACGGGGCTCAGCCCGCGCGATTACGCCCATGCGGTGCGCGCCGGGCGTTTCCGTGCGTTCCTGCGCGCGGGCGACGACGTGGCGGGCGCCGCCTACGAGGCCGGCTTCGGCTCGGCCAGCCGGGTCTACGAGTCGGCGCCGGGGCAGCTCGGCATGACCCCGGCCACCTACAAGCGCGGCGGCGCGGGCGCCCGCATGCGCTACGCCGTCGTGTCCAGCGCGCTCGGCCTGCTGATGGTCGCGGCGACCGAGCGCGGCGTGGCCTTCGTCGCGTTGGGCGACGGTGAAGCCGGGCTGGTCGCCGCGCTGCGCGCCGAGTTCCCTAAGGCCGACATCGAGCGCGACGGCGGCACGCTGGGCGAGTGGACCGCCTCGGTGCTCCGCCTGGTCGATGGACACGAACCCGACGCCGAGCTGCCGCTCGACGTCCGCGCCACCGCCTTCCAATGGCGCGTCTGGCGCGAGCTCATGGCGATCCCGGCCGGGGAGACCCGCAGCTATTCCCAGATCGCGGCCGCGCTCGGCAACCCGAAGGCGCAGCGCGCCGTCGCCCGCGCCTGCGCCACCAACCGCGTCGCGCTCGTCGTCCCCTGTCATCGTGCGGTGCGCGAGGACGGCGGCCTGGGCGGCTACCGCTGGGGCCTCGGACGCAAGGAACGGCTGCTGACGGTGGAGGCCGGCAAGACGCGACGCAAGTAGCGGGCCGGTTCAGGATGCGCCGGTCGCACTGACGTCCGCGTCCTTCGGGCCGGCACAATCCGGTGCAGTCCAGCTTTGCACCGTGCGGGGTTGGCCCGCGTCGGCGGGGCTGCCTATATGGGTCCCATTGTCGCTCTGCCGGGCGGCTGCCCCGAAACCAGATGAGCCTCACGCCATGCCGGACGCGCGTCGGGCCGGGATGTGGGCCGTGATCACGGTTCTCGTCGCCTTCGGTCCGCTCTCCACCGACATGTACCTGCCGGCGCTGCCGGCCATCGGCGCGGACCTCAACGCAACCGTGGCCCAGACGCAGCTCACGCTCAGCGCCTTCCTGATCGGCTTCGCGCTGGCGCAGCTCGTCTACGGGCCGCTGTCGGACCGGTTCGGGCGCCGCCCGGTGATCCTGGGCGGCGTCGCGCTCTATATCCTGGCGTCGGCCGCCTGCGCGCTTGCCGACACGATCGAGGCGCTGATCGCCGCGCGCTTCGCTCAGGCGCTGGGGGCGTGCGCCGGACCGGTGCTCGGCCGCGCCGTGGTGCGCGATCTGTTCGGCCGCGAGGGCGCGGCCAAGGCGCTGGCCTACATCGGCACCGCGATGGGGCTGATCCCGGCGGTGGCGCCGATCCTCGGCGGGCTGGTGACCGAGTGGTTCGGCTGGCGGGCCAACTTCGCGATCCTGGTCGGCATCGGCGTGCTGCTGGTGCTGGGCGTGACCACGCTGCTGCACGAGACCAACCGACACCGCGATCCCGGCGCCCTCGATCCGGCGCAGCTCGGGCGCAACTATATGAGCCTGATGCGCAATCGCGAATATGCCGGCTACGTCCTCGCGGTGGCGTCGAGCTACGCCGCGCTGTTCTGTTTCCTCTCGGGCTCGCCGTTCGTGCTCATCGAATATTTCGGCGTGGCGCCCACCGCCTTCGGCTACTATTTCGCCGCGGTGGTGATGGGCTACATGGCCGGCACCGTGCTCACCGCGCGTATGACCATGCGCCTCGGTGTCGCGCGGATGCTGTTGTGCGGCGCGGTGCTCGGCGTGTTCGGCGCCGGGACGATGGCGGCGCTGTCGCTCGCCGGGATCGACCATGTCTGGGCCGTGATCGGGCCGATGATGGTGATCGCGGCCTCGGTCGGCATCGTGCTGCCCAGCGGCATGGCGGGCGCGGTCGGCCCGTTCCCGCACATGGCCGGCGTGGCTTCGGCGGGGCTCGGCTTCGTCCAGATGACGGGCGGCGCGCTGGCCGGCGCGGCGGTCGGCGCGTTCCACGACGGCACGCCGGCCTCGATGATCGGCACCATGCTCGCAGTCACGCTCATGGGCTTGGCGGCCTTCGCCTGGCTGGTCGGCGCGCGGCCCTCGGCGAGCAAGGCGGAGGAGAGCGCGGTACGGTAGCCGCCGCGCCACCGGCGACTTGCCGCCTGACCCTGCGCCGCCCGCTCAGTCGATTTGCTCGTTCGGGTAGGCGCCCCAGAAGTGATCGCGGAACAGCCAGCCGCGATAGCCCGCGAGTTCGACGAAGCACCAGTCGTCTCGGCATTCGAGCAGCCGCCCGACAACCCCGGGCTCGACATGCGCCACGGCCGGTGCGCCCCTGTCGGGCCGGTCGCGCAAGGTGCGCAGCGCACCGGTGACCAGAACGGTGCGGCGTCCGCTCAGCGTGCTCTGGTGCACCCAGCCGGCCGCGCCCTCCCAATCGCGAATACGGCGCCAGTGCTCGAATTCCTGGATGACCTCGAGCGGCAGGCCCTTGCGCCGGAACACCCACCGGATCGGGTATTTGGTGCCCGGCCCGGTGCGCACGTTGACCTCGTCGGCAGCCAGCGACACGAAACGCGGCACCGGCAGGCCGGTCTCGGCCCGGGTGGCGGCGGGCAGGACGCAAAGCGCGGCGAAAAGGAGAATGGCGGCGATCGCCCGTGACATGGAGGCGGTTATCGGCCGCGCCCCACCGTCGGTCAAGCACGGCCATGCCATGCTGGACAACGGGGCGCGCGCGCTCTTTATTGGCGAGATTCGACACCCTGCGCCTTTGGGAGGAGACGCATGGCCCGCACCAAGCCCGTGGTCGTCGTCACGCGCAAGCTGCCCGAGCCGATCGAGACACGGATGATGGAGCTGTTCGACACCCGGCTGAACCGGGACGACACGCCCCTCTCCCAGGAAGAGCTGGCCGAGGCGGTGAAGACCGCCGACGTGCTGGTTCCCACGGTGACCGACAGAATCGACGCCGAGGTGATCGCCGCGGCAGGCTCGCGGCTCAAGCTGATCGCCTCCTTCGGGACCGGCGTCGACCATATCGACCTCGCCGCCGCCCGCAGCCGCAACATCATCGTCACCAACACCCCGGGCGTGCTGACCGAGGACACCGCCGACATGACCATGGCGCTGCTCCTCGCCGTGCCGCGCCGGCTGGTCGAGGGCGAGCGCATGGTGCGCGACGGCAACTGGAAAGGCTGGTCACCGACCCACATGCTCGGCCACCGGATCTGGGGCAAGCGCCTGGGCATCATCGGCATGGGGCGCATCGGCTCGGCCGTGGCCCGCCGGGCGCGCGGCTTCGGCCTGTCGATCCACTACCACAATCGCCGCCGGGTCCACGCCGAGCTCGAGGCAGAGCTCGAGGCGACCTACTGGGAGAGCCTGGACCAGATGCTCGCCCATATGGATATCGTCTCGATCAACTGCCCGCACACGCCGGCGACGTACCATCTGCTCTCCGCGCGCCGGCTGCAGCTCCTGCGCCCGCACGCCTATATCGTCAACACCTCGCGCGGCGAGGTGATCGACGAGCGCGCGCTCACCCGCCTGTTGTCCGAGGGCAAGATCGCGGGCGCCGGGCTCGACGTGTTCGAGCACGAGCCGGCCATCAACCCCAAGCTGGTCGCGCTCGACAACGTCGTGCTGCTGCCGCACATGGGCTCGGCCACCCTCGAGGGCCGCATCGACATGGGCGAAAAGGTGATCATCAACATCCGCACCTTCATCGACGGCCACACGCCGCCCGACCGCGTGCTCGAGGCCATGTTCGAGGCGCCCGCGAACAGCTGAGGGAGCACGCATGGCGGCTGCCGTGCAGAGAATCGGCGTCTCGGGATCGGTGCTGCTGCTCGTGGCGGCGTTCATGCCGGTCTGGGGGGGCATTCAGGCCGGTACCTCGGCCAACGTGTCGCTGTTCGAGGCCATGCGCTTCCTGCCGCTGGTGCGCGACGAGCTGGGCATGACCGGTGGTGACATCGACGACGCCATCCTGGGTTCGACCGCTGCCTTCGGCGCCGTGGTGCTGGTGGCCGCGATCGGCTACGTCATGGCGCTGTTCGGTGCGCGGCGACTGTTGCTGATCCCGGCGCTGCTCGCGCTCGCCGTGGCCGGTGGGCTGTTCGCCTACTCGCTGATCGAGATCGGCCGGATCAACGACGACATCGGCGGCGCGCTCGGCGGCGAGGTGCGCCTGGCCTGGGGCTGGGCATTGCATCTCGTGGCCGTGCTTGCGCTGCTCGCCGCCGCGGTCATGGGCTTCTTCGTCCCGCCCGCCCCTGCGCTTGGGCCCGTTGAGCGCGGCGCCACCGCGTTGAGTGCTGGCCGCCCGGACCACCCCGAGTCCCGGGCCGCGCCGCGAACGGGCGTCGCCGAGGCGGCGGACTGGCATCCTGTAAGCGCGCCCGGCGGCTGGATGCTGTCGGGCAAGACGCCGCAGGGCCGGCGCTTGCGCCTGCGGCTCGAGGACGGCGACCTGGATCGCGGCGTGGTGCTCGGCCGCGGCCCGACCAAGGCCGACATCCTGATCGACCACGAATCGGTCTCGCGCGCCCATGTCCGGGTCGCGGCCGGCCGCGGCGGGCTGGCGTTCGAGGATCTGGGCTCGACCAACGGCACCCGGATCGACGGCCGCGTGCTGACGCCCGGCGAGCCTGTCGAGGCCGCGTCGGGTGCCGAAGTACGCATTGGCGACGTCCGCTTCGTGCTGTCGCGGCGGTGACCGCCGCGGCGCAAGGCATGGATTGGGCCGGGGGGCGGGCCATGGTACGTTCGCGGGCGCTCGCCGCGCTGGGCGGGCGGTGCCGAGGGGAGTGATGCGACGATGGCGCCGATCTGGTGGGTGGCCCTGGTGAGCGCGGTTGCCTATTCCCTGGCCCTGGCGGTGCCGGCTTCGCGCGTGTGCGCGCGTGCCGGCCGGCCCGGGGCTCTGGGGCTGTTTATGCTTCTCCCGGTGATCGGCTGGTTCGTGGTCATGGCGGTCCTCGCCTTCGGCGCCTGGCCGGCGCGCGTGGAGCCGGGGCCCGATCCCGACAAGTCGATCGTGATCTGATGGACGGCGGCGTCCTCGGCGCGAGCTACGAAACGCTGGCGATCGTCGCGGCGGTCAAGCTGCCGCTGGTCGTCGCGATGGTCTGGCTGTGCGCGCGGATCGCCGGGCGCGCCGGGTACAATCCCTGGAGCGCGCTGTGGATGCTGGTGCCGATCGTCAACATCACCGTGGTCTGGGCCTTCGCCTACGGCCGCTGGCCGGTGGAGCACGTGCGGCCGTCGAGCACGGCGGCTCAGCCCGACCGCTCGATCGACGTGCCGTCGGAAGATACGAGCGGCGTCGTCAGCCGCGAGACCGGCTGGGTGCTGTCGGGCTTCGACGGCAACGGCGACCGCGTGCGGCTCGAGGTCTCCGACGGCCAACTGGCCGCCGCCGGGCGCGACGGGATCGAGGTCGGGCGCAGCCGCTCCTGCGCGCTGACCATCGAGGACGAGAGCGTCAGCCGCGTCCACGCCGCGATCCTGGTCGAGGAGGGCGAGCTGTGCATCGTCGACCTCGAGTCCACCAACGGCACCTTCGTCGATGACCGGGAGGTCGAGCCCGGCAAGCCGCCCGTGGCCATGCGCCGCGGCGCGCAGGTCATGCTCGGCGACGTGCGCCTGTCGGTGAACCGCGGCTGAACCCGCGTCGGACGGCAGGCCATGTCCTCCTCGCTCTACCACCCCGCCATGTACGACACCGCCGAGCCGGTGCCGAGCCACTGGGAGTCGTCCTTCGCGCCGCCGCAAGACGGCTTCGACCCGCTCGCAGGGGATGCCCGCTGCGACGTCGCCGTGATCGGCGGCGGCTACACCGGCCTCTCGACCGCGCTGCACCTGGCGCGCGACCACGGCGTCGACGTGCGGGTGCTCGAGGCCGGCCATGTCGGCTGGGGCGCGTCGGGCCGCAACGGCGGTTTCTGCGTCATCCCGGCGACCAAGATGCCGCTCGACGCCATGGTCCGCCGCTGGGGCGAGGAGGCCGTGCGCCACTTCTTCCGCGCCCAGGTCGAGGCGATCCGCGCGGTCGAGGAGGTGGCCGCGAGCGAGGCAATCGACTTCGACCGCCAGGGCGACGGCATCTACATGGTCGCGCACAAGCCCGGCAGGCACGCCGCGCTGGCCGAGGAGGCGGCGGCGCTCGACCGGCTGGGCGTGCCGGCCTCGATGCTGGGCGCCGACGAGTTCGCCGAGACGGGCCACGCCGGCTCCGAAGCCTTCGGCGCCATGAAGATGCATGTCGGCTTCGGCCTGCACCCGCTCAAATATACCGCCGGTCTCGCCCGCGCGGCCCGCGGGCGCGGCGCCACCATTCACGGCCGCACCAAGGTCGCGCGCTGGAAGCGCGGCGCGCCGCACCGCCTGCACACGGAAGGCGGCACGCTCACCGCCGACAGGGTCGTCGTGGCGTGCAACGGCTTTCTCGAGGACGGCCTCAGCTCCGATTTCCGTGGGCGGTTCATGCCCGTGATCTCCAACATCGTGACCACCCGTCCGCTGACCGAGGCCGAGATCGAGGCTGCGGGCTGGCGTACCGAATGCCCGTTGCTCAACAGCCGGAAACTGCTGTTCTACTACCGCTTGCTGCCCGACCGCCGCCTGCTGCTGGGCACGCGCGGCGACTACACCGGCGATCCGGCGAACGGCGCGCGCATGCGCCGCTGGATGGAGCGCCGCCGCGACGCGCTGTTCCCCGCGCTCGCCGGGGTCGAGACCGCGCATTTCTGGCGCGGCTTCGTGTGCCTGACCGAGCGGCTGATGCCCGCGTTGGGCCGGCTCGACGCCGATCCCTCGGTCTGGTTCGCCTACGGCTACCACGGCAACGGCGTCGCCACCGCCACCTGGGCCGGCCGCACGGTGGCCGGCCTGATGACCGGCTCCAACCGCGACCTCGCCGGCGTGCCCGAGCCCATGCGCGGCCTGCCCGGCCGCTTCCCGCTGGGACGGTGGCGAACGCTGCTGTTGCGCGCGGCCTACCTGCACTACCGGGTGAAGGACGCGCTGTAGGGCGGTTGCGGTGGCATCGGCCGTGTGTCCCTCCGTCCTGGCACAATGCCTCTTGACTCCCGTCTTCGCTTCAGGCATCACCCAAACGAACGTTTGGTAGAGACCTTCGGGAGCCACCCTTGGCCGTCAAGAAGACCGACCGCGACGCGGTGATCGACGCCGCCTTGGACCTGTTCCGGCTCCAGGGCTACCACGACACCTCGATGGCCGACGTCGCCAAGGCGACCGGGCTGCTCAAGGGCTCGATCTACCACTATTTCGACGGCAAGGAGGCGCTGGCGCTGGCGGCGCTCGACCGGGTCATCGACGAGACCCGCGACAAGATCTTCGCCATCGCCGACGACGCCGCGCTCACCGAGGCCGAGCGCATGCACACGCTGTGCGACGCCGCCGGCCGCTACTTCACCGAGCGCGAGGGCGGCTGCGTCATCGGCAACCTGGCGCTCGAGCTCGGCGACAGCATCGCGAGCATCGGCGACCGCATCCGCATCTATTTCGACAACTGGGAAACGGCGCTGGCCTGCCTGCTGACCGCGCGCTACGGCGCGGACAAGGCGGCCGAGCTGGCGCGCGACGCGGTGGCCCGCGCTCAGGGGGCCATCATGATGATGGGCATTCACAAGGATCCCTCGGTGCTCCACCGGGCGGGGCTCGACACGCGGGCGTTGCTCGACCCGGACGCCGGGGGCGACGAAAGGACAGCGGCATGACAAAGGCAGTGATCGCGGGCTACGCCCGCTCGCCGTTCGGCGTCGCCAACAAGGGCGAGCTGATCAAGGTCCGACCCGACGACCTGCTGGCCGAGACGGTCAAGGGCCTGGTCGCCAGGACCGGGATCGACCCCGAGGCGATCGAGGACCTCTATGTCGGCTGCGCCTTCCCCGAGGGCGAGCAGGGCTTCAACATCGCGCGCTACATCGTCTTCCTCACCGGCCTGCCGATCGCCACGGGCGGCGTCACGGTCAACCGCTGGTGCGGCTCGTCGATGCAGGCGATCCACATGGCGACCGGCGCGATCGAGACCGGCGCGGGCGAGGCGTTCATCTGCGCCGGGGTCGAAAGCATGACCCGGGTGCCGATGATGGGCTTCAACCCGATGCTCCATCCCGGCCTGGCGAAGGACCGGCCCGAGGTCTACTCGGCCATGGGCGTCACCGCGGAGAACGTCGCCCGCAAGTACCAGATCACCCGCAAGCGCCAGGAGGAGTTCGCGCTGGCCTCGCACCGGAAGGCGGCGGCGGCGCGCGACGGTGGCCGCTACGACGACGAGATCGTGACGATCCACGGCCCCGCCGGCGAGGTCACGGCCGATGGCGGCATCCGCGCCGACACCTCGCTCGACAAGCTCGCCGAGCTCAAGCCCGCCTTCGACAAGGACGGCACCGTGACCGCCGGCACCTCCTCGCCCATGAACGACGGCGCCTCGGCGGTGCTGGTCTGCTCGGAGGACTTCGCCAAGGCCAACAAGCTCGACATCCTCGCGCGCATCAGGTCGATCGCCGGCGCCGGCTGCGAGCCCGAGATCATGGGCATGGGCCCGGTCAAGGCCACCGCCAAGGCGCTCGACCGCGCCGGCCTCCAGGTCAAGGACATCGGCGTCACCGAGCTCAACGAGGCCTTCGCCGCGCAGGCGGTCGCCTGCATCAACGAGATCGGCCTCGACGAGGAGGCCGTGAACCTCGACGGCGGCGCCATCGCGCTGGGCCACCCGATGGGCGCCTCGGGCGCGCGCATCACCGGCAAGGCGGCCTCCGTCATGCGCCGCGAGGGCAAGCAGTACGCGCTCGCGACCATGTGCATCGGCGGCGGGCAGGGCATCGCGACGGTGCTCGAGGCGGCCTAGGCGGAACGCCTGGGCCGTCCCGGGCCCGACCCGGGACCCAGAGACGCCACCGCGAGATGCACACATGCTGGGCCCCGGCTCTGCGCGCCTTATGCGCTCCGGCCGGGGAAGCCGCGAAGGGATAGGGAACGACCATGACCACCGAGATCCAGAAAGCCGCCGTGATTGGCGCGGGCGTTATGGGCGCGGGCATCGCCGCACACCTGGCCAATGCCGGCGTGCCGGTGCTGCTGCTCGACATCGTGCCCGAGGGTGCCAACGACCGCGACGCGGTCGCCAAGGGCGCCATCGACAAGCTCTTGAAGACCGACCCGGCGCCGTTCATGCACAAGCGCAACGCACGTCTGGTCACGCCGGGCAATATCGAGGACAACCTCGACGACATCGCCGACGCCGACTGGATCGTCGAGGCGATCGTCGAGAACCCGCAGATCAAGCGCGACCTCTACGCCAAGGTCGAGACGGCGCGGAAGCCCGGCTCGATCGTGTCCTCCAACACCTCGACCATTCCGCTCGCCCAGCTCACCGAGGGCCTGCCCGAGTCCTTCAAGAAGGACTTCCTGATCACCCATTTCTTCAACCCGCCGCGCTATCTGCGCCTGCTCGAGCTGGTGCAGGGGCCGAAGACGCGGCCCGACGCGGTCGAGACGATCCGCGAGTTCGGCGACCGCCGGCTCGGCAAGGGCGTGGTCGACTGCAAGGACACGCCCGGCTTCATCGCCAACCGCATCGGCACCATGTTCATGACCGCCGCGGCCAACGGCGCGCGCGAGCTGGGCCTGACGGTGGAGGAGGCGGACAGCATCGCCGGCAGGCCGCTGGGCCTGCCCAAGACCGGCGTGTTCGGGCTGATGGACCTGGTCGGGCTCGACCTGATGCCGCATGTCTCGAAGAGCCTGTACGACAATGTCCCCGCCGACGATCCCTACAGGGCGGAGTACCGCGAGGACGAGCGGCTCCTGAAGATGATCGAGGACGGCTATACCGGCCGCAAGGGCAAGGGCGGCTTCTACCGCCTCAACCGCGAGGGCGGGCGGAAGGTCAAGGAGGCGCTCGACCTCGAGACCGGCGAGTACCGGCCCACGGTCGAGGCGCGCCTGGGCTCGGCGCGCGCCGCCAAGAAGGGCCTGCGCGCGCTGCTCGATCACGGCGACAAGGGCTCGGACTACGCCTGGTACATCCTCTCCCGCGCGCTGCCCTACGCCGCGCGGCTGGTGCCCGGGATCGCCGACGACGTGGCCGCCGTCGATGACGCCATGCGCATGGGCTACAACTGGAAGTGGGGCCCGTTCGAGATGATCGACATGCTCGGCCCCGAATGGTTCGCCGCGAAGCTGGCGGCCGACGGCGTCGAGGTGCCTGCGCTGCTCGATCAGGTCGGCGACAAGAGCTTCTACCGCACCCGCGACGGCGTGCTGCAATATTTCGGCACCGACGGCGAATACCACGACGTGCCGCGGCGCGCGGGCGTGCTGCTGCTCGCCGACGTCAAGCGCCGGTCGGAGCCGCTGGAGAAGAATGGCTCGGCCAGCCTGTGGGACATCGGCGACGGCGTCGCCTGTCTCGAGTTCCACACCAAGATGAACGCCGTCGACGACCAGATCATGGCGATGATCGACAAGGCCGTGAAGCGGGTGAAGGCCGACTTCAAGGCGCTGGTGATCCACAACGAGGCCGGCAACTTCTCGGTCGGCGCCAATGTCGGCCTCGCCCTGTTCGCCGCCAACATCGCCGCCTGGCCGATGATCGAGGGCAACATCGAGAACGGCCAGCGCGCCTACAAGGCGCTCAAGTTCGCGCCCTTTCCGGTGGTTTCCGCGCCCTCGGGCATGGCGCTGGGCGGCGGCTGCGAGGTACTCTTGCACTCCGACCACGTCCAGGCGCATGCCGAAAGCTATATCGGGCTGGTCGAGGTCGGCGTCGGTGTGATCCCCGGCTGGGGCGGCTGCAAGGAGCTGCTGATCCGCTGGATGGGCAACGACAAGCGCCCGGGCGGACCGATGCCGGCCATCGCCAAGGCGTTCGAGTACATCTCCACGGCCCAGGTCGCGCGCTCGGCCTACGAGGCCAAGGAGATGCTGTTCCTGAAGGCGTCCGACGGCATCACCATGAACCGTGACCGCGTGCTCGCCGACGCCAAGGCCAAGGCGCTCGAGCTCGCCGAGGGCTACGCCCCGCCCGAGCCGGCCGAGATCGCGCTGCCTGGCCCGACCGCCAAGGCCGCGCTCGACCTGTTCGTGAAGGGCTACGTCCAGCAGGGCAAGGCCACGGAATACGACGCGGTGGTCTCGGAGGCGCTGGCCCGCGTGCTCTCTGGCGGCGACACCGACATCACCGACACGCTCAGCGAGGACGACCTGACCAAGCTCGAGGTCAAGTCGTTCATGTCGTTGATCAAGCGCGGCCCCACGCTCGACCGGATCGAGCACATGCTCACCACCGGCAAGCCGCTGCGCAACTGAGGATGCATCGCGTGCTCCCGACGGTTATGGAACCACAGAGACACAGAGGCACAGAGTGGGCACAGAGTAGAAGGTACGGCGCCGTTTCGCGGCGCAATGGAATTCCTCTGTGCAACCTCTGTGTCTGTGTGCCTCTGTGGTTAGCCGCCCCCGGCACCGGCGCGGCGTAGACAGGAAGGAACAGGACCCATGGCCCAGTACCACGCCCCCGTGCGCGACATGCAGTTCGTCATCCACGAGCTGCTCGGCGCCGACGATCTCGCCGCCATCCCCGGCTACGAGGAGGCGACCCGCGACATCGTCGACGCCATCCTCGAGGAGGGCGCGAAGTTCTGCGAGAACGAGCTCCAGCCGCTCAACCGGGTCGGCCACGAGGAGGGTTGCACCTACGAGAACGGCGCCGTCCGGACGCCCACGGGCTTCAAGGAGGCTTACGACAAGTACACCGAGGCCGGCTGGGGCGGCCTGTCGATGGACCCCGAATATGGCGGCCAAGGCCTGCCGCACCTGGTCGACATGGCCTTCAACGAAATGGTGTGCTCGTCGAACCTGTCCTTCGGTACCTACCCCGGGCTGACGCACGGCGCGTACAACGCCCTGGTCCTGCACGGCACCGACGAGCTCAAGGATTTGTACCTGCCCAAGTTCGCCGAGGGCTCGTGGTCGGGCACCATGTGCCTGACCGAGCCGCACTGCGGCACCGATTTGGGCCTGATCCGCACCAAGGCGGAGCCCAACGACGACGGCTCCTACACCGTCAACGGCACCAAGATCTTCATCACCGCGGGCGAGCACGACCTGACCGAGAACATCGTCCATCTGGTCCTCGCCCGGCTGCCCGATGCGCCCGAGGGGATCAAGGGCATCTCGCTGTTCGCGGTGCCCAAGTTTCTGCCCAGGGCCGACAACGGCGCGGTCCATGCCGGAGAGCGCAACGGCGTGCGCTGCGGCTCGATCGAGCACAAGATGGGCATCAACGGCTCGGCCACGGCGGTGATCAACTTCGACGACGCCAAGGGCTGGCTCGTGGGCAAGCCGCACAAGGGCATGGCGCACATGTTCACGATGATGAACGCAGCGCGGCTGGGCGTCGGGCTGCAGGGGCTGGGCCTGGCCGAGGCCGCCTATCAGGGTGCGCGCGACTACGCCAAGGAGCGGCTGCAGGGCCGCTCGGTCAAGGGCGCGGTCCATCCGGACAAGCCGGCCGACCCGATCATCGTCCATCCCGACGTGCGCCGCATGCTGCTGCGCATCCGCACGCTGACCGAGGGCTGCCGCGCGTTGGCCTACTGGGTCGCCAAGGAGTCCGACGTCGCGCTCAAGCACCCCGACGAGGCGGTCCGCGCCGAGGCGGGGGACTTCATCGCCTTGATGACGCCGATCGTGAAGGCGTTCATGACCGACCACGGCTTCGAGGCGGCCAATCTCGGCGTCCAGGTGTTCGGCGGCCACGGCTACATCCGCGAGCACGGCATGGAGCAGTTCGTGCGCGACGCGCGCATCACCCAGCTCTACGAGGGCACCAACGGCATCCAGGCGCTCGACCTGGTCGGCCGCAAGCTGCCCGACGGCATGGGCCGGCTGCTGCGCCGCTTCTTCCACCCGGTCCAGGGCTTCGTCGAGGAGCACCAGGCCGACAAGGAGATGGCCGAGTTCGTCATGCCGCTCGCCAAGGCCTTCGCCCGCCTCCAGCAATCGACCGCCTGGATCGCCCAGCAGGGCATGAAGGACCCCGAGGACGGGGCCGCCGCCGCCACCGACTATCTGCGCCTGTTCGGCCTCGTCGCCATCGCCTATCTGTGGGCACGCATGGCCAAGGTGGCGCTGAGCCATGCTGACGAGGACCCGACCGGCTTCTACGCCGCCAAGCTCGCCTCGGCGCGGTTCTACATGGCGCGCGTCCTGCCCGAGACCTCGACCCTCGCCGCCACCATCTCGACCGGCGCGGCCCCGCTGATGGCGATGGACGAGGCCGCGTTTTAGGTCACTTGCGCCCGATCACGCCCGCGGGAACAGCAACGTCAATCGCTCGTCGGCGACGCTGATTTCCGCCGGCAGGCGGCCGATCAGGTCGCCGTCGGCCTGTAGCGGCTCGCCTTCGGGCCCGGCGATTCGGATCGTGCGGGCGGGGATCGTCTCGACGTCATCGAGCTCGTGGAGCCGGTGCAGTGCGAACGCCATGCCGTAGCGCAGGAGGTTCCACCGCCCCGGCCGTTCCATCAGCACCAGGTGCAGCGCGGGCAGGTCGAGGCGCGCATCGGGTGCGGCCACGAACCGACCGGCGTAGTAATGCGCGTTGGCGACGATTACCCAGGCAGCACGCTTGGTTTCCCCGTTCACCTCGATCCGGTAGGCCGTGCCGGGCAGTGCCGCCAGCTCGCGCAAGCAACCCCAGGCATAAGCCCCCTTGCCGACCATCCGCTTGAGCCGAAGGCTGAGGCCCGCAACGATCCGCGCGTCCAGCCCGACCCCGGCCATGGCGCAAAACAGCCGATCGCCGGCGCGGCCCAGGAATACCTCGCCCGGCTGACCGAAGGCGATGGTGTCCGCAGCCAGCATCGGATCGGCCCCGACGCCGATTTCCGACGACAGCACGTTGGCCGTGCCCAACGGGATGATGCCCATGGGCGTGCCGCTGCCCGCCAATGCGTTGGCGATCTCGTTGATGGTGCCGTCCCCACCCGCCGCGACGACGACGTCGCATTCCTCGCCCCGCGCCGCGAGCGCCAAACGCTCGGCCTCGCCGGGCCCCGCCGTCTCTCGCACGGTCAGCGGACAGTCCAGGGTCGCCAGGCGCCGCAGCGCTTGATTGAAGCGCCGCCGCCGCCGGAACCCGGCTGCCGGATTGTAGATTACCAGCACACGGCGTCCGCGCCCCGGCATCCGCCGCAGACCGACGGTCCCCGAGGCCTCGACCATTTGTCCCGCCGTGGATCGTGAAATATTGCGATGATATGTCATTATTGTTACGAAAGTGGCTCCACATATTCACAAATAATTCACTCGAACAGACTCGGCGCGACTTGCTAATGCTCCAGCGTAAGCCTGTGGATAACTCGTATCCACGGCTTCGGTGCGCAACGGCGACGGCCAGAACGCGATGTCTGTTCCTCCCCGCGATCCCTTTCGCTTCCGCTCGATCTGGATATCGGACGTGCACTTGGGCACGCGCGGCTGCAATGCTGAGTTCCTTCTGGATTTTCTGAGGTATACCGAATCTGAATACCTGTATCTCGTGGGCGATATTATCGACGGGTGGCGGCTGCGCAAGTCCTGGTACTGGGTGCAGAGCCACAACGACGTCATCCAAAAGGTTCTTCGCAAGGCGCGCAAGGGCACCAAGGTCATTTACGTGCCCGGCAACCACGACGAAATTCTGCGCGACTACACGGACATTCGCCTCGGCGGGGTGCTGGTCGTGGGCGAGGCCATCCACCGCACCGCCGACGGACGCCGTTTCCTCGTTCTCCACGGGGATCAGTTCGACGCCGTGGTGAAGTACGCCAAGTGGCTCGCGCTGCTCGGCGACTGGGCCTATAACGTCGCTCTGGCCTTCAACAACGTGCTCAACGGCGCGCGCCGCCGGCTGGGGCTCAGCTACTGGTCGCTTTCCGCCTACCTCAAGCACAAGGTCAAGAACGCGGTCGACTATATCGGCCGCTTCGAGGAGGCGGTGGCCGACGAAGCGCGGCGGCGCAAGGTCGACGGCGTCATCGCCGGGCACATCCACAAGGCCGAGATGCGCCGCATCGGCGACGTGCTCTACTGCAACGACGGCGACTGGGTCGAGAGCTGCACCGCGTTGGTGGAGCACATGGACGGCCGTCTCGAGATCCTGCACTGGGTCGAGTTGCGCCAGCTCGAGTTCTGGTCCCGCTCGACGCCCGTCGACGCTGTGCCGGCGGCCTGAGCCGTCGCTCCATGCGCATCGTCATCGTCTCCGATGCCTGGTTCCCGCAGGTCAACGGCGTCGTGCGCACGCTCTCGACCGTGCGCGACACGCTCGTGGGTCAGGGTCACGCGGTCGAGGTGATCTCGCCCGACCGCTTCCGCACGATCCCCTGCCCGACCTATCCCGAGATCCGCCTGGCGCTGTGGCCGTGGGGCGGGGTGCGCCGGATGATCGAGGCGTTCGGGCCCGACGCCGTCCACATCGCCACCGAAGGGCCGCTCGGCCTGGCGGCGCGGCGTTACTGCCTGCGCCGCGGCTTGCCCTTCACCACGGCCTTCCACACCAAGTTCCCCGAGTACATACACGCGCGCTTCCGTGTCCCGGTGTCATGGAGCTACGCGGTTGTGCGCCGGTTCCACCGCCCGTCGAGCGGCGTGATGGTGGCCACGGCCTCGCTGCGCCGGGCGCTCGAGGCGCGCGGGTTCGTCAACATCCGGAGCTGGACCCGCGGCGTCGATGTCGAGCTGTTCAGGCCGCGCCCCAAGGACGCGCTCGACCTGCCGCGCCCGGTCTGGATGTTTGTCGGCCGCGTCGCGGTGGAGAAGAACATAGAAGCCTTTCTGGCGCTCGACCTGCCGGGTACCAAGGTCCTGGTCGGCGACGGTCCGTTGCGCGAGACCCTGGCGCGACGCTATCCCGACGCCCGCTTTGCCGGCGCCAAGTTCGGTGAGGAGCTTGCCTGCCATGTCGCCGCGGCCGACGTGTTCGTCTTCCCTTCGCGCACGGATACCTTCGGGCTGGTTCTGCTCGAAGCGCTGGCTTCGGGCGTGCCCGTCGCCGCCTATCCGGTCACGGGCCCGATCGATGTGATCGGCGGAACCGATGTTGGCGTGCTCGACGAGGATCTGGCCCGGGCCGCGCGCACCGCGCTCGAGATTCCGCCCGACCGCTGCCGGCAGTTCGCGCTGGGCTACTCCTGGGACGCCTGTGCGCGGATGTTCCTGGACAATCTGGCGCCGTTCGGGGACGCGCGCGCGGCGGCCTGACGCGTCCCGCCGCAGTCGTTTCCGCACTGCGTCATGGCGTGCTATGGTCCGCGAGACCGAACGCCATATCCGGGCCAGTCCCTTGCGCAAGAAGAAGAAACCCGCCGTCAAGCTGGACCAGGCGACGGTTCACCTGGTCAAGCGTCTGCTCGGCGAGCACGTACGCCCGTACATCTCGCGCGTCGCCCTGGGCTTCGTGTTCATGGCACTGACCGCGGTGTCGACCGCTGCGCTCGCCTGGCTGATCCAGCCCATCGTCGACGGCGCCGGCGCCGCCGAGACCGGCGGCGTCGACATCAGCGGCGCCGCGGACTTCATGCCGTCCAAGCTGGCCGAGTTCCTGACCTTCGGCGCCTCGGGCGGCCATGCCGCGCTGCACTTCTACGCCGTGCTGATCCTGATCATGTTCTTCGTCAAGGGCGGCGCCTTCTTCGGCCAGCTCATGCTGATGAACTATGTCGGCCTGCGCATCCTCGCCGACATGCAGACGCGGCTCTACGACCATCTGATCCGCGCCGACATGGCGTTCCTGCAGCGCAATCCGGTCGGCACTCTGATCTCGCGCTTCAACAACGACATCAACATGATGCGCAAGATGGTCACCTCGGTGCTCTCGGGCATCGGGGCCGACGTGCTGACGCTGGCCTTCCTGGTCGCGCTGATGTTCTACCAGGATTGGATCCTGGCCCTGATCTGCACAGTCGTGGCGCCCGCCGCGATCGTCCCGCTCGACCGGCTGGGGCGGAAGATGCGCCGCGTCTCCGCCAACACGCAGGAGGAGATGGGCGAATTCACCATTCAGCTCGACGAGACATTCGCCGGGGCCCGCCACGTCAAGGCATACGGCATGGAGGGCTACGAGACCGAACGGGCGCGCCGGCTGATCGACCGCATCTTCGAGCTGTCTTATCGCGCCGCGATGGTGCGCTCGCTGAACTACCCGCTGCTCGAGACGGTGGGCGGCTTCGCAATCGTCGCCGTGCTGCTCTACGGCGGCTATCAGGTGATCGACGGCGCGCGCACGCCGGGCGCCTTCTTCTCCTTCACCGCCGCGGTCCTGCTTGCCTACGAGCCGGCCAAGCGCCTGGCCAACCTGAACGCGGCGCTACAGGAAGGTTTGGCCGCCGCCCAGCGGCTGTTCGACATCCTCGACACGCCGCGGGCCATCGTCGACAAGCCCGGCGCCAAGCCACTGGAGGTCGACCGCGGCGAGGTGATGTTTGACGACGTCCATTTTTCCTACGGTGGCGAGCAGGAGACGGCGCTGCGCGGCGTGTCGCTGCGTGTGCCCGCAGGCAGGACCGCCGCGCTGGTCGGCCCTTCGGGCGCGGGCAAGAGCACCATCTTCAACATGATCCCGCGCTACTACGACGTGCAAAGCGGCCGAGTGACCATCGACGGCCAGGATATCCGCGACGTCACCATCGCGTCGCTGCGCGGCGCGATCGGGCTGGTCAGCCAGGAAATCGGCCTGTTCGACGATACCGTCGCCGCCAACATCGGCTACGGCAAACCCGGTGCGAGCAGGGAGGAGATCGTGGAGGCCGCGCGCATGGCTGCGGCGCACGAGTTCATCGAGCAGTTGCCCCATGGCTACGAGACCCGCGTCGGCGGCCGCGGCGAGAAGCTCTCGGGCGGCCAGCGCCAGCGCATCGCCATCGCCCGCGCCATGCTCAAGAATGCGCCCATCCTGCTGCTCGACGAGGCGACCTCGGCGCTCGACACCCGGTCCGAGCGCCAGGTGCAGAAGGCGCTCAAGCAGCTCATGGCCGGGCGCACCACGCTGGTCATCGCGCACCGCCTGTCCACCGTCGCCGACGCCGATGTGATCTACGTCGTCGACGACGGCCGCGTAGTGGAGGAGGGCAGCCACGGCGAGCTGCTCGAGAAGGGCGGTCTCTACGCCCGGCTGCACGCCATGCAGCGCGAACCGGCGCCCCAGGCGGTCGCCCACGCCGCGCGCGCCTGACCCGGCGGGACCGGCGGCATGGGCCTGGGCAACCGGATTCTCGACAGCGGCGCCGGCCGCGCGGTGCTCGCCAACGCCATTTCCGGGTATATCGGTCTGGTCCATGCCACCGGCCGCTGGGACACGGTGCGCCGTGAGATCCCCGAGCGGTTCTGGCGCGCCGGCACGCCCTTCATCGGCGTGTTCTGGCATGGCCGGCTGGCAATGATGCCCAAATCGTGGGACCCGCGCATGGCGGTCCATCTGATGATTTCAGAGCACCGCGACGGCCGGCTGATCGCGCGCACCATCCGCTGCTTCGGGTACCGGACCATCGCCGGCTCGACCCGCAAGGGCGGCGCGGCAGCGCTGCGCAACGTGCTGCGCGCGCTGGAGGCCGGCGACTGCGTCGGTATCACCCCCGATGGTCCACGCGGCCCGCGCATGCGCGCGAGCATGGGCGTAATCGCCGCGGCGCGGCTGTCCGGCGCGCCTATCGTTCCGGGCACCTTCGCGGCCAGCCCGCGCTCGGTCGCGGGAAGCTGGGATAGCATGATCGTGCCCTGGCCATTCGGCCGCGGCGTGTTCGTCTGGGGCGAGCCGATCCACGTGCCGCGCGACGCCGACGGCGATGCGCAGGAGGCCTGCCGGCGCGAGGTCGAAGCGCGGCTCAACGCCATCACCGCCGAGGCCGACGCCCTGGTGGGCCAGGCGACCATCGAGCCTGCGCCCGCCGCCCCGGCCGGATCCGACGCGGCGGCCGCGCGCGGGCGATGATCGCGCCGCTCTACCGCCTCGCCACCACGCTGGCCGGACCGGGCATCCGCTGGCTGCTGATGGCGCGCCGGCGGCGCGGCAAGGAGGACCCGGCCCGCATGGGCGAGCGCATGGGTATTCCCGGCCGCATCCGACCCGACGGTCCGCTGGTCTGGGTGCACGCAGCCTCGGTCGGCGAATCGGTGGCGGCGCTGCCGCTGGTCGATGCGTTGCTCGACCGGCTGCCCGGTGCCCATCTGTTGGTCACGACCGGAACCGTGACCTCCGCCGCGATCATGGCCGATCGGCTCCCCGCGCGCGCGTTCCATCAGTATGTCCCCGTCGACAGGCTGCCCTGGGTGCGCGGTTTCCTCGACCACTGGCGTCCCGACCTGGCGCTGTGGGTGGAGAGCGAGCTGTGGCCCAACCTGGTGCGCGAGACGACGGTGCGCGGTATCCCGATGGCGCTGGTCAACGGTCGCATGTCGGCACGCTCGCTGCGCGGCTGGCGTCGCTTTCCCGGCCTGGCGCGGACGCTGCTCGCGTCCTTCGACCCTTGCCTGGTGCAGTCGCCGGCCGACGCCGAGCGCTTCGCCGCGCTGGGCGCGCGCGATGCCCGGCCGGTGGGCAACCTCAAGCACGCCGCGGCGCCGCTGCCGGCCGACGCCGCGGCGCTCGACGAGTTGCGCGCGGCGGTCGGAGAGCGGCCCGTCTGGCTCGCCGCGTCGACCCATCCCGGCGAGGAGGAGGAGGTCGCCGCCGCGCACAAGCTGCTGGCCGCGGACCAT
>CAZMTC010000002.1:40463-46640 GCA_964569105.1 uncultured Alphaproteobacteria bacterium | reverse complement strand
GAAGCGGTCAATCAATGTGCTACCAAAACCGGTCAATTCCATTTGCTATCGACAGGATACCCTGCGAGTGGCGCTCGAGAGCGATCGCGCCATACGGGCCAAGGCGGACGGCGCCCGTCGGCACGCGAAATGGCGAACCTCTACCCTCTCAACCGGGTCCGAGGCGCTCCAGCCCCATCTCGTCCACCACCTCGGCCACAGCCCGTACCGCGCGCCGCATGTCCTCGGGCCGCAGATCGCCTATGCAGCCCATGCGGAAGGTCTCGGCCTGCGTGACCTTGCCCGGGTAGATGACGATGCCGCGCGCCTTGAGCCGATCGTAGAACGCCCCGAAATCGAAGCCCGGATCGGCGGGCCGGTGGAAGGTGACGATGATCGGCGCCTGGCGCCTGGCCGGCAGGTAGGGCACGAAACCGAGTGCGCGCATGCCCTCGACCAGGATCGCGCAATTCTCGCGGTAGCGTGCGCCGCGGGCGGCCACGCCGCCCTCGCGGGCATGGGCGGCCAGCGCGGCGTCGAACGCGGCCACCACATGGGTGGGCGGAGTGAAACGCCACTGTCCATTGGCCTCGAGTGCCTGCCACTGATCGTAGAGGTCCAGCGCCAGCGACGGCGCCCGGTCCCGGGCGGCGTCCAGGGCATCCCGTTCGGCGAGAACGAAGGCCATGCCCGGCACGCCCTCCAGGCACTTGTTGGGCGAGGCCGCCAGTGCTGCGAACGGCACGTCGACCGCGTCGAAGGGCAGCGCGCCGAACGCGCTCATGCCGTCGATCAGCAGTGCCCGCCCGCGTGCCGCGACCGCCTGCGCAATCTCCTCGACCGGGTTCAGGATCCCCGAGGTCGTCTCGCAGTGCACCACGGCCACATGGCTCAGACCTGGATCGTCCGCCAATGCCGCATCGACCGTTGCCGGGTCGGGCGCCGTGTCCTCGTCCGTCTCGATCACCTGGTGCGCGCGGCCAATTCGGCCGCAGATCGCCGCCATGCGCCGACCGTAGGCCCCGTTCGCCAGCACCAGCACCTTGCCGCCGGCCGGCACCATCGTGCCCAGCATCGCCTCCACCGCAAAGGTGCCGCTGCCCTGGATGGGCACGCAGACATGGCTGGGCGATGCGTTCGCGATGGCCAGCGTCCGGGACCGGATGCGCGCGGTCATCGCGATGAAATCGCCGTCGCGCGAGCCCCTGTCGCGCAGCATCGCCTCGCGGGTCGCGCGCGCCGTGGTCAGCGGGCCGGGTGTCAGCAGCAGCTCGCGCTCGGAATCGGAGGCGTATCGGTTCATGGCGGCATTTCTTGTTGCGGGTTGCGAGCCGGCATTCTAGTCAGGCACGCACGGTCTCACCATGCCGCGATGGGAGGCGGCCATCTCGCACGACACCTGGATCCACCGCGCGGTGACGCCCGGCGTTCGCGCGCTGGCGAGCACCCCGGTCACGCCCAACCAGCTCACCTGGCTCCGCCTCGCCACGGGCCTGGCCGCCGCGGCATTGATCGCGGTCGGCTCGGCTCCTTGGACCTGGATCGGATGCGGCGTCTTCGTCTTCTCGGTGCTGCTCGATCGCGCCGATGGGGTTCTAGCAAGATTGACAAGGAAATTCAGCGACTTCGGGCACAAACTTGATCTAATCTCTGACACCCTGGTCAATGCCCTGATCCTGGTTGCGGCGGGCTACGCGGCGCGCGACACGGCCCTGGGCGGTTGGGCGCTGCCGTTGGGGATGGTCGCCGGCGTATCGGTGGCGGCCGTTCTACTCATCGTGATGCGCATGGAGGCGATGAAGGGCGCCCGCGCGGCGGAACTCGGAGGGCGCGCCGGGTTCGATCCGGACGATGCCGTGCTGCTGATCCCGATTTTCGTCCTGTTCGGATGGACGGCGCCCCTGGTCGTCGCCGCGGCCACGTGTGCACCGGCCGTGGCCCTGTTTTTCGTCGTGCGTTTCCGCCGCGAGTTGTGGCCGCGAGAGGACACCTAAATCCCGGTCCCCAGCACCATACTCCAGCCCTGCCATTGCTCGGGATGGCGCAGGACCACGGGCTCCAGCCGCCTGGCATAGGCGTGAGCCGCCGCCGGCACCGCCTCCTTGCGCGGCGCTTCGGGGTCGAGCGGCAGCGGCGGCTCGATGGCCGCGCGGTAGCGTCCCGGCGCGGTGCGCACCACGCTCAGCGGCAGGAGCGTGCTGCCGGCGCTGTGCGCCAGCGCCGGCGCGCCGCTGGCCAATGGCAATATGCCGTCGAGGAACGGTGTTTCGACCACTTGGCTGCCGGTGGGCCGGGCGCTGAACGACACGGGCAGTCCGGCCTCGAGCCGGCCCTGTAGTGTGCGCAGGGCGCGCGCGGCGCTGGACAGCGACAGTGTTACGCGCTCTGCCAGATACCGGTTCTCGATCCGCGCCGTCACGGGATTCAGCCAGCGCATGCCGAACCGGGTCTCGGAATAGCCGTGGCGCGGGTGGCTGAGATGGTGCAGCGGGTGGCCGGCGCGGTGCATGGCAATCTTGGCCAGGAGGTTGGCGAAGGCGAAGTAGTCGACCCACAGCACGGCGCCGCGCCCGCGGCCCAGCGCCTCGGTGAGATGATCGAGCCCCTCGATATCGATCTTCGGACGGAGGCCGTCGGGCCGGTACTCGCGCAGCATCTGCATCTCGGTTTCGATGCGGCAGGCGACGTTGGCGCGTACCGTCTTGGCCGGGTTCAGAGCCGCTGGGCGCCCGCCCACGGCAGCGGCGATCTGCCGTTCCATGCCGGCCATCGACTGACCCTGGACCCGCGCGGCGATGCCGGCGAACACACGGCACACGCGCGGCCACGCCGACTGCGGCAGCAGCCAGGACAGGGTGCCGAGGATCGGCAAGCCGATCAGGACCAGGATATCGGTCGCGCTGGCGCCCTGCGACGCAACCTCTCGGGTGGCGGGAATATCGGGCTTGCGGGCCATGCGCGCTCACAGGGTCGTTGGGCTCGGAGCAGAATACCGCATGCGGGCGCACCAAACACGTGTGCGCCGGAAGGCCCATTTTACCCCAGCGCTCCACCGACCATTATACAAGGATAGTTGCTGCAGGTGCGGCAATTTTGCCAATCACAATCGGACGCATTCGACATAAGTCCTTCCACGAAGAACGTCGTAGGCTACCAGCGCAACCCAGGTCCCTGAACTCGCGATGCTCGCCGCCGTCATCCTGCAATATCACGTCCTTATACCGGCCATCGTCGCCATCGCCGCGGGCAGCTTTTACGTGCGAGAATACCTGCCGCCCCGATCTCGACGCTGGGGCTGAGGCGGAGCGCCGGTGCGAGAACGGCGCCGTCCGAGAAACGACGATATGATCCGAATTACGGCTGTTGTCGGTTTGACGGTCCTGCTGGCTGCATGTGCCGGTGCCGGCCCTACACCTTATGTCCCGGCCGGCAGCGCCGATGTCGCCGGAGGCTATTCGCAACAGCGCATCGAGGAGGGGCGCTGGCGCGTCAGCTTCGCCGGCAATTCCGTCACCTCCCGCGACACCGTCGAATCCTATCTCCTTTATCGCGCGGCGGAGCTCACGCTCGAGCAGGGCGGCGACCACTTCGTCGTGGTCGAACGGTCGCTCGACGCGCAAACCACCTACGTCGCGGACTATGACCCGCTGACGCCCTACTATCACCCGTTCCACGATCGTCATCCCTTTTCCTACGGGCCGCCCTACGCGGTCTCCATGGTCGAAAAGATCGAGCGTTACACCGCCAGTGCGGAGGTCGTCATCGGCGATGGACCCAAGCCCGAAGGCGAGCCCCGAGCCTACGACGCGTCGGACGTGATCGAGAGCCTCGGCCCCACCGTTCGGAAACCGGGCGACACGCGCGGCTGAGCGCAGGCGGCGAGCGGGCATGGCCTTGCGCCGGCGACGCGGGTATCTTCGGGCCGAGTCCAATCCCGGCGAAGGACCGGCCGCGCATGAACCCGGATGCACCAGCCGCGGGCCAGACGCCCAGTCCCGACGCGCTCGCGTCGGCGGCCGATACGGGGTTGATCGCCCTGGGCGGGCCGGTCGTGGCCGTGCTGCTTTTGATGTCGGTCTTCGCGCTAGCCATCGTGCTGCTCAAGCTGTGGCAGTTCTGGAACGTGCGCCTGTGGCACCGCGAGTTCGTCGGACAGGTGGTCGAGCTGTCTCGCGCCGGGCGTGAGCGCGAGGCGCTCGCGCTGCTCGGCCGTCACCGCCATCCCGCCGCCCCGGTCCTCGACACGGCGATCCGGGGGGTAGGGCGGATGGGCGCTACCTCCGCGCTCTTGCGCGAGGAGGTCGAGCGGGTCGCGGCGCGCGAACTCGCGCAACTCCGTCGGCTGCTGCGTCCGCTCGAGGTCATTGCCGCGCTGAGCCCGCTGCTCGGCCTGTTCGGCACGGTCCTCGGCATGATCGACGCGTTCCAGGCGCTCGAGGGGGCGGGCAACCGGGTCAATCCGGCGGTGCTCTCGGGCGGCATCTGGGAAGCGCTGCTCACCACCGCCGTGGGGTTGGGCGTGGCGATCCCGGCCATGGCCGCCTTCCATGTTCTCGACCGGGTGGTGGACGGCGTGGCCGGTGACATCGAGGATGCGGTCACCCGCGTGTTCACGGCCGGCGTGTCGGGTGACGAACCCAGCATCGACCTTGCGTCGGTGCGCGAGTCGCGTGCAGGGATCGCGGAATAGGTCATGTCCGGTATCGGCTGGCCACAGTGGTGTGTTGCGCTGCTTCTAGCCGCCGGGGTCCATGCGCTGGCGCTCGACGCCTTCGTGTCGACGCGGCCGGGTACCTCGGACCCGGGTGGCGGCGGCGTGTCGCTGTCGCTGCGCCATGGCGTCGACCAACCGGGCGCCGTGGCGGCGGCGGCTGTCCCGGCCCCCGCCGAGCCTTCCACGGCCGCTGCGGCGGAGGGCGCGGCAGCGCCGAATGCAGCGGCGGACGAGGCGGGGGCGGTCGACACCATCGCCATTCCGGATCTCCCCGCCGCCGATCTGACGCGATCGGCCGAGCAGACGACCGCAGGGCCGATCTTGGCCGAGCGTCCGGTCAAGAAACCCGATATTCCGCCGGCCGAGAGCGAGCTGGCGGCGCCGCCGGAGCCCACTCACCGGGACGCCAGGACAGAACCGGTCGGCCAAGGCGATGCAACTTCGACCGCTCAGCCGCTGGCGGCCGTCAATTCGCTGTACAACCCTGGCTCGTTCGACGCCGTCGGACGCACGGGCGAGCGGGGGAGCGAGGGTCTCGACGGCGTGGTGCGCGGCTATCTCCTGGCGGTCCAGTCGGAGTTCAACCGGCGCAAGCACTACCCGCACGACGCATACAGACGCGGCGCCCAAGGTACGGTCCAACTGCGATTCGTTGTGGCGCGCAGTGGGACCGTTCTGTCATATGAGATCGACGACAGCTCCGGGGATCCCGAACTCGACCGAGAGGTCGAGGCGCTGATGCGCCGGGTCCAGCCGCTGCCGCCGTTTCCCGCCGGGCTCGACCGTGACCGGCTCGAGCTCGTCCTGCCCGTCGGTTTCTATCTACGCTGATCTTGGCCGGCGAAATGCATGTCCAGGATCTGCGGGCCTGCGGTCGGCATCGGCGAGCATCGGATGGCGGCGTGGCCGAGCCATGTCTGAAACCGAATCCAAGCAGAGGAGGGGGCCTTGGCCGAAACCGAGATCAGGACCGAGATCGCCGGACGTGTCGCCCAAATCGTGGCGGCGGAGGGCGACAGCCTGGCGGAGGAGGATCCCATCGTCTTCGTCGAGTCGATGAAGATGGAGATCCCGATCTCCGCGCCCGCCGCCGGAACTCTCAGGTCGATCGCGGTGGCCGAGGGCGATACCGTTGCCGAGGGCGACCTGATCGCGGTGATGGACATCTGATCGTCGCGCCGGATGTCACGCCGGCTGAACCGCGGGTGTCCGGCGCAGCGACCAGGCCAGGAACCCGCCGGCGGTAGCGAACATCAGCAGGCCGTAGATGCCGCCGGGTACGGTCATCGCGCGGTTCTCCAGCAGCGTCGCGGCCACGAAGATCGCCAGCGTCGAGTTCTGCAGGCCGCATTCCATGGTGATCGCGGTCTGCTGGCGCGTGCCCAGCCCGAAGCCGGTGGCGAGGCCGAATGCGATCAGCATCATCGCGAGGTTGAGCGCGAGCGTCGCCGGCCCGGCCTGGATGAAGTAATCGACGATGTGCG
>CAZMTC010000002.1:0-40453 GCA_964569105.1 uncultured Alphaproteobacteria bacterium | reverse complement strand
GCTCGGAATAGATCGCGCCCAGCACGATGACGATGAACAGCACGGTGGCGATGTGCCGCGCGATGCGCTCGAACCGGCCGGCGAAACGCGGCGCGAGGGCGTTGACCAGCATGCCCAGCGCCACCGGCACGGTCGTGATCGCGAACACGCCGACGATGGTCCGGCCGATGTCGAGCCGCGGCGCCTCGGCGCCCATCAGGTAGACGATCGAGCCGCCGACGATGAAGGGCAGGGTGAAGACCGAGACCACGCTGATCACGGCGGTGAGCGAGACCGACAGCGCCGTGTCGCCGCGCGCCAGATGGGTCAGCAGGTTGGAGGTGACGCCGCCCGGGCAGGCCGCCAGGATCATGACGCCCACCGCCAGCACCGGGTCCATCGGCCAGAGGTGGATCAGGCCGAAGGCGACCAGCGGCAGCAGCACCATCTGGCTGACCGCACCGACCAGGAAGTCCCTGGGCTGCACCGCGACCCGCTTGAAGTCGGCGACCTTCAGCGCCAACCCGAGGCTGAACATGATGAAGGCCAGCGAGATCGGCAGAAAGACCTGGGTGACGATGTTTCCCTCGGGCACGGCGCTCCCCCTCTTGTCGTCGTGTCGTCTCCTGCTCGCCCGGCGCAGCCGTGCGGGGTCGCGGCCCGCCGCCAGGGATCAAACGCCGCTTCGTGCGCGCAAGCAACCGCCAAGTCCGCCGCCGTCACGACCGGCCGACCCGAAGATGCCGACGAGGGCCGGCCCATCGCCCGCGGCCTAGTGGGTCCGCTCCAGGATCGTCACCGAGCAGGCGGCCTCGTCGAAGCCCATGACGCCGCCGCCGTTCTCGGACAGCGCGATGCGCGCGTTTTCGACCTGGCGGTCGTCGGCTTCGTTGCGGAGTTGGGCGGCGAGCTCGGAGATCATGGACAGGCCGGTGGCGCCCACCGGGTGGCCCTTGGAGACCAGCCCGCCCGAGGTGTTGATCGGGATGCGGCCACCGATGGCGGTCTCGCCGGCGCCGACGAAGGGGCCGCCCTGGCCGTCGTCGCAGAAGCCCAGCATCTCGGCCTGGTAGATCTCGCAGAAGGAGGTGGCGTCGTGGACCTCGGCGACGTGGATGTCCGAGGGCTTCAGGCCGGCCATGGCGTAGGCCTTCCGGGCCGCAGTGCGGCTCAGGCTGGGCTCGTCGAGGTCGCGGTACTTGCCGCCCGACAGCGCGCTGGCCGAGACCTTGACGGCGCGGTCGCGCACCGCCTGCGGCTGGGCGGCGAGGAAGTCCTCCGAGCACAGCAGCACCGCAGCCGCGCCGTCGCCCACCGGCGAGCACATGGCGCGGGTCAGCGGGTAGCTGACCTCGCGGTCCTCGAGCACGGCCTCGGGGGTGAGCTGGAAGCGATACTGGGCCTTGGGGTTGAGCGCGCCGTTGTTGTGGTTCTTGGCCGCGCCGAAGGCGATCTGCTCGCGCGTCGTGCCCCAGCGCTTCATGTGGTAGGCGGCCTGCATGGCGTAGGTGTCCATGAACACCGTGCGGTCCTCGCTCTGCTCGAACGGCTTGCCCGCGGTCTCGCCCGCGGCGGCGTAGTAGTCGCGCCATTCCTGCGGGTCGATGCAGTCGATGCCGGCCTCGTAGGCGCGCTTGGTCTTGGCGCGGTCGTCGGGGTTCCACAGCTTCTCGACGCCGATGGCGAGCGACAGCCGGTGCTCGCCCGAGCGGATGTCCTTCCAGGCGCCGTGCAGCGCCATCTGGGCGCTGGCGCAGCCGCCCTCGACGTTGATCATGGGCACGCGCTCGGGGAACAATCCCTCGCGCACCAGCGGCGTGAAGCACACCTGGCCGCGGATGCAGGCTTGGCCGTCGACCCACATGCCGCAGTTGGAGAACCAGCCGAACTCGATGTCGTCACCGGTTTCGAGACCGGCGTCCTCGAGCGCGCCAATATAGGCCTCGCGAGTGAGGTCGCGGTAGCTGCGCTCGTGAAAGCGTCCGAAGGCGGTGGAGTAGGCACCGATCAGGTAGACGTCGGTCATGGCATGTCCTCGGATGGGGTTGAGGCGATCCTAGGCGATATGGCGCCCGCGGTCACCTTGGCCAGACCTTGGGATAATCGTCGCCACCGATCGGGTCACCGTCCTTCAGGTCCAGCCTGTGCCCCTGCTCTGGGGCGTAGGGGCGGCGCAGGAAGGTGGCGTCGTCGCCGCAGTAGCGCACGGTGACGGCGCGGCGGCGTTTGTCGGTCGAGGCGTTGCCCTTGGAGCCGTGGATCGTGCGGATGTGGTGCATCGAGCAATCGCCCGGCTTGTAGTCGAAATAGACCAGGTCGTACTTGTCGGGGTCGGCCTCGATGTCGGGCAGCACCTCGAGTCCGTCGTCGCTGCCCTTGCCTTCGGCCGCGTAGAGGTCGGACGACTTGCCGCCGCCGATCGGCACCGGACGGAACGAGCGGTCCCAATTGTGCGAGCCGCGGACGTAGCCCAGCGCGCCGTCCTCAGGACCGACCTCGTCCACCGTGAACCAGATACCGCAGATCTGGCGGCCGTCGAAGTGGAAGTAGGTCCAGTCCTGGTGGAACGGCGTGGCGTAGTTGGTGCCCGGCTCCTTCACGAACAGCTGGTCGTCGTAGAGGTGGACCTTGGATGCGCCCAGCATGCGCGCGGCGATGGCGGGTGCGGGGGATTCGATGGCGAAGGCGTGAAAATCGTCGGAGCGCTTCCACATGCCGAGATCCATGTAGAACGCCCCGGCTTCGCCCTCTGGGTTGTAGTCACGGCCGTAGGGGCCGAGATGACCGATCTGCCATTCGAAGGCGCCCTTCATGCGCTTGACCCACTCGGCATCGAACAGGCCGGGCAGGAAAACGACGCCGTCGCCCCAGAAGGTCTCGACCTCGTCGTCGGTGATCTCGCGCAGTGGCAGCCGGTTCATTGCATGCCTCCCGTGAACGGGCCGAGCTTGAACAGCCGGAGCCTGCGCGCTACGCAGGCGCCATGACTGCGGATACGACGACCATAGACATAGACCTGCGCCGCCCGGAAGTGGTGGCAGACCCATACCCGGCATTCGCCGAGCTCAGGGCGCACGACCCGGTCCACTGGGACCCGCGGCTGCGCAGTTGGCTGGTCAGCCGTTTCGACGACGTCCAGGCCGGGCTCAAGGACAACAAGCGCCTGTCGGCGAACCGCATCCGGCCCTTCGTGCAGCAATTCGGCGGGCTGGAGAAGGACGACGTGCGCCTGCTGGGCGACACGCTCGAGCACTGGGCGGTGTTCAACGACCCGCCCGACCACACGCGGCTGCGCGGGCTGATGAACAAGGCCTTCACGTCGCGCGCCGTGGAAGGGCTGCGACCGCGGGTCGAGGAGATCGTCGACGGGTTGCTCGACGGCCTCGAGGGGCGCGACGAGATCGACCTGATCGCCGATTTCGCCTATCCGCTGCCGGCCACGGTGATCGCGGAATTGATGGGCGTGCCGCGCGCGGATGTCGGCCTGCTCAAGGACTGGTCGGACAAGCTGGCGACTTTCGTTCTCACCTCGCGCGCCAATCCCGAGCGCTACGAGCTGGCCGCCAAGGGCATCGCCGAGATGACCGACTACTTCGGCAAGCTGCTCGACGAGCACCGGCGCAAAGGCTCGGCCTCGGACGTGACCTCGGGACTGATAGCGGCGCAGGAGCACGGCGACAAGCTGACCGTCGACGAGCTGGTGGCGACCTGTATTCTGCTGCTGTTCGCAGGCCACGAGACCACGACCCAGCTCCTCGGCAACGGCTCGATGGCGCTGGCGCGCTTTCCCGACCAGATGGCGGACCTGCGCGCTCACCGCGGCGACATCAAGCTGGTGCGCAATGCGGTGGAGGAGATGCTGCGCTGGGACGGTCCGTCGCTGTCGACGGTGCGTGTCGCCGCGCAGGATTTCGAGCTGCGCGGCAAGACGATCCGCAAGGGCGACCGGGTATTCCTGCTCAACGCCGCGGCGGATCGGGATCCCGAGGTGTTCGAGGACCCCGACAGGTTCGACATCCGCCGCCCGGACGCCTCGCGCCATGTGAGTTTCGGCTGGGGCATCCATTTCTGTATCGGAGCGCCGCTGGCGCGGCTGGAGGGCGAGGTCGCATTCCCGCGCCTGGTCGAACGGCTCGGCGCGTTCACGCTGGCCGAAGACGACCCGCCCTGGTCCGACTCGCTGCTCGCCCGCGGCCTGCTAAGGCTGCCGATTCGGCGCGGGCGTACATGATAATCTCCAGACGACAACCCTGAAATTTAGACAATATCGCATCGATAATAGGACAAAAGCGGGAGGGGCGATGCGCGCAGTGTACATCCAGAGCCACGGCCAGACGGATTCGGTGGTGGTCGGCGAGCGGCCGACGCCCGAGCCCGGGCCGGGCGAGGTGCGGGTCAAGGTCAAGGTCGGCGGCTTCAATCATGTCGACCTCTACATGCGCGACACCGGCGCGGGCATCACCCACGAGTTGCCGTTGATCCTGGGCGTGGACGGTGCCGGCGTGGTCGACGCGGTCGGCGAGGGCGTGACCACGCCGGCGGTGGGCGACGCGGTCGTGCTCTACCCGCTGCGCTTCGGCGACGACGAGTTCGTCCGCCGGGGCGACGTCATGCTGACCCTCGACTGCAAGATCATGGGCGAGCACATCGACGGCGCCTTCGCCGACTACGTCTGCATGCCGGCGCACAGTGCCTATCCGATCCCCGAGGGGCTGAGCTTCGAGCAGGCCGCCGTGCTGCCCACCGCCTACCTGACCGCATGGCGCATGGTGATGACGCAGGGACAGGTGCGGCCGGGCGACAGCGTGCTGATCCACGGCGTGGGCGGCGGCGTGTCGCTGGCGGCGATGCTGTTCTGCAAGCTCGCCGGCGCCATGGTGATCGTCACCTCGTCGAGCGGAGAGAAGCTGGAAAGGGCAAGGGAGCTCGGCGCCGACGAGACGATCAATTACCGCGACGAGGACGTCGCCAAGCGGGTCATGGCGATCACCGGCGGCCGCGGCGTCGATCTGGTGGTCGAGAATGTCGGCGAGGCGACCTGGGGCACGTCGCTGCGCTGCGCGGTCCGGGGCGGCCGTATCGTGGTCTGCGGCGCCACCTCGGGGCCCAATCCCAAGGCCGACCTGCAGCGCATTTTCATCCGCCAGCTCCATATCTCGGGCGCCACGCTGGGCACCGAGGAGGAGTTCCGCCGACTGCTCCTGTGCGCCGGGCGCGGCGACTTCACGCCGGTCATCGACCGCGGCTTCGCCTTCGACGAGGCGCGCGAGGGGCTGGCCTATCTCGACGCCGCCAAGCAGTTCGGCAAGCTGGTTCTGCACGTCAACGACTGAAACGGGGACGCCCGAGGAGAGACGCTATGAGCGACCGCTATGCCGCCTACGAGCGGCTCAAGATCGACTATCCCGCCGAGCGCGTGCTGCGCATCAGGATGTCCAACCCGGGCAAGCTGAACTCGGCCGACGCGACCATGCACCGTGAGCTGGTCGAGATCTGGCGCGATGTCGACGCCGATCCGGACGTCAACGTCGCCATCCTCACCGGCGACGGGGACGCGTTCTCCGCCGGCGGCGATTTCGGCATGATCGAGCGGATCATGGACGACTACGAGACGAAGCTGACCACGTGGAAGGAAGCGCGCGACATCGTCTACAACGTCATCAACTGCGGCAAGACGACCATCGCGGCCTTCAACGGCCCCGCCGTCGGCGCGGGGTTGGCTGCGGGCATGTGCTGCGACATCACGATCGCGGGACGGGGTGCCAAGCTCATCGACGGCCACACGCGGCTGGGCGTGGCGGCCGGCGACCACGCGGTGATCATCTGGCCGCTGCTGATGGGCATGGCCAAGGCCAAGTACTATCTGCTGACCTGCGACCCGCTGACCGGCGAGGAGGCCGAGCGGCTCGGACTGGTCTCGCTGTGCGTCGACGACGACAAGGTGCAGGACGAGGCGCTCGCCGTGGCCGCCAAGCTCGCCGGCGGCGCGCAGACCGCGATCCGCTTTACCAAGTACGCGCTCAACGGCTGGCTGCGCGCCATGGGGCCGCAGTTCGACGTCTCGCTGGGGCTCGAATTCCTCGGCTGGGACGGCCCGGAGCCGCGCGAGGGCCTGGCCGCCCACAAGGAGAAGCGCAAGCCGAAGTTCCCGCCGGGGTCGCCGGTCTGAGCCAGGGAAACGCAATCGGAGGGGAGGCACGATGCGGGGACTGAAGGACAAGACGGTGATCGTCACCGGCGCGGGCGGCGGCATCGGCAGCGCGATCGTCAAGCGCTTCGCCGAGGAGGGCGCCAATGTCGCGCTGTTCGACATGGACGAGGCCAAGACGAAGGCCGCGGCCGAGGCGGCCGGCAAGCTGGGCGCGAAGACGGACGTGCAGGTGGTCGACATCACCGATCTCGAAGCCGTGCGCGCGGCGGTCGACGCCGCCGAGGCGGCGCTGGGACCGGTCGATGTACTGGTCAACAATGCCGGCTGGGATCGTTTCCGGCCGTTCCTCGAGACCGAGCCCGAGTTCTGGGACAAGGTCATCGCCATCAATCTGCGCGGCCCGATAAACCTGCACCACGTCGTGCTCAGCCGCATGTCCGAGCGCGGCGAGGGCGGGCGTGTTGTCAACATTGCCTCGGATGCCGGTCGCGTCGGCTCGTCGGGCGAGGCGGTCTACTCGGCGTGCAAGGGCGGCATCGTCGCCTTCACCAAGACCATGGCGCGCGAGATGGCGCGCGCGGGTGTGCTGGTCAACGCGGTGTGTCCGGGACCGACCGAGACGCCGCTGTTCCAGTCCTTCCTCGACGAAGGACCTGCAGGTGAGAAGATCTACGCCGCGCTCGAGAAGTCGATCCCGCTGCGCCGTCTGGGCCAGCCCGACGACGTCCCCGGCATGGTCGCCTTTCTGGCCAGCGACGACGCGGCGTTCATCACCGGGCAGGTGATCTCGGTCTCGGGCGGCCTGACCATGGCTGGGTAGCCCGCTGGACGGTCGGGCGCGGCGTTGCTATGACCCGCCGTTCGCATCGGGAGGGGCCAGCACGCAATGAGCGGACCTGCGGAGAGCGCGCCTTATCTGCGCGCCAACATCAAGGCGATGGCCGACCGCCGCTTCCCGCCCAACAAGGCGGCGGTGGAGGGCGTGGCGGTGATCCGCTCGCTGTCGCTCAACGAGTGCCCCTATCCGCCCTCCGAGCGGGTCATCGAAGCGATCGCGGAGGCGGCGCGCACCGGCAACCGGTATCCCGACCCGATCGCCCGGGTGCTGGCGGCCAAGCTGGCGGCCCGGATGGGGGTCGATCCCTGGCGGGTGGTCTTCGGCAACGGCTCGGACGAGCTGATCGCGCTGGGCGGCTGGATGGCGCTCGGGCCCGGAACGCAAGCGGTGATGCCGGCGCCGTCGTTCCAGGGCTACCAGATCGCCGCAGCGGTCAACGAGGCGGAGGCGGCGATCATCCCGTTGCGCGACGACGGGGTGAACGACGTCGACGGGCTGCTCGCCGCGGTGACCCCCGAGACGCGCATCCTCTACATCTCGACGGTCAACAACCCGTCGGGCGGGATGGTCACCGAGGACGAGCTGCGCCGGGTGGTCCACGAGACGCCCGACCATGTGCTGCTGTTCATCGATGATGCCTATCACGAGTTCGGCGTCGACGCCGGCGGGCCCGACGCGGTCAGGGTGGCCATGGAGCGCGACGGCGGCTGGGTGGTTTCGCGCACGGTCTCGAAGGCTTTCGCGCTGGCCGGGCTGCGCATGGGCTATGCCGTGTGCGGCGACCACCCGACGATGCAGGCCTTCCTCAAGCTCAAGCCGACATTCAACGCCAACGCACTGGCGCAGGCGGCGGTCGCGGCGGCGCTCGACGACCCGGATCACGCGCGCATGATCCTCGACAGTGCGGCGCGCGAGCGCGGGCGGCTGGAGGAGGGGCTGCGCGCGCTGGGGCTCGACCCGCTGCCCTCGGCGGCGAATTTCGTCTCGGTCGAGCTGCCCGTGGCCGCGGCCGACGTGGCCAATGCGATGCTGCAGCACGGCGTGCTGGTGCGTGCCTGGGCCGATCCGGGCTGGGAGCGTTTCCTGCGTCTGTCGGTGGGGCTGCCCGAGGATACCGACGCCACGCTCGCCGCGCTCGAGTCGGCGCTCCGCACCGTTACGGCCTGATACACGATTTGGTGCGCTCCCAGCTTCCCAAATGACGTGGCGCTCCCCTATGGTCGCGGCTGCCGTGTGTGATGGCGGGAGCGGAGCGTGGAAGGACTCAGCACCGAGCAAGGTGACGACGCGAGCCGCGAGGCCGGGAAGGAGCCTCACGGCCCGCGCATGCGCGGCTTGAACCGGGGCCGGCTCCTCAAGCGCGTGCTGCCGGTGGCGATCCTGGCAGCGGCGGGAGCAGCGGTCGCGCTGATGGTCGCGACCAGGCCCGAGATCCCGCGCAAGCCGGTGGAGGAACGGGTCTGGCTGGTTTCTGCCGTGACCGCCGAGCGCAGCACGGTTCGGCCCGAGCTGCGGCTCTACGGCGAGGTGGTGGCCGCGCGCGAGGCGCAACTCCGTCCGCTGGTCGCGGGCCCGGTGGTCGAGATCGGCGCCAACTTCGAAGATGGCGGCACGGTGCGCCGCGGCGAGCTCCTGCTGGCGATCGACCCGTTCGAGTTCCAGTCGGCGGTGACCGAGGCCGAGGCCCAGCTCGCCGAGGCCAAGGCGCAGCTCCGCGAGTTCGAGAGCGATCTCGCGGCCGAGCGCAAGGCGCTCGAGCAGGACCGGGCGTTGATCGAGTTGCGCCGGCGCGACGTCGAACGTGCCCAGGCGCTGCGCGCCAAGGGCTCCGGCACCCAGAAGTCGCTCGACGACGCCCGCGTCGCATTCGCTCAGCAGGAGCAGCAGCTCATTGCCCGCGAACAGGGCATCGCAAGGCTCGAGGCGCGCATCGCTCAACAGGTCGCAGTGATCCAGCGGCTCGAGGTGGCGCTCGCGCGCGCCGAGCGCGATCTGGCCGACACACGCCTCGTGGCGCCGTTCGATGCCTTCGTGGTCGAGGCCGACACGGCCATGGGCAAGCGCGTCTCGGTGAGCGACCCGGTGGCGACGCTGGTCGAGGCGGATACGCTGGAAGCGCGCTTCCACATGCCCGACGACGCCTACGGCCGACTGGCGGCGCGCGAGGGCGTGGTCGGGGCGAGCGCGATTGTGATCTGGCGCGCGGCGGCGCATGACTCTCGATTCGACGCGACCATCGAGCGGGTGTCGGGACGCTTCGACCCCGCGAGCGGCGGCGTCGAGGCCTACGCCCGCATCCACGGCCTCGATCTCGACACCTTCCTGCGGCCCGGGACCTTCGTCGAGGTGCGCATGCCCGACCGCCGGTTCGAGGGCGTGACGCGGCTGCCCGACGTGGCCGTGCACCGGCCGCTCGGCGCGGCGGCACGGCAGGCTGGCGGGGGCAATCCGGCGACGGTGTATGTCGTCGTCGACGGCAGGCTCGAGGCGCGCGCGGTCGAGATCGTCGGCCGCGACGGCGCCGATCTGCTGGTCACCGGCGCGCTGGACGAGGGTGAGCTGGTCGTCACCACCGACTTCGCGCAGATCGGCCCGGGCGTGAAGGTGGACGTGCGGTGAGCGGGCGCGGCGGCCTCTCTCCGGTCTCGATTTTCGCCCGACACCCGACGGCGGCCAATCTGTTGATGACGTTGATGCTGGTGCTGGGGCTGTTCGCGCTGGGCCGCATGACCACCCAGTTCTTCCCCGATTTCGGCATCGACGTGGTCACCGTGTCGGTCCAGTGGCCGGGTGCCAGCGCCGAGGATCTGGACGACAACGTGGTCCAGGCGATCGAGCCCGAGGTGCGGTTTCTCGACGGCGTCGACACGGTCACCTCCTCCTCCTTCGAGGGCCGGGCCGCGGTGGCGGTCGAGTTCGAGGCGGGCACCGACATGCAGAAGGCGCTGTCGGATGTCGAGAACGCGGTGGCCCAGGTCACGACCCTGCCCGAGAACAGCGAACGGCCGGTCATCAAGCGCTTCACGCGCTACGACAGCATTTCGCGCGTCGTGCTCTCCGGACCTTACTCGGAGGAGGCGCTCAACGCCTTCGCCACCGAGATGCGCGACGACCTGCTGACGCGCGGCATCGACAAGGTCGACATCGCGGGCAAGCGCGAGGAGGAGATCTGGGTCGAGGTGCTGCCCGAGACGCTGCGCCGGCTCGACATGACGCTGGGCGACGTCGCCGAGCGCATCGCCAGCATCTCGCAGGACATCCCCTCGGGCGACACGGCCGGGGCCGTCGAGCGACAGATCCGCTCCGAAGGCCAGTTGACCACCGCGCGGGAGATCGCCGGCATCGAGATCAAGTCGCTGGAAGGCGGTCAGAAGGTCTTCCTGCGCGACGTTGCCGAGGTCAGCGAAAGCTTCGAGGAGGGCGGGATCACGCTGCGGCGCGGCGACCACCCGGCGGTCGAGCTGCACGTCCAGCGCTCGACCAACGCCGATGCGCTCGAGCTCGCCGACACCGTCGACGGTTACCTGGCCGAGGTCGCGCCGTCTTTACCGCGCAATCTGGCGGTCGAGCAGTACGACGTCCAGGCCGACCTGATCCGCAGCCGCATCCAGCTCCTGCTCAAGAACGGCGCGGGCGGCCTCGTGCTGGTGCTGGCGGTCCTGTTCCTGTTTCTCAGGGTCCGCGTCGGCTTCTGGGTCGCGATGGGCATTCCGGTGTCGATGATGGGCACGATGGTGGTGATGCTCGCGTCCGGCCAGTCGATCAACATGGTCTCGCTGTTCGGCATGATCATGGCGCTGGGCATTATCGTGGACGACGCCATCGTGGTGGGCGAGCATACCGAATCGCGCTTCCGCGGCGGGCTGCCGGCGCTGGAAGCGGCGGAGCGGGGAGCCGGGCGCATGGCCGCGCCGGTGCTCAGCTCGTCGCTGACCACCATTGCCGCCTTCCTGCCGTTGTTCATGATCTCCGACGTCATCGGCCAGATCATCCAGGCGATCCCGCTGGTCATCGTCTCGATCATCGTCGCCAGCCTGATCGAGTGCTTCCTGGTGCTGCCCGGTCATCTGCACCACACGCTCACCGGTCGCGACGTGTTGGCGGCCGGGGCGAGGGCGCGGCAATGGCTGACCGGGCTGCAGCCGCGGCCGTCCCGCCTGCGCGCGGGTTTCGACCGCCGCTTCGAGGCGTTCCGCGACGGTCCGTTCACGCGCTTCGTGGCCAAGGCGGTCGAGTATCGCTATGCGACCCTGGCGACCGCTTTGGCCGCGTTCGTCCTGGCACTCGGGGTGGTCGCCGGCGGGCGCGTGGGCTTCGTGTTCTTTCCGGCGCCCGAGGTCGACAAGTTCTACGGCAATGTCGAGTTCGCGGCCGGCACGCCGCGCGATGTCACGAGCCGGCAGATCGAGGAGCTGGAGCGCGCGCTGGCCGACGCCGAACAGGCGCTGACCGGCGGAGAGGGCGCACTGATCGAGTTCACGCTGGCGACGATCGGCGTCAATGTCGGCCTCGGCCCCACGGCCAATCCGGTCACGGGCGACCATGCCGGCGGGCTGACGGTCGAGCTGGTCGGGACGGAGCAGCGCGATATCACGGCGGCGGAGGTGATGCGGGAATGGCGCGAGCGCGCGCGGCTTTTGCCCGGACTCGTCGGCTTTACCGTCCGTCCGGCGCAGGCCGGCCCCCCGGGACGCGATGTCGACGTGCGGCTGACCGGCGACGACATTCAGGCGCTCAAGCAGGCCGCGGCCGAGGTCAAGGCACTGTTGGGCAGCTATCCCGGGGTCAGCGACATCGAGGACGACCTGCCTTACGGCAAGATCGAGACGCTGCTGGAGCTGACGCCGCGCGGCCGCGCCATGGGCTTCACCACTCAGAGTGTCGGGAGTCAGGTGCGCGACGCGTTCCAGGGCGCCATCGCCAAACGCTTCGCCCGCGGCGACGAGGAGGTCGAGATCCGGGTCCAGTACCCGCGCCGGATGGTCGACCTGGCGGCACTCGACAGCCTGTACCTGCGCGGTCCCGGCGGCGCCGAGGTGCCACTGAGTTCCGTGGTCACGCTGCGCGAGGACACCGGGTTCGCGCGCATTCGCCGCGAGGACGGCCGGCGCCAGGTCGCGATCACCGCCGAGCTGGACCTGGGCGTGACGACCACCAACGAGGTGACCGGGGCGCTGCTCGAGGACGGCCTCGCGGACATCGCTCAGGAACACGGCGCGTCGTTCGTGTTCAAGGGCAAGTCGGAGGAGCAGGAGGAGACCTTCGCCGACATGCGCGGCGGGGCCGCGGTCGGCCTGATCACCATCTTCATCATCCTGGCCTGGGTGTTCGGCAGCTATGCGCGGCCGGCGGTGGTGATGCTGATCATCCCGCTGGGCTTTGTCGGCGCGGTCGTGGGACACATGCTGCTGGGCTTCGACCTGACCATCCTGTCGATGGTGGCGCTGATCGGCCTCGCCGGCATCGTGGTCAACAACTCGATCATCCTGGTCAGCGTGATCGACGAGCGGCTCGCGGACGGCCAGTCCCTGATGGAGGCCATCGTCGGCGGTGCGTGCGACCGCGTCCGCGCCGTGATCCTCACCACCACGACGACCATCGGCGGCCTGACGCCGCTGATGTTCGAAACCGACCTGCAGGCGCAGTTCCTGATCCCGATGGCGATCACCATCGTGTTCGGCCTGCTGGTGGCGACACTGATGGTGCTGGTCGTGGTGCCCGCGCTGCTGGGCGTCGGCGGGGACCTGGCGCGCTTGACCGGCCGCGGCCCCGGACGGACGGTCCAGCCGGCAGAGTAGGGCTACGGAGCGGGCCACGACGCCGCGCTTGCCTCCCGGGCGATTTCGCGATCGCGCCGATCGGCCGTATAATTTCGGTCGACGCTGTGCACGGAGACCGACCAAGCACCAACAGAAACCATGACCGAACCGACAAAGCGCTGGCTTGAATCGTGGGCCCGGCGGCTCCGCGTGCTGCGGCGCTGGTGGGCGATCGCTGTCATCGCGGTCGTCGCCGTCCTTGGGACGCTATATCTCGCACTTCCTCGCGCCGCAGAATACGCCGCGGTACGCGCGCTCACGGACATGGGCGCGCAACACGTGTCCATAGGAGACGCCGAGATCGACCTGTTCGATCTCGCGATTGCCTTCAACCATGTTTCGGTCGTCAGCGGCAGCGAGACCGTCCACGAGGCCCGACGTATCGAGGCGCAGCTCGCCGTGTGGCCGCTGTTCGATCGACGGATATTGGTCGAAAGGCTGAGCTTCCAGGAAGGCTGGGTAACGGTGGTCGTCGGGCCCCCTGAGGGGCTCGCCATTCCACCCTTCACGCTGGGCGCCGACAGCGGACCGCCCGACGCCGAATGGCGCGTCGCGGTGCGCGAAGCGCAGGTGAGCGAGTCGCGCATTCGATATCGCCTGGGGGAGCATCAGGGTGAGTTCGAGCTGTCCGAACTCGCTCTCTCCGGAGCAATCGTCTGGGATCCGGAGCAGCCGACCGGGCTGCGCCTGTCCGGTACTGTGGCGTCGGGCGCCATCGATCTGGACGCCCAAGGGCGGCCTTTCGCCGACCGACCTGCCGGCGAGACCCGCTTGCGCATTGCAGGGCTGAATTTGAGCGATCTCGAACAGATGCTGGCTCAATCCGGTCTTCCGGCGCCGCTGGGCACGGTCGGAGCGGACGGATCGCTGACCGTGTCAGTTGCGTCAGACGGAGCTGTCGAAATCGGATTCGATGGGGATCTGGTCGGTTCCGACATGCGGCTCGATACCGGCGGCGAGCGGTATGGCGCAGGAAATCTCGCCTGGTCGGGAACACTTAGCTATGACGGCGCCCTCGACATGGACGGTACCCTGACCGGCCAGGATGTCATGGCCGAGATCGCGCCACAGACGCGAGTACAGGCGACCGAAGTCCAGTGGAAGACCGCCGGCAAGCTGCGCTTCGAAGCCGAAGAGACCTCGGCAAACCTGTCGGGCGAGCTGATCCTGCGCGGTGTGGGCGGGGAGACGGATGCCGGGATATTCTCCGTCGAGCAATTCAATTGGCAGGGCGAGGTTGCGCTGACCGGCGAAGGCGCGATGGACGCGCAGGGCAGCGCCTCCACGCGGGGCGCCAAACTGACCGACGCGCTTGCGGACCGGCGCGCCGAATACGACATGTTGGAGTGGAGTGGCCATGCCCGCCTGGATCTCGCGGCGGGTCAGACGATTCCCGCGATCCCTCGAGGCCGGGTCGCGGCTACCGCGGTGGCGATCTTTGTGCAGTCGACCGGCCGCCGGGTGGCAACGGTCGGGTCGCTCGAGGCGACAAAGCTCGAGGTCGACGAGGACGGCACGGCCAGGGCCGAATCCATCCAGCTCGAGCAAATCGCGATCGACAGTGCGACCGCCGACGAGGAGCGCTCCGGTGACCGCCAAGCCTCGGCGAGCATCGAGAGGCTCGTACTCGATCGAATGTCGATTGGCCGCGAAAACGTCGCGATCGACCGTATCGTGCTCCAGAAGCCCGACATCCGTGTCCACCGGGACAAGGACGGGATCTCGGTCCCGGCGCTCGACGCGCTCGATGCCGGAACGGACCGGTCGGCGAGCGGCGAGCCGGAAGCCGCGCCCGAAGCTTCGACGCCAAGCATGCGTTTTCGAGCGGGATTGATCGAGATCGTGGGTGGCGGACAGGTGGTGTTCGAAGACGAGGCGCTGGATCCGACGCTGCGGCTGACGCTCGACGTCGCCGTCGCGCGCATCGAAGACCTGGACTCCGCGGCCCCGAACCAACCGAGCCCGGCTCTGCTGGAAGGCTTGCTGGGCGAGCGCGGTGAACTGTCGCTCGAAGGCACGATCAAGCCGTTCAAGCCGCTGATCGAGCTCTCGATGGCGGGCACGGTCGAGGACGTCACGGTGCCGGCGCTGTCCCTCTACGCGGCGACGTATCTCGGATATCACCTCAAGACGGGTCAGCTCGACGCGGACGTCCGCGTCGAAATCAAGGACGGTCGAATCCAGGGCACCAGCGAGCTGTTGATCCGCCGTCTGGCCGTGGAGGTGGACGACACCGAGGAGATGCGCGAGTTGCGCGAGGCGCTGCCCGTGACGCTCGAAACCGCTATCGAGCTGCTGCGCGATCCCGAGGGGACCATTGCATTCAAAATGCCGCTTTCCGGCGATGTCGCGGACCCGGAGTTCGACCTTTCCGATGCGATCAATATCGCCATCGGCAATGCCATCACCGACGCCATCGCCACGACGCTCAAGGTCGTATTTCCGATCGCGGCGCTGATCGAGGTGGCCACGAGCGAGGACCGGGGTGCGGGGATCATCTTCAAGCCCGTGATCTTCGAAGCGGGCAAGGCGGCGGTGCCCGAGACTCGGGACCGCCAGTATCTCGAGACGCTGTCGACGTTCTTGACACAAAGGCCCGGGATTTCGATCACGCTGTGTGGCGTTTCCACCGACGCCGACATCGAGGCCTTGAACCTCGAGCGAGAACCGGCAGGCGAAGGTGAGGCGGCCGGCGACGATCCCGGCGAGCCTGAGACTGACGCGCCCGGGCCGCAAGGTCCGGAGGACCACGTTGTCTCGGCGGCGATCAGGGAAATGGCTCTGGCGCTCGCGGAGCGGCGCGCGAGTGCTCTGAAGGATTATTTGATGGAGGAGTTCGGCATCGACGGCAAGCGCCTCTATGTCTGCCGGCCGAAGGTCAGCGACGAGGCCGACTCGCCGCCGCGCGTCGAAATGAGCATTTAGGGGCGAAGCGGCTGCGGTCGACGCCCGCGCGCGCCGGGGTGTCTATGCCAGCGCTCGCGGGGTTCCGATGCGTTGGCGGGCGTCGCCCAGGACGTTCTCGCAGGACTGCGCGACGGCGAGGAGACGGGCGTCGTCGTGCTTGCGGGCGATGAGCTGAAGGCCCACGGGCATGTTGGCGGCGTCCAGGGCAACGGGCATGGTGACGGCGCACAGATCCAAGTAATTGACCGCCTGGGTGTTGCGCAGGGTGCGCAGGTTTGCGGCCCGGTAGGTGTCGATGTCCTCCATGTCCGCGATCGGCGGCGGGGTCAGCGCGAGCGTGGGGACGGCCAGGGCGTCGACCTCGGTGAGCGTGTCCTCGGCCGATGCGCCGAGCTTGGCCATGGTCCGCTTGCGCGCGAGCAGCTCGACCGCCGTGAGCGATTCGGCTTCCTCCATGCGCCAGCGCACGATGGGATGGATGTCGTCGAACCAGTCGGGCAGCTCCGAGGTGACGAATTCGTGCAAGGCCGCGGCTGCCAGGCCGCCCTTGCGAAAGATCTCGTAGACCTCGGCCGCTTCGGGGAAGTCGACCTCGATCAACTTGGCGCCGTGCTGCTCCAGCTCGGCCAGCGCCGCCTGCACGCCCTCGGCCACGCCCGGCGAACAGTCGTCCCAGAAGAACGCGTCGGTAACGCCGATGCGGAGCTGCGCTGCCTCGGGCACGCTCTGCTCCTCGGACCAACCGTGCAGGCGCTCCTCGAGGGCGTCGAACGCGAAGCGCGCGTCGCGGACCGAACGCGTCAGGATGCCCGCCGTGTCGAGGTCGGTGGCCAGCGGCACGATACCGTCGATGGGCCAGCGGTCGTGGCTGGTCTTGACGCCCACGTTGCCGGTCATGGTCGCGGGCAGGCGTACCGAGCCGGCGGTATCGGTACCGAACGCGAGGACCGCCGAGCCCTCGGTCAGCGACACGCCGGCACCGCTCGACGAGCCGCCGGGAATGCGCTCTGGGTCCCACGGGTTGCGCGGCGTGCCCCAGTTCGGGTTGTAGCCGATGCCCGCGAAGGCGAACTCGACCGTGTGCGTCTTGCCCGTGATGGTGGCGCCTTGGCCGCGCACGGCGCCGATCACCGGCCCCTCGCGCTCCCAGGTTTCGGGGAGGGGTCTGACCATGCCGGCATGGGTGCGATGACCGGCAATGCCGTAGAGGTCCTTGACCGAGACCGGTAATCCCATGAGCGGCCCCAGCTCCGCGCCGGTCCGCAGCACCGCGTCGATCGCGTCGGCCTGCTCCAGCAGCCAGTCCGGTTCCCAGACCTTGTAGGCGCCGAAATCCACACGGTCGTGATTGGCGATCGCCGCCTCGGCCAGCGCCCGGGCGGTGGTGATGCGCGCGCGCAGCCCGGCGGCGAGCTCGGCGAGGTCCTGGTCCAGTGTCATGGGGCGTACACTACCCGGTCGCGCGGCGCCGCGCCAATACCGCGTCCTCGACCCGGATGCGGTGCCAGAGCAGGACCACGTTGAGCACCGAGAATACGACGGCGATCTGCCACGCGCCGAAAGCCAAAGGCAGCACCGCCAGTTCCAGCATGACCACCAGGTAGTTGGGGTGGCGCAGCCAGCGGTAGGGGCCGCGGCGAACGAGGGGCGCGCCGGGAACGGCGATCACGCGCGTGGTCCAGTACCGCCCCAGCGACAGGATCACCCACAGGCGGGCGAGCTGGAGCAGGGCAAAGGCGGCGAGCGGCCAGGGGAAGACCTGCGCGTCGGCGGGAACCAGCGCGAACAGCGCACCGAGCCAGGCCCCGTGGAGGATCACGAACAGCGGATAATGGCGTGCGCCGTGCTCGACACCGCCCGCGGCGCGCAGCCGCCGCTCGTTCCGCCGGGCGTAGACCAACTCGGCCACGCGCAGCAGCGCGACCGCCAGCACGACCCACTGGGGCAGGCCGATCACGGCTCGAGCACCTGGAACGCGGCGGTGAAGCCGGGGCCCAGCGCGGTCATCAGCGCGCGGCCGTCCAGCCCGTCGCGCAGCGCGCGCTCGAGCACGAAGAACACCGTAGCCGCCGACATGTTGCCGTAGTCGCGGAGGACGCCGCGTGCGCTGTCGAGACCGCCACAGGGCAGCTCGAACACGTCCTCGAGCGCGTCGACCACCTTGGCGCCGCCGGGATGACAGACGAATTCGGCCATGTCGTCCCGGCACAGACCATTGCGGTCCAGGAAACCGGCCATGGCGTCGCCAAAGCGCGTGCGGACCAGATTGGGGATGTCGGAGGAGAACAGCACGCCGAGGCCGTCGTCTTCGATCCGCCAGCCCATGACATCGAGCGAGTTGGACCAGGTGTGTTCGCCGCGCGCACCGAGGCGCGGGCCCGTACCGTCCGGGGTGAGCAGGGCGGCGGCTGCGCCGTCGCCGAACAGGGCGGTGGCGACCACGTTGCTCTTGGACCGGTCGCCATGGCGGAAGGTGAGCGCGCACAGCTCGACCACCAGGACCAGGACCGTGGCACCGGGCATCGACTCGGCCAGGCTCGCTGCGCGCGACAGGCCCAGCACGCCGCCGGCGCAGCCCAGTCCGAAGATCGGCAGGCGCGCCACATCGCGCCGCGTGCCCAGCCGCTCCATGATCAACGCGTCGAGACTGGGCGTGGCGATACCGGTGGTCGATATTGCGACAATCGCGTCGATTTCAGAGACATTTATTGCCGCTTCCTGGAGACAATCCAGCGCCGCGCGCTCCAGCAGGTTCACGGCCCCGTCGACGAACAGGGCGTTGCGCTCGCGCCAGCCATGGGGCGCGCCGTACCAGTCGGGCGGCGCCACCGAATAGCGGGTGCGGATGCCCGCGTTCTCGTAGACCGGCAGCATGCGCTCGAACGCCCGGCCGCTGGACGCGAAGATGTCGCGCGCCATGGCGACCACAATGTCCTGGTCGAGGCGGTGTTCGGGCACGGCGGTGGCGAGGGCGGCGAGGCGGGGCGCTGACATGGTCGCCTTTCCGGCGCGGGTGAGGGCGGCAGAGTAACCTCGCCCGCGCGCCGGCCGGGATCAACTCCTCGCGAGTCTTGCCCGGCCGGGCGCCATCGGCTTCCCTACGCCGGGCCAACGCGCGGAGGGCATATCATGCTGCACGGCTTCAAGCACACGCGGATCGAGACTTCGGGCGCGACGATCGCGCTGTCACAGGGCGGGTCGGGGTTTCCGCTGTTGCTGCTGCACGGTTACCCGCAGAACCATTACATGTGGCACAAGATCGCGCCGCCGCTCGCCGAGCATTTCACCGTGGTGGCAGCCGATCTGCGCGGCTACGGCGACAGCTCCAAGCCCGAATCCGATGCACGGCACGAATCCTATTCCAAACGCGCCATGGCACGCGACCAGGTCGAGGTCATGGCGGCGTTGGGGTTCGAACGCTTCGCCGTGGCCGGGCACGACCGCGGCGGCCGCGTGGCGCATCGCATGGCGCTCGACCACCCGGAGCGGGTGACGCGTCTCGCCGTGCTCGACATCGTGCCGACCCACACGGTGTTCGCGCGCGCGGACGCCAAGCTGGCGATGGCCTACTACCACTGGTTCTTCCTCGCCCAGCCCTACGACCTGCCCGAGCGGCTGATCGGCGCCGACCCGACCTACTATCTGACCCGGAAGCTGGCGCACTGGGGCAAGGATCAGGCAGCTTTCACGCGCACCGCGCGCGCCGAATACGCACGCTGTTTTCGCGACCCGGCCACTCTCCACGCCACCTGCGAGGACTATCGCGCCGGCGCGACGATCGACCTGGAGCACGACGAGGCCGATCTCGGGACCAAGCTGGCCGCGCCGCTCCTGGCCCTGTGGGGCGAGGATGGCTTCGTGGGCAGGAACTACGACGTGATCGAGATCTGGCGCGAAAAGGCGGAGAGCGTCGTCGGTCGCGCCGTTCCGGGCGGCCACTTCCTGCCCGAGGAGTCACCGGAGGAGACCCTGGCCGCGATGACGGCGTTCTTCTGTGACGAGGAGAAGAAGCGCTAGCCGCGGTCAGGGCAAAACGAGGGTTTGTCCGGGAACGATGCGGTCGGCGGAAGCCAAGGTGTCGGTATTGGCCTCGAATATCTCCTGAAAGCGCAGGGGATCGCCGTAGTGGCGCTCGGCGATGGTCCACAGGCTGTCGCCGGACTGCACGGTGATGGTCATACCCTCCGACACCGTCGGTTCCGGGTCTGGCATGGTCGGTGCATCGTCCGCGCCCGGCGCGATCGTGGCGCCGATCTCCGCGCTGGCGAACTGGGGCACGGCGTGCCGGTCGACGTGCCGAGTTAACGCCGCGATGTCGGCGGGGTCGGGCGCGTTCAGCCCGGCCAGCGCCGCCGTCGCCTCGGCGACAGGGGCATGGGCAAGCCACAGGAAATAGGCGATCTCGCGGCGCAATGCGGCAGGATCGCCGGCGTCGAGCAGCGCCATCGCGCCCGATACGTCGCCTGCAAGCGTCCGGATCAGCGCCAGGTTGGAGCGGTCGCGTCGGGTGGCGGCCGGTGCTTCGAGTTCCGACGCAACCGCCAGCGCTGCGTCGGCGCGGCCATCGAGCGCCAGGTGCAGCGCCAGGTTGGTGCGGCTGGCAGCGTGACCGGGGTCGATCTCCAGTGCTGCGCGGAAAGCCCGCTCCGCCTCGCCCGGGTGGCCGTCCAGCGCCAGGGCGAGGCCGAGGCCATTGTGGGCACGCGCCGAGGGCTCCAGCGCGACGGACGCGCGGTAGACCGAGACCGCGGCCGCGGCTTGGCCTGCCTCGAGCAGCGAACGGGCGAGCATGTAGGTCTGCGTCGCGGGATCCTCGGCCGGAGCAGGTTCCGCGGCCGGCAGGGCCTCGGGCGCGCCGCCGGTGATCGCGCGCAGCCGCTCGGTCGCCAGCGGGTCGGCGGGGTCGTTGCGGACCGCGGCGCGGTAGAACAGGGTGGCCGACGACGCGTCGCCGCGTTCCAGGGCCCGATCCCCCGCATCGACCAGCACGGCGACGTTCAGCGGTCCCTGATGGCTGCCCAGCGTGTCGCGCGCCGGCTCGGGCGAGGCGCACGCGCCGGCCAGCAGCGGCAGCGCCAAGGCGAGCACCCATACGAATCGGCGCCGGTTCGCGCGCCTGTGGGTTAAGAGCCGGTGACCGGTAACCATGGCGGCGATCATCGGCGCCCCGGGTTACCGGCCGCTTAAGTTTCGCTGGACATTCGCTCAACTTGTCGCGGTCGTGCCCTGGTCGGGGATGGGCACCGGTTCATCCCCGCGGTCCTCGGGGGCGACGAGACCGCCGGAGACCACCATCTTGAAGCCTTCCTCGACCGTCATGGTCAGCGGGATCACCTCGTCTCGGGGCACGAGGATGAGGAAGCCCGAGGTCGGGTTGGGCGTGGTGGGCAGGAAGACGTTGATGATATCGGCCTCGGTCTTCTCCTGCACCTCGCCCTCGACTCGGCCGGTGATGAAGCCGATCGCCCAGGAACCCTCGCGCGGATACTGGAACAGCACGACCTCGCGGAAGGCGTCGGAGCTGGCAGCGAGGATGGTCTCGATCACCTGCTTGAGCGCGCCGTAGATGCCGCGGACGAAAGGGAGGCGACCGAGCAGCCAGTCGGTGCTGCGCATCACCCAGCGGCCGATCAGGCCGGTCATGAACATGCCGATCAGGACGAGCCCGATCACGACGATGAAGACGCCCAGCCCGGGCAGGTCGAAAGGCAGATAGTATTCGGGCGTCCACTGGGGCGGCAGCATCGGCGTGACGCGGTTGTCGATGAACGACACCATCTGCCAGGCGAGCCACAGGGTGATCGAGATCGGCGCGGTGACCAGCACGCCGGCGATCAGGTAGTTGCGCAGCCGCGCCCTCAGCCGCAGCCGCGGCGGCGGCGGCGGGGCGCCGATCGTAGCATCCTGGAGGATCTTCGACGGCGGGCGCAGTTCGCCGTTCGTCGGCACGGCAATGCCGCCCGAGACGACGAGCTTGAGCCCTTGCTGCACCGGCATGTCGAGGACCTTGACCTCGTGCTCGGGCACGAACAGGAGGAAGCCGGTGGTCGGGTTGGGGACCGCCGGGATGAACACGCCGACCACGGACTCCGAGGTGCGCCGCTGGACCTCGCCCTTTGCGGTCCCGGTCGCGAAGCCCAGCGACCATGTGCCGCGGTGGGGGTACTGGATCAGCACCACCTGGCGGAAGGCCGTCGACTGGTGCGCCAGCACGGTCTCGAAGATCTGCTTGACCGCGCCGTAGATGCTGCGGACGACCGGCACCTGATCGACCAGCCGCTCGCCCTGGCGCATCAGCATGCGGCCGATCATGCCGGTGGCCAGCATGCCCGCGACGGTCAGGAACGCCAGCACCAGGATCACGCCCAGCCCGGGGACCGAGAAGGGCAGATAGGCCTCCGGGTTCCACTCGGGCGGGATCAGCGGTACGACGCGCGTGTCGACGAAATCGATGAAAGCCCAGGTGATCCACACGGTGATTGCCACGGGCGCGCTGACCAGCAGGCCGGCCAGGAAGTAATTGCGCACACGGCCCAGGAAGCCGATCGCCCGCGGCAGTCTGGCGATCGGGTGATCGTGCTCCTCGAGGGACCGCGTGCCGCTCTCTTTGTCTTCGGGCGAATCGCTCATGAAGGTCGAGGACCAGGGGGGAAGTCGCGCATACTCAACACTCTGGGCGGCCCTCGCGCAACACTTCGGCGCGCAACGGATGTTGCGGTGGCGACCCGATCTTGGGACACTCGGGCCGAACTCGGATATCGGGACGACGTATGGACGAGCACGATCACCATCACCACGATCACGATCATACCGAGCCGCCGCCCGAGGCCGCGCTTCGGGTCAAGGCGCTGGAATCGCTCCTGGTCGAGAAAGGGCTGGTCGACCCGGCAGCGCTCGACGCGCTGATCGATACCTACGAGACCAAGGTCGGCCCGCGCAACGGCGCCAAGGTGGTGGCCAAGGCCTGGACCGACCCCGAGTACCGCCGCTGGCTGCTCGACGACGCCACCGCCGCCATCACGTCGCTCGGCTTCACCGGCCGGCAGGGCGAGCACATGGTGGCGGTCGAGAACACCGACACGGTGCACAACATCGTCGTCTGCACCCTTTGCTCGTGCTACCCGTGGCCGGTGCTCGGTCTGCCGCCGGTCTGGTACAAGTCCGCGCCCTACCGCTCGCGCGCGGTGATCGACCCGCGCGGCGTGCTGCGCGAATTCGGCACCGAGGTACCGGAGACGGTCGAGGTCAAGGTGTGGGATTCGACCTCCGAGATGCGCTACCTGGTCATCCCGCGGCGGCCTTCGGGCACCGAAGGTTGGAGCGCAGAGGAGCTCGAGCCGCTGGTCACGCGCAACGCGATGATCGGGGTCGAGCACGCGAAGTCGCCGGAGGGTGGATGAACGGCGCACACGATCTGGGTGGCATGCACGGCTTCGGGCCGATCGACCCTGAGCCCGAGGCGCTTGAGCCGCCGTTCCACGCCGAGTGGGAACGGCGCGTGTTCGCCGTGACGCTGGCTTGTGGCGCGCTCGGCCGCTGGACCCTCGACGCCTCGCGCCACGCCCGCGAGCGCCAGCATCCGCGCCAGTATCTCGCGAACAGCTACTACGAGACCTGGCTCGCCGGGCTCGAGACGCTGCTGGTCGAGGCCGGCGTGGTGACGCGCGAGGAGCTCGAGAGCGGCCGAGCGGCCGGTCCCGTGCCCGCCGAGCTCGTCGAGCGCAGGCTCGCCGCCGACCGTGTGCCCGCCGCGATGGCCCGCGGCGGACCGGTCGACATGGAGCCCGCCGCGCCACCGCGGTTCCGGCCCGGCGACCGCGTGCGCGTGCGCAATATCAATACGCCCGGCCATACCCGTGCCGTCCGGTACGCACGCAACCATTTCGGCGTCATCGAGGCGTACCACGGCTGCCACGTGTTCGCCGACCGCAACGCCCATGGCGAGACGGTCGGCGAACATCTCTACGGCGTGCGCTTCGCCGCGCGCGAGCTGTGGGGCGAGGCGGCGCCCGAGCGCGACAGCGTGCGCATCGATCTGTGGGAGCCGCATCTGGAGGCCGCCGGATGAGCGCCGCCCCCGACCTGGACCGCCTGCCGGCGATCCCGCGTGACCGGGAAGGACCCGTTTTCCGCGAGCCGTGGGAGGCGCAGGTCTTCGCCCTCGCCGTGCGCCTGCACGAGCAGGGCCTTTTCGGCTGGGACGAATGGGCTGCGGCGCTGGCGCGCGAGATCGCGGCGGCGCAGGCGGCGGGCGACCCGGATTTGGGCGACACCTACTACCGCCACTGGTCGCGGGCGCTCGAGAAGCTGGTGGCGGAGAAGGGCGCCGCGCTGCCGGCGGAGGTGGAGCGCCGGACGGAGGAATGGCGCCGCGCCTATGTCAACACGCCGCACGGGGAGCCCGTCGAGCTGGACGCGGGACGGGAGTAGGGCGGGGCACCGCGGCACGCTCACGCCCGCAGATACCGTACCGCGGCGTCGCGCTCGAACAGGTAGAGCAGGGTGCGCAGCGCGCGGCCGCGGTCGCTCTCGAGTTCGGGGTCGCGCTCGAGAGTCAGACGGGCGTCGTCGCGGGCCACTGCCATGAGATCGGCGTGCGCGGCGAGATCGACAAGCCGGAACTCGGGCAGGCCGCTCTGGCGCGTGCCCAGCATCTCGCCGGCGCCGCGCAGCCGCAGGTCCTCCTCGGCGATGCGGAAACCGTCCTCGGTTTCGCGCAGGATCTGGAGGCGCGCGCGGGCGGTTTCGCTCAACGGCGCGGCGTAGAGAAGCAGGCACGTAGAGCGCTTGTCGCCACGGCCGATGCGGCCGCGGAGCTGGTGCAGCTGGGCCAGGCCGAAGCGTTCGGCGCGCTCGATCACCATCACGGTGGCCGCGGGCACATCGACGCCGACTTCGATCACCGTCGTGGCGACGAGGACATCGACGCTGCCGTCGGTGAAAGCGGCCATCACCGCGTCCTTCTCGGTGCCCTTCATGCGGCCGTGGACCAGGCCCACGCGGTCGCCGAACACACCTTTGAGCTGGCGGTGGCGCTCCTCGGCGGCCGACAGGTCGGAGTTCTCGGACTCCTCGACCAGCGGGCAGACCCAGAAGACCTTGGCGCCGCCCTCCACCGCCCGGCGGGCAGCGCCGATGACCTCGTCGAGCCGGTCCATGGCCACAGTGCGGGTGTCGATGGGCTGGCGGCCCGTGGGCTTCTCGGTGAGCTGCGAGGCGTCGAGGTCGCCATAGGCGGCCATCATCAGCGTGCGCGGGATCGGCGTGGCGGTCATCACCAGCATGTCCGCCGCCTTGCCCTTGGAGCCCAGGGTCATGCGCTGGTGCACGCCGAAACGGTGCTGCTCGTCGACCACGGCCAGACCCAAATCCTTGAACGCGACCTCCTCCTGGAACAGCGCGTGGGTGCCGACCGTGATCCGGATGGTGCCGTCGGCGAGGCCGGACAGCACCTGTTTGCGGGCCGCGCCCTTGTCGCGGCCGGTCAGCAGCGCCGTGCGCAGCCCGGCGGCGCTGGCCAACGGTTCGATGGTGGCGAAGTGCTGGCGGGCCAGGATCTCGGTCGGAGCCATCAGCGCGGCCTGGGTCCCGGCTTCGACCGCCGTCGCCATCGCCAGCATCGCGACCACGGTCTTGCCGCTGCCGACGTCGCCCTGCAGCAGCCGCATCATGCGTTCGGGCGCGGCCATGTCGGAGACGATCTCCTCGACCGCGCGCTCCTGCGCGCCGGTGAGCGCGAAGGGCAGGGCGGCGACGACCTTGGCGGTCAGTGTGCCGTCGCCCACCAGCGACCGCCCCAAACGCTTGCGCTGGCGCGCGCGCACCAGGAACAGGGCGAGCTGGTTGGCCAGCAGCTCGTCATAGGCGAGGCGCGCCCGGGCCGGAGCGGCGGGGTCCAGCTCGGCCTCGCTCTCGGGCGCGTGGGCGGCGAGGAGCGCGTCGCGCCAGGCGGGCCAGCCCTGGCGGGAGATCAGCGACGGCTCGATCCACTCGGGCAGTTCGGGTGCGCGGTCGAGCGCGGCGCGGATCGCCTTGCCCAGCACCTTGAGGCTGAGGCCGGCGGTGAGCCGGTAGACCGGCTCGACGGTCATCAGCTCCTCGAGTTCCTCGGTGGTGCCGATATGGTCTGGGTGCGCCATCTGTTTCTCGCCACCGAACTCGTCGACGGTGCCGCTGACCACCCGGCGCCGGCCCTCGGGCAGGATCTTGGCGAGGTATTCGCCCTTGGCATGGAAGAACACCAGGGTCAGGAAACCGGTTTCGTCGCGGCAGCGGACCCTGTATGGCTGCTTGCGGCCGGCGGGCGGGACGTGCTTGTCGACCTCGACGGTCAGCGTCGCCACCTCGCCCGGCTGCGCCGCGCCCACTTTGGGCGCGTGGCGCCGGTCGATCAGCGCCGTCGGCAGGTGCCACAACAGGTCGACGACCTGCGGCCCGGCCGCGGTGTCGACCAGCCTGGCGATGCGCGGACCCACCCCGGGCAGGGCGGTGACGGGCGCGAACAGGGGAAACAGGATCTGCGGGCGCATAGGGGCCGGCTGACAAGGAGCGGGACAGCCTCTATATCCTAGGCGCCCGCCGGAGAGCGAGACAATGAACGAACGCATGGACCCTGCGGCGCGCCGCAAGCGCCTGCACTTCCGTTGCTGGCACCGCGGCACGAAGGAGTTGGACCTGATGCTCGGCCCTTTCGCCGACGCGCATCTCGACGCGCTCGACGACGCCGAGATCGGCCAGCTCGAGGCGCTGCTGCACGCCCAGGACCTGGACCTCTACAACTGGTTGCTCGGCAAGGCGGAGCCGCCGCCCGACCACGACCACGACCTGCTCCAACGGATCGCCCGCTTCAACAATGTCCCTGCCTGATACCATCGACCGGCCGGTCGCCCGCACGGTGATCGGCGGCGCGCCCGAAGGCGTCGACGCGCGCGAGATCGCCGCGATGGCGCGCGCCGCCGGGGGCGCGGTGCTGCACGTCGCGCGCGACGACGCCCGGTTGGCGCGCCTGCGCGACCTGCTGGCGTTCTTCGACCCCGGGCTGCGGGTGCTTTCCTTCCCGGCCTGGGACACGCTGCCCTACGACCGCGTCTCGCCCAACGGCGAGCTGGTCAGCCGCCGCATGGCGACGCTCTCGGCGCTGGCCGAGCGGCCGAGTGGGCCGCTCGTGGTGCTGACCACGGTGAGCGCGGCGCTGCAGCGCGTACCGCCGCGGGACTCGGTCGAGGGCGCCGTGTTCGCGGCTTGCGCCGGGGCACCGCTCGATATCGAGGCGCTGGCGGCCTTCTGCGAGCGCAACGGCTACGTCCGCACCGCCACCGTCCGCGAGCCCGGCGAGTTCGCCCAGCGCGGCGGCATCGTGGACCTGTTCCCGCCCGATGCCGAGGAGCCGGTGCGCCTCGATCTGTTCGGCGACGAGGTCGAGAGCATCCGCCGCTTCGATCCGGTCAGCCAGCGCAGCACCGGCCCCGCCGACGCGCTCGAGCTGCGCCCGGCGAGCGAGTTGCACCTGGATCCGCCGTCGGTCGAGCGCTTCCGCACCGGCTACCGCGAGCTGTTCGGCGCCGTCGCTACCGGCGACCCGCTCTACGAGGCGGTCAGCGCCGGCCGCCGCTTCCCGGGCATGGAGCAGTGGCTGCCGCTGTTCTACGACCGGCTGGAAACGGTCTTCGACTACGTGTCCGGCGTCGCCGTGACGCTCGACCACCAGACCGACCAGGCTGCCGAGGCGCGCCTCGATGCCATCGCCGAGTACTACGCCGCGCGCCAGTCGATGGCGCACGGCGGCGCCGCGGACGGCGAGATGGCCTACCGCCCGGTGCCGCCCGAGCGGCTGTTCCTCGACGCCGAGGCGTGGTCCGCGCGGCTCGAGGAGGGCGAGGCCGCCGAGTTCTCGCCCTTCGCGCCCGGTCCCGGCGCCGGCCGCGATCTGGGCGGCCGCGGCGGTCCGAGCTTCGCCGAGGCCCGGGCGCGGCAGTCCGCGGCGCTGTTCGACGCCGTCCACGAGGCGCTCGACGCCGAGCTCGGGGCCGGCCGGCGGGTCGCGGTCGCCGCCTACAGCGCGGGCTCGGCCGAGCGCCTGTCGCACATTTTCGGCGAGCACGGCATCGCCGCGCCGGTCCGCGTGGACAGCTTCGAGGAACTCGAGGCGCTGGGAGCGCGCGAGGTCGCGCTCGCCGTCCTGCCGCTCGAATCGGGCTTCCGCACGCCCGGGCTGTGCGTGGTCACCGAGCAGGATATCCTGGGCGAGCGGCTGATCCGGACGGCCAGGCGCCGGCGAAAGGCCGACACCTTCCTGACCGAGCTCTCGGGCCTCGACGAGGGCGACCTCGTCGTCCACGTCGACCACGGCATCGGCCGTTACGACGGGCTGGAGACGCTGCAGGTCGCCGGCGCGCCGCACGACTGCCTCCAGGTCGTCTACGACGGCGGCGACAAGCTCTACGTCCCGGTCGAGAACATGGAGGTGCTGTCCCGCTACGGCTCGGAGGACAGCGGGGCGCAGCTCGACAGGCTGGGCGGCGCCGGCTGGCAGGCGCGCAAGGCCCGCGTCAAGGCGCGCATCAAGGACATCGCCGACCGGCTGATCCGGATCGCCGCCGAGCGCGAGATCAGGAAGGGCGAGGCGATGCGGGCGCCCGACGGCACCTACGACGAGTTCGCCGCGCGCTTTTCCTATCCCGAGACCGACGATCAGGAGCGCGCGATCGCCGATGTGATGGACGACCTGGCCTCGGGCAAGCCCATGGACCGGCTGGTTTGCGGCGATGTCGGCTTCGGCAAGACCGAGGTCGCCCTGCGCGCCGCCTTCGTCGCGGTGATGGAGGGCAGGCAGGTCGCGGTGGTGGTGCCGACCACGCTGCTCGCGCGCCAGCACTTCCGCACGTTGCAGGAGCGCTTCAAGGACCTGCCGGTGCGCGTCGCCCAGCTCTCGCGTATGGTCTCGCAGAAGGAAGCGGGGGAGATCCGCAAGGGGCTCGAGGACGGCACCGTCGACATCGTCGTCGGCACCCATGCGTTGCTCGCCAAGTCGGTGTCCTTCGACCGCCTCGGCCTCCTGATCGTCGACGAAGAGCAGCATTTCGGCGTGGGGCAGAAGGAGCGGCTCAAGGAGCTGCGCGCCGACGTGCACGTCCTCACCCTGACCGCGACGCCGATCCCGCGCACCCTGCAGCTCGCGCTGTCGGGCGTGCGCGAGATGAGCCTGATCGCCACGCCGCCGGTCGACCGGCTGGCGGTACGCACCTTCGTGCTGCCATACGACCCGGTGGTGATCCGCGAGGCGATCATGCGCGAGATCTACCGCGGCGGCCAGGTCTTTTACGTCTGCCCCCGGATCGAGGACATGCCCAAGGTGGCCGAGCGACTGCGCGCGCTGGTGCCCGAGGTCAAGGTGGCGCAGGCCCACGGCCGCCTGGGCTCGGCCGAGCTCGAGGAGGTGATGACCGCCTTCACCGAAGGCCAGTTCGATCTCCTCCTGTGCACCAACATCGTCGAATCCGGGCTCGACATGCCGCGCGTGAACACGATCGTGATCCATCGCGCCGACATGTTCGGCCTGGCCCAGCTCTACCAGCTCCGCGGCCGCGTCGGCCGCTCGAAGGTGCGCGCCTACGCCTATCTCACGATCCCGACCGACCGCGCGCTCAAGGGCGCGGCCCAGAAGCGGCTCGAGGTCATGCAGACGCTCGACACGCTGGGCGCCGGCTTCTCGCTGGCCAGCCACGACATGGACATCCGCGGCGCCGGCAACCTGCTGGGCGAGGAGCAGTCGGGCCATGTCCGCGAGGTCGGCATCGAGCTCTACCAGCACATGCTGGAGGAGGCGGTGGCCGCCGCGCGCGACGCCGGCGACCGCGAGCCGCTCGAGGCCGAGGAGTGGACGCCGCAGATCACCATCGGCACGCCGGTCCTGATCCCCGAGAGCTACGTCTCGGACCTGCAGATCCGGCTCGGCCTCTATCGCCGCACCGCCTCGCTGGTCGACCAGGCCGAGATCGACAGCTTCGGGGCCGAGCTCGCGGACCGCTTCGGCCCGCTACCAAATGAGGTGAAAAACCTCCTCGATATCGTTGTTATAAAACAACTTTGCCGCGCCGCAGGGGTCGACAAGCTGGACGCGGGCCCCAAGGGCGCGGTGCTGTCATTCCGCAACGACCAGTTCGCCAACCCGGCTGGGCTGGTCGACTTCATCGCCGAGCAGGCGGGCACGGTGAAGCTGCGGCCCGACCACAAGCTGGTCTACCGCCGCAACTGGGACCGTCCCGAGGACCGCGTCCGCGGGGTCTCGCAGCTGATGAAGCGCATCGCCAGTCTGGCGCAGGCCGAGGCGGCGTAGTGCCCGCGGTCGCTTGCCCCGCTCCGGCCGCCCCGCCATCATGTTGCGGCACGAACCGGGAGGAGGGGACATGGCCTATTCGGGCTTCGATCTGAGCGGCAAGGCGGTGCTGGTGACCGGCGGCAACGGGCTGGGCATGGCCGAGGCCGTGGCGCAGGCCGGGGCCGATGTCGCCATATGGGGAACGAACGCGGACAAGAACGAGCGCGCAATCAAGACGCTGGACTCACATGGAAACAAGGTATTGGCGCTCGAATGTGATGTATCGGATGAAGAGTCCGTCAACCGCGCCTTCGAGAAGACGGTGAACGCGCTGGGCAAGGTCGACGCTTGTTTCGCCAATGCGGGAGTGACGGGGAAGGCGACCTCCTTCGCCGAGATGGAGGCCGCCGAGTGGCGCCGGGTGATGGCGGTCAACCTCGACGGCGCGTTCTTCACTCTGCGCGCGGCGGCCCGGCATATGGTCGAGCGCGGCGAGGGCGGCTCGCTGGTCGGCACGGCCTCGCTCGCCGCCATCGAGGGCGCGGCGCGCAACCAGCACTACGGCGCCGCCAAGGGCGGGCTGATCTCGATGATCAAGGGCCTGGCGGTCGAATTGGCGCGCCACCGCATCCGCGCCAACGCCATCCTGCCCGGCTGGATCGAGACCGACATGACCGAGCGGCTGACCACCTGGGACAAGTTCCGCGACGCGGTGCTGCCGCGCATCCCCATGCGCCGCTGGGGCGATCCCAGGGACTTCGGCGGCGCCGCGGTTTATCTGGCGAGTGACGCCAGCGCCTACCATTCGGGCGACACGCTGCTGATCGACGGCGCCTACGCGCTGTTCTGAGCCTCCTGGGGGGCGTCGGCGGCCTCCCGTTCCAGCATGTCGATGACCTGCTTGAACACCTCGGAATCCTGGGCCCCCGAGACCGCGTATTTGCGGTTGAAGATGAAGAACGGCACGCCCTGGACGCCGGCCTCGCGCGCCTGTGCATCCTCGGCGCGGATACGGTCCGCATCCTCGCCGCTTTCGAGATGGGCGCGGGTGGCCTCCGGGTCCATTCCGGCCTCGGCGGCCACCTCGGTCAGGACCTCGACGTCGCCCATGTCGCGGCCCTCGAGAAAATAAGCCTCGAACAGGCGGGTCACGACGGCGTTCTGGACGCCCTCCTGGCCCGCGCGGTCGACCAGGCGGTGCGAGAGCACGGTGTTGGGCGTGCGCTCGATCCTGTCGAAGCGGAAGTCGATGCCGACGGTCCTTCCGGCCTCCTCGATGGCTCCGTAGACGCGCCGCGCGCCGTCGGGCCCTCCGAACTTGGCTTCGAGGTAGGACTTCCGGTCCGCTCCGTCCTCGGGCATGTCGGGGTTGAGCTGGAAGGGCAGCCAGGAGATGCGAACGTCGTCCTTGGGCGGCCGTTCCGCGAGTGCGCGCTCCAACCGGCGCTTGCCGATGAAGCACCACGGACAGATGGTGTCCGAGACGATGTCGATGGTGATCATGCGGCCAATCTAGGATGCATGGCCGCGAAGGTTAAGGGGCGCACTTGATCGGGCGGGCGGATCGGGCAAGGCTCGGCGGCGGGGCAAGCGGAGGACTGCAATGGATGCGAAGGCGATCGCGGACCCGGCCTACCGGAGTGCGACGGACCTTTGCGCGGCGATCGCGCGCAAGGACCTCGGCAGCCGCGAGCTGCTCGACCATCTGCTGGCACGGATCGAGCGCTATAACCCTGCGCTCAACGCGGTGGTCGCCTTGGACGTCGAGCGGGCGCGCGCCCGGGCCGACGCGGCCGACGCGGCGTTGGCACGCGGCGAGCGCTGGGGGCCGCTGCACGGGCTTCCGATGACGATCAAGGACTGCTTCGAGACCGAGGGACTGGTCACCACGTCCGGCGCTCCGGCCCTGCGGACCCATGTGCCGGCGACGGATGCCGACGCCGTGGCGCGCCTGAAAAAGGCGGGCGCGGTGGTGTTCGGCAAGACCAACCTGCCGATCTATGCCGGCGACATCCAGAGCTACAACGAGGTCTACGGGACCACCAACAACCCGTGGGACACGGCGCGCAGCCCCGGCGGCTCGTCGGGCGGCTCGGCGGCGGCGCTGGCTGCCGGCTTGACGCCGGCGGAGCTGGGCTCGGACATCGGCGGTTCGATCCGCAACCCGGCGCATTATTGCGGTGTGGTGGGCCACAAGCCGAGCTATGGCGTGATCTCCACCCGCGGCCACATCCCGCCGCCGCCCGGGGTGATGACCCGGCCCGACATCTCGGTGGCCGGGCCGATGGCCCGCACGGTCGAGGATGTGGCGCTGCTGCTCGACATCCTGGCAGGGCCGTCGGCATGGGACGCGCCCGCCTGGTCGCTCGACCTGCCCGAGCCACGGGGCGGAGGGCTCGCGGGCCGGCGCGTCGCGGTCTGGGCCGACGACGCCGAGGCGCCGGTCGACGAAATGGTGCGCGCCGCCATGCGGACCGTGGCGGCGGCCGCCGAGTCCGCCGGTGCCACGGTCGATCCCGAGGGGCGGCCGGACATCGGCAGCGAGGAGGCGCACCGGATCTATCTGCGCCTGCTGCGCCCGATCATAGCGGCAGGGCTGTCGCGGAAGGCGCGGGACCATTTCGCCGAGATCGCGGCGAGCGGCAGGCAGGACGATTTCGCAGTATTCTGCCGCGATGCCACCGCGTCGCACGCCGACTGGATCGAGGCCGATGCCGCGCGTGCCCGGCTGCGCGCCGCCTGGGCCGATTTTTTCCAACGCTTCGACCTGCTGCTGTGCCCCGTGACCCCGACCGCCGCCAACCCGCACGACCACGATCCGGACTGGTACGGGCGCACCATTACGGTCAACGGCAGCCCGCTGCCCTACTGGCGGCAACTGTTCTGGGCCGGACTGACCGGCGCCGTCTATCTGCCATCGACCGTGATCCCGGCCGGCCGCACGCCCGACGGGCTGCCGGTGGGCGTGCAGATCGTCGGACCCTATCTGGGCGACCGCGGCACGCTGCACGCCGCCAGTGTGCTGTTCGAGGCATTGGGCGGCTTCCGCGCACCGCCCGGATACGAGGGATGAGCATCATGTACACAGCCGGCAGCTACGAATACCTGCCCATGGAGCGGGTGGTCTACGGCCGGCCGGTGGGGGAGGTCGCGGTCGAGGAGGCGGGGCGTCGGGGCGCGGCCCGTGCCCTGATCGTCAGCGCCGGCACGCTGGCGCGCGAGACCGACGCGATCGACGCGCTGAAGAGCGCGCTGGGCGACCGATTCGCCGGCCTGTTCACCGGGACCGAGGCGCATACGCCGCGCGACACGGTGATCGCCTGCGCGGAGGCGGTGCGCGACGCCGAGGCCGATCTGATCCTGACGGTCGGCGGCGGCACGGCCATCGACACGGTCAAGGCGGCGCTGATCTGCCTGGCCGAGGGCGTGCGCGACGCCGATGCGCTAGGCGAGTACCGTGTGCGGGTGGGGGAGGACGGCGCGCCCGTCGTGCCCGCGATCAAGCCGCCGCCCGTGCGCCAAATCATCGTGCCCACGACGCTGTCGGGCGCCGAGTTCTCGAACCTCGCCGGCGTCACCGACCCCGCGCGTAAGATCAAGGACGGCTACACCGCGCGCGAGGTCGGCGCGGTGGCAGTGATCCTGGACCCCGCGATCACCGTGCACACGCCGGATTGGCTGTGGCTGTCGACGGGCATCCGGGCCGTGGATCATGCGGTGGAGACGATCTGCTCGGCGGTACCCCAGCCGCTGACCGACGCCTGCGCGCTCCACGCCCTGCACCTGTTCGCCGACGCGCTGCCGCGCAACAGGCGCGAGCCGGGCGACCAGGAAGGCCGGCTGCAAAGCCAACTCGCGGTGTGGCTGGCGGGCTTCAGCATCAACCGCGTGCCCTACGGCGCCTCGCACGGCATCGGCCACCAGCTCGGGGCGGTGGCCGGCGTGCCGCACGGCCATTGCAGCTGCGTCATGCTGCCCGCGGTGATGCGTTACAACGCGTCCGTGAACGGGGAGCGCCAGGCGTGGGTCGCGAAAGCGCTGGGGCGGCCCGGCGACGCCGCCGCCGACGTGCTGCACGATTTCATCGCCTCGCTGGGCATGCCGACATCGCTGCGCGAAGTGGGGGTGGAGCGCGGGGAGCTCGACCGCATCGCGGAGGGCAGCATGGAGAACCACATGGTGCGCGCCAATCCGCGCCGGCTGACCGATCCCGCGCAGGTGCGCGAGATACTCGACATGGCGTGGTAGCGGGTCGCGTCCGGACTTGACTCGACTGCCCGGGCATAGCGGAGTTGCGGGCGGTCGAAACCCACGCGCCGGGCGGGGCGGCGAATGGAGCAGTTGCTCAACGAGTTCCGGTCCATCGTCGACACGGTTAACCCGTACAGCTCGGGCAATGTCACGCTCTACTTCGTGTGGCTCGTGTCCTACACCTTCACCGCCATGGCGATCTGGCGCTCGCAGCGCCGCTGGGTCCGGTTGTGCTGCTTCCTGCTGAACCAGATCTTCGCCGTCGGCGTCGTGATCTCATGGACCATCGTCCTGATCCTCGCCTACGAGTACTGGATTCATTCGCTGGTCGTGCTGGCGGCGGTCGTCGCCCTCGGCTGGTGGACCTTCCGCGAGCATCGACCGCGCGATACGTTGGACAATGTGCCGTCAAGCACAGAAAACAGAGACAATATCGCATCGATCGAGGAGCAATATGGACACATTGTTGAACCTAGAGGGGCACGCGGCGATCGTGACCGGGGCGTCTAGCGGCCTGGGCCGGCACTTCGCGCTCACGCTCGCCCGCGCGGGCGCCAAGGTCGCGTTGGCCGCGCGGCGGGTCGACAAGCTGGAGGAGTTGGCCGACGAGATCGCGGAGTTCGACGGCCGGGCCGTGGCGATACCGCTCGACGTCACCGATCCCGCGAGCATCGCACGCTGCGTCGAGGCCGCGGAGACCGAACTCGGCGCGATTTCGATCCTGGTCAACAACTCGGGCACCGTGGCGCGCAAGCCGATTTGGGAGCATACGCCCGAGGACTGGGACAAGGTCGTCGACACCAACCTGAAGGGTGCCTGGCTGATGGCCCTCGAGGTCGCCAAGCACATGAAGCGCCTGGGCCACGGCGGCAGTATCGTCAACATCACGTCGATCCTGGGGGACAAGCGCGTCTCGGCGCAGGTGCCCGAATATTGCGCGTCCAAGGGCGGGCTCAACCACCTGACCAAGGCGATGGCGACCGAGCTTGCGGGCGATGACATCCGGGTCAACGCCATCGCACCGGGCTACTTCGTCACCGACATCAACCGCGACTTCCTGCAGTCGGAGGCCGGCGACAAGCTGCGCAAGCGCGTCCCGATGCACCGCTTCGGCACCTACGAGGACCTGGACGGCGCGCTGCTGATGCTCGCCTCGCCGCGCGCGTCGGGTTTCGTCACCGGCCACACCATCGTGGTGGACGGCGGCCACTCGGTCGCCTCGGTCTGAACCGCCTATCCGAGACCACGGGAGGAGAGAACAGCGATGATCGTCGAGCAGCGGACCTACACGTTCAAGCCGGGCAACGCGCAGCAGTTCATGGCGGTCTACGAGACCGAGGGGCTGCCGGTCCAGAACCGGATCCTGGGCGGGCTGATCGGTTTCTTCTTCACCGAGATCGGCGCGCTCAACCAGACCGTCGCGCTGTGGCGCTACGACAGCCTGGCCGACCGCGAGGCGCGGCGTGCCGAGCTGTCGAAAGACGCCGACTGGCAGGCCTTCCTGCCCAAGGCCGCGCCGCTGATCGAGCGGCAGGAGGTCGCGATCCTGAACCCGGCGCCATTCTCTCCGATCAAGTAAATTGCAGTCAAATCAATCAGATATGAGGCAATCTTAAGATGGACTTTACGCTTTCGCCCGAGATCGAGGACTACCGCGCCCGTATCCGCGCCTTCCTCGACGAGCACGTCATCCCGCTCGAGGTCGATCGGGCGAACTACGACGACCACGAGAACATCGACCTGAAGGTGCTGAACGACGTGCGCGCCAAGGCCAAGGCCGCCGGGCTGTGGGCGTTCCAGATGCCTAGGGAGCGCGGCGGCCAGGGCTTGGGCCCCATCGGCATGGCCGCGACCTACGAGGAGGCCGGTCGCTCGATCTTCGGCCCGGTCTGCTTCAACGTCCAGGCGCCCGATGACGGCAACATGATCCTGCTCGAGCGCGTGGCGCGCGACGACCAGAAGGACAGATGGCTGCAGCCGATCGTCGACGGCGCGGTGCGCAGCTCGTTCATCATGACCGAGCCCCATCCCGGCTCGGGCTCCGATCCCGCGATGATGCGCACAACGGCCGAGAAGAAGGGCGGCAAATGGGTGGTCCACGGCCACAAATGGTTCATCACCGGCGCCGGCGTGGCCGAGCACTTCATTCTGCTCGCGCGCACCTCCGACGACGACCGCCGCGGTATCACGGCCTTCCTGTTCCACCGCGACGCGCCGGGATGGGAAATCGTGCGCAAGGTGCCAATCATGGGCCCCGAGGAACATGGCGGCCATTGCGAGCTGCGCTTCGACGGCCTCGAGATTCCCGACGAGGACCGGCTGATGGAGGTTGGCGAGGGGCTCAAGGCCGCCCAGATCCGCCTCGGTACCGCGCGCCTGACGCACTGCATGCGCTGGCTCGGCATGGCCAAGCGCGCGCTCGACGTCGCCGCGCCCTATGTGCGCGAGCGGCAGAGCTTCGGCTCGGCCCTCGCCGACCACGAGGGCGTGCAGTGGATGCTGGGCGAGGCCGCGATGGACATCCAGATGGGCCGCCTCGCCACCATGCACGCGGCCTGGCTGCTCGAGCAGGGCGACTTCGCGCGCAAGGAGGTGTCGATGGCCAAGGTCATGGTCTCCGAGCTGCTCCAAAAGACCGTCGACACCGCGATCCAGCTCATGGGCGCCAAGGGCTACTCGGGCGACACCCCGCTCGAATGGATGTACCGCTACGCCCGCCAGGGCCGGCTGGTCGACGGCGCCTCGGAGGTGCACAAGATGGTGCTTGCGCGGTCCTATCTGGGCGAGGGGCAGGATTTCTGGCGCTGGGGCGTGTAGGGCCGAACCGTTGTTTTCGGCTCACCAGCCGTTGACGCGCTCCCAGACGTCGATCACCGCGGCCGGGTCGGCGTCGCCGTCGACCACGTGGTAGCGGTCGTAGGCGGCGGCGGTGAGGCAGGCGTGGTTGGGCAGGATGCGCACGCGTCCGCCGATGCCCGGCGCGTCCCGGGGCAACGCGCCGTCGCCCTCGACATAGCCGTGTTCCTGGTCGACCGAGGCGATCCGCAGATCGCCGATGCGGTCGAGCCGCAGCGGGTCGCATACCCAACCGTAACCGGCGTCGGCGTAGAACTCGTTGGCGAGCAGGTCCTTGGACAGGGCGAGCGCGCCGGCATCTACGAGCAGACGATCCTCGCGCCCGCCGACGACCGAGGCGAGCACGGTGACGGCGATGTCGTCGATGGCGCAACTGCCCAGCCCGGCCTGGTCGAGGTCTCCGAACATGTAGACCCCCGGCCGCATCTCGGTGACGCCGTCGAGCGAACGGGCGAGGGTGGCGGTGGGGGTCGAGCCGGCGCTGACGACGGGGCAGGGCAGGCCGGCGGCGCGCAGCCGCTCGGCTGCCTGCACCACCGCGGAACGCTCCGCCTCCGCGATCGCCGCGAGCGCCTCCCGCCCGTGGGCGTGGTAGGCGTGGCCGGCATGGGTGAGCACGCCGTCGAGAACCAGGCCCGGCGCCTCGTGGACGGCGCGGGCGACGGCGAGCAGCGCATCGCCGCCGGGAGCGACACCGGCGCGATGCTGGCCGCAGTCGATCTCGACCAGGACGGACAGGGGGATGCGCCAGTCCGCAGCAGCCCGACCGAGTGCGCCGGCGGTCTCGGCGTCGTCGACGATCGCGCTCAACCGGACGCCGTCTTCTACCAGAGGCCGCGCCTGCGCCATCTTCGTCGGCACCATGCCGACCGCGTACAGGATGTCGCGCACGCCGTGCTGGGCGAAATACGCAGCCTCGCGCAGCGTCGAAACCGTGACGCCGCCGAACTGCCCCTCGGTCGCCAGCCGCGCCACGGCAGCGGACTTGGCCGTCTTGAGGTGTGGGCGCAGGCGGACGCCGGCGCGTGCCATGCGCTCGGCCATGCGGGCGATGTTGCTCCGCAATCGCGATACATCGAGGACCAGCGCGGGTGTCGGAACCTCGTCGAGGGTCATCGGACGGACAGACTGCCAAGGGGCCGGCACAATCGGGCCCCGGCAGACGGGCTGCGACAGGTGGATGACATCACCGTACAGGATAGGCCCGCGCGCGGCGCGCGGTCGAGGGCTCAGGCGAAGTGAATCGAACCCGGCCCTTCGTCCTTGGCGCGGTCCATGGCTTCGATCGAGCTCTTCAGCAGTGCCTGAGGGTCGTCGCCGCTGATCGGAAACAACGCCACGCCGACCGTGGCGCTGAGCGGCACCGAGGCGCCGTCGATCTCGAGCGGCACCGAGACCACGTCGACCAGACGGCAGGCGACGAGCTGCGCGTCGGCATCCTCGCGCACCGATTCGAGCAGGAGCGAGAATTTCGGTCCCGAAAAGCGGGCCACCGTGTCGGAGGCGCGCAGCGTATCGCGCAGCCGCGAAGCGATCCTTGCCAGGGCATGGTTGCCGGCCGACCAGCCGGTACGGGCATTGAGATCGCTCAGCCCCTCGACATAAAGCGACATCACGGCGAGATGCTGCTGGTGGCGGCGGGCCCGCGCGACCGCGTTGGCCAGGAATTGCCAGTAGAGAACGTGGCTGGGCAGTCCGGTCAACTGATCGAACAAGGCGAGGTCGGCGAGCCGCTCCTCCATCCGGAGAATCTCGCCCGCATAACGCAGCGTCCGCACGACGGATTGGTGCGCGGCCTCGTCGCCGACCAGGATGTCGCACGCGCCGACGTCGGCGGCTGCCTGGATCGCCGCGGCGGGCGGGTTCGTGGAAACCAGAATCAGCTTGGGCCCCGGCGTGTACTGGGGCAGGGCCCGGGCGACCTCGCCCAAGAGATCGGCCGCGTCCGCCCCCGCGACGACCAGCACGGAGTCGTAACCACCCGACGCCACGCGCCGCCCGGCATCGCCCGGATCGGTGGCGCGGTCGAGCTCGATATTCGCTGGCGGCAGCCTGGCCGCGAGATCCTCGGCGAGATCCTCGTGGTCCGCTCCCGCGATCAGCAACGTGCGGAGCCGCTCCGTATCGTTGTGCATGTCCATGGGCGATCGATCCCGGGTCGCTGGCAGCCGCGCACCGCGGCCCTACCGGCGATTGTCGAGCGATTGAGTTAAAGTCGGGTAAACTCGCGCGCGATCAGGCGATGCTGTCCGCAGCGCGAATCTCCGCGAGGATCGGCAGCAGGTAGGGCCGGAACCCCTCGGGGTCCTCGCTCATCGGGAAGTGGCCCAGGCCCTTCATGATCTGCAGCCGGGCGCCCTTGATCACGGCCGCCGCGGCCTCGCTGTCCTTGGGCGCGCAGGAGAAGTCATACTCGCCGGTGAGCATGTAGAGCGGGCACTGGCTGGTATCGATCCTGGCGATGCGGTCCCGCACGTCGCCTTCCACCTGGTAGAAGTAGAGGTCGCCGGCGAAGATGCCCGGCCCGCCCTGCATGTAGTGCCAGACCGTCTCCCAGCGGTGGTCGTCGGGGCTCAGGGGCGAGACCAGGCCGTGGGCGACGGCGCCCGAGGCGCGCCCGCCATGGACCTCGGGATGGTTGAGCCAGCCGCTGTCGTAGTAGCGCTCGACATAGGGTGCGGCCTGGAGACCGATCAGCGCGCGCAGCTCGTGTGCGTGCTCGAGCGCCAAATGCAGCGTGATCCGGCCGCCGATCGAGCAGCCCATGATCACCGGCCGGTCGAGCTCGAGCGCCCTGGCCACCGCCATGATCATGTCCATGTAGGTGCGCGTGTCGAGCCGGTAGGTCTCCCGCTCCCACCCCGCGGGCGGAGAGGACTTGCCGTGCCACGGCATGTCGAAGGCGACGACCCGGAAATGCCGCGTGATCTCTTCGTCGTTGAGGATGGCGCGCCACTGGCGGTTGTCCGAGCCGGCGGTGTGCAGGCAGAGCAGGGGGATGCCCCGGCCCGCTTCCTCCCAGTAGACGCGGTGCGGGCGGCCGCCGAGCTCGATATGCATGTAGCGCCCGGTGACGGGCTCGATCCGGACGGTCATCGGGCGTCTCCCAGCCGGCGCGGGCTCGCCATCACCAGCTTGATGTAGAGCAAGTAGGCCATGAACTGCTGGATGTTGCCTTCGACGGTCAGGCGCCCTTGGCGCAGCAGCGCGAACAATTCGTGGTCGCCGGATTTGGGGATCGGCTTCCAGTAGGCATCCCAGGTCTCGCGCGCGGCGCGCAGCGCGAAGCTCCACGAGCGCATCACATGCGGCCCCTGCTCGACGGCCTCGATGCG
>CAZMTC010000001.1:26911-52554 GCA_964569105.1 uncultured Alphaproteobacteria bacterium | reverse complement strand
ACGCGATCGCGACAATCCGGCTGAACGGCCGCGTGGCGGGCACGTCAGAGCCGCGCATCGTCACCGTCCGCCCGACCGTAGCCGCGTGACACGATAAGTCCCAGGCGCGTGCAGGCAAATGCGATGGTCCGGCTCCGGCTCTTCATGGAACTGTCATCTGTGCTTTGCAGGTTTGTCATGGAGCCTCGTTACACACGGGCGGTGTATCCAGCCAATCCAACCGCTCGCAGAGGCAACCAATGCTCAAACGCAACGTACTGACCATGTCCATCGCCGCCGGCCTTGCGGTCGGCGGATCGAACGCCGTCTCGGCGCAGGAAGCCGTGCAGGTCGACGGGTCGAGCACCGTCTTCCCCGTCTCCGAGGCCTTTGCCGAGGAGTATCAGATCGCGACCGGCAACCGGGTCGTGGTCGGCGTCTCCGGCACCGGCGGAGGCTTCAAGAAGTTCTGCCGCGGCGAGACCAGCTTCTCCGGCGCGTCCCGCCCGATCAAGACATCGGAAATGGAGCTCTGCAAGGAGAACGGCATCGAGTTCATCGAGATGCCTATCGCCATGGACGCGCTGGCGGTCATCGTTCACCCGGAGAACGATTTTGCCAACTGCATGACCGTCGAGGACCTCAAGACGATCTACGAGCCCGAAGCCCAAGGCAAGGTCAACAACTGGAACCAGGTGAATCCCGACTATCCCGACATGGATATGTCGATCTATGGAGCCGGAACCGATTCGGGCACCTACGACTACTTCACCTTCGCCGTCGTGGGCGAGGAAGGTGCCTCGCGCGGCGACTACACCGCGACCGAGGATGACAACATCACCATCCAAGGCGTGTCGACCGATCCTGCCGCGATCGGCTTCCTGGGTCTCGCCTATGTCGAAGAGAACCGCGGGCGCGTCAAGCCGGTCGAGATCTCCTACAACGGCGGCGAGTGCATCCCGCCGACGACGGATACCGCGGGCGATGGCTCCTATCAGCCGCTGACCCGTCCTCTGTTCATCTACGCCAACAAGGCGCATCTGGACGAGAAGCCCGCAGTGCTGGAATACGCCAAGTTCATGTTCGACGCCGAGGTCGCACCCGGTCTTGTCGCCGAAACCGGTTATCTGCAGCTTCCTGCCAAGGCGTTCAGTCTCGGCCTCGCCAAGATCGACGCACGCAAGACCGGCTCGTTCTTCGACGGCGGCTCCAAGATCGGCGTGAGCGTCGACGATCTGCTCGCTGCTAACTGAGAATGGGCGTTACGGGCGGCGGGCCGGGGTCGGCCCGCCGCCCCGTTTTCGATATCGGAGGGTTGGTGGTGTCATACGCCATACCGACAGCCAACGAGCTTCAGAAAAATGGCTTCGTCGCCCGTCGTCGGCTCATCGTGAAAGCAACGACCGCATTCTTGTTCCTGTGCGCGGCCCTCTCGATTTTCGTCACCACGGCGATCGTCGTGATCCTCGTAGAGGAGTCCTGGCCGTTCTTCGCCGAGATACCGCTGACGGACTTCCTGTTCGGCACGATGTGGACGCCGGTCTTCGCGGACCCTCGATTCGGCGTGCTGCCCCTGCTGGCGGCGACGCTGCAGACCGCGGGGCTCGCGATGCTCATCGCGGTGCCCTTCGGGCTCGTCATGGCGATCTATCTGAGCGAATACGCCAAGCCCGCGGTGCGCGAGACGATCAAGCCCGCACTCGAGATGCTGGAGGCGGTGCCGACCGTCGTATACGGCTATTTCGCGCTGCTCGTGATGACGCCGTTCCTGCAGAACTTCATCCCGGGCCTGAAAGGGATCAACCTGCTGGTGCCCGGCATCATCCTCGGCATCATGATCCTGCCCTATGTCGTCTCGGTCTCCGAGGACGCCATGCGCGCCGTGCCGAACGGCTTGCGCGAGGGCGCCTACGCGCTCGGCATGGCGAAATGGCAAGTCGCGATCCGGGTGGTCGTGCCGGGGGCGTTCTCGGGGATTACCGCAGCTTTTATCCTGGGCATGTCGCGCGCGGTCGGCGAGACGATGGTGCTGGCCATCGCCGCGGGTCAAAACCCCAACCTCACATTCGATCCGCGCGAGGGCGCGGCCACCATCACCGCGTACATCGTGCAGATGAGCCTGGGCGACGTCGCGCACGGGTCGCTGGCGTACACGACGATCTTCGCGGTCGGCCTGCTTCTGTTCCTCATCACGCTCATGTTCAACGTCATCGGCTTCTATCTGCGCCGCAAGTACCGCGAGGCTTACTGAAATGGCTGTCACGACGGCAGGAAACCTCGGCGCGCCGGTCAGTACCGGCCAGGCCGCATTCGATGCCGTGCATCGGGCGAAGCGGAAGGACATCGTCTTCGCCGTCGGCGGACTCATCGTCATGGCTATCGCCATGACGCTGCTGCTGACCCTGATCGGCGATCTCGTGGTGCGCGGACTGATGCGGATCGACTACGATTTCCTGACCAATTTTCCGTCTCGCAAGGCTGCGCGGGCCGGTATCCTCTCGGCCTGGGTCGGCTCTTTGCTCGTGATGCTGGTGACGGCCGTCCTCGCCATTCCCATCGGCGTGGCGGCGGGGCTCTATCTCGAGGAATATGCCAAGCAGGGGAGGGTGGCGAACATTATCGAGGTCAACGTGGCGAACCTCGCCGGCGTGCCCTCGATCATCTACGGCCTGCTCGCGCTCGGCCTTTTCGTCTACGGCTTGAGCCTCGGCAAGACGGTCCTGGTCGCGGGGATGACCCTCGCGCTGCTCATCCTGCCGATCATAATCGTCTCGACGCGCGAGGCCGTGCGCTCGATCCCGCGCATCATCAAGGAGGGCGCGTACGGGATCGGCGCCGACCATTGGCAGGTGATGGCGAATTACATCATTCCGGCCGCTCGACCCGGCATTATGACCGGTGCGATCGTCGGGCTCAGCCGCGCCATCGGCGAGACTGCGCCGATCATCACGATCGGCGCGCTGACGTTCATCGCCTTCCTGCCACCGCCGCCGGTGTCGGGCGAATTCCCCTTCATCTCGTTCGAGTGGCTGGACGCACCGTTCACCGTCCTGCCGATCCAGATGTTCAATTGGGTGTCCAGACCGCAAGCCGACTTCCACACGAACGCGGCGGCAACCGGCGTCGTGCTGATGGCGCTCACGCTGTCGCTCAACGGCATCGCGATCTGGATCCGCTACCGGCTTCGCAAGGCACACAGGAACTAGCTCCATGGTGGAAAACATGAACGTTGCCGACCCTCGGGACAGCACGATCACCGGGATTCCCGCCAAGGACGCCGCGGGCGACATGCCGCCCGCAATCAAGCCGGCGCCGGAACAGGAGCCCCTGCGTGCCCGGCTCGAAGGCTTCAGCTTCTTCTATGCGGATGGCACGCACGCGATAAAGGATGCCGACATGCCGATCCTCGATCGGAAGGTGACGGCGATCATCGGGCCTTCCGGCTGCGGCAAGTCCACGCTTCTTCGCAGTCTCAACCGGATGCACGACCTTTATCCGGGAAACCGCTACGAAGGACGGATCATTCTCGAACCCGAGGGCGAGAATCTGATCGGGCCGGAGGCCGACCCCGTTCTGGTCCGGCTGCGCGTCGGCATGGTCTTCCAGAAACCGAACCCCTTCCCGAAATCCATCTATGAGAACGTCGCGGCCGGACTGCGCGTGCGGGGCGTCAAGAAGCGCGCGGTCATCGACGATGCCGTGGAAACCGCTCTGAAAAGAGCCGCGGTCTGGGACGAGACCAAGGACAAGTTGAACGGCTCGGCGTATGACCTCTCGGGTGGGCAACAACAGCGCCTCTGCATCGCGCGCGCCCTCGCGCCGAACCCTGAAATCCTTCTGCTCGACGAACCGACCTCGGCGCTCGATCCGATCGCAACGGCGAAGATCGAGGACCTGGTGCAAGAGCTTTCGGAGAGCGTGACGATCGTGATCGTGACGCACAACATGCAGCAGGCGGCGCGTATCTCGCATCGCACGGCATTCATGTACCTGGGAGAATTGATCGAATTCGGAGTAACGAACCAGATCTTCAACACTCCGCAGCACCCGAGAACCGAAAACTACATCACGGGTCGCTACGGTTGATCCTTGGTGCGAGCGAACATTGGAAATCCTCCTGCGGAAAGCTGGCAAATGAATGAGAAGCACACGCTGCGTTCGTTCGATGAGGCCCTGGACGATCTGTCCTCGCGAATCTCCACCATGGGCCAACAGGTGGTGCGGATGGTGGACACCGCCGGCCGGGTATTCCGTGAGCGGGACGTCGAAGGCGCGAAAGGGCTGGTAAGGGAAGATCTGCAAATCGACCGGCAGCATGACGCCCTCAATGCCGCCGTGGTCGACGTGCTGTCCCGTTTCCAGCCCGTTGCGCGCGATCTGCGGGAGGTGCTGGCGATGGAGCATGTGACAACGAACCTCGAACGGGTCGCGGACCACGCGAAGACAATCGCCAAGCGCTCGATCGAAGGTTCCGCGCCCCCGGCCTCCGAGGGTGTCGGTGAGCTTCTGGACCAGCTGCACGAAGCCGTGGTGCGCTCGCTTCGCGACGTGATCCGCGCATTGGGCGATCGCGATGTCTCGATTGCGGAAGAGGTGCGCCGCCGCGACGAACAGATAGACCAGTTCTATGACGACCTGTTCCACATGATCGTGGCCGATCTCCGGGTGTCTCCCGGGACGGCCGTCGGTGAGGTTCAGGTGCTGTTCGTCGGCAAGAGCCTTGAGCGTATCGGCGACCACGCGACCAATATTGCCGAGGAGATCCGTTTCATGACCAAGGGGGAACTGCCGTCGGCGACTCGCGAGGTGTGAGATGCCCAAACGGGAAACGGCACCCGCCGACGGCCTGCCGTTCGCTTCCGCAACGTCCGATGAGCCGCGGTACCTGCAATTCGAAGATTTGATTGTCGACCTTCATGCGTACCGCGTCGTCCGGGACAATCAAACGATCGATTTGGGTCCCATAGAATACCGAATGCTGTGCTTCTTTCTTCGTCACACTTCGAAGGTCTTCACCCGCGAGGAGCTGATCGACGGCGTATGGCCGGCGGGCACGACGATCGATGTGCGGACCATCGATGTGCACATCGCCCGTTTGCGCCAATCCCTGACCCGGTACGGGCATGCCGACCCGATCCGCACGGTTCGGAAGGTTGGGTACGCGCTGGGCTGATATCAACGCCCCTTGGTATGAGTGGCCATCCGACTTCTTCGCAGGTTCATTGAACCGGCCAAACAGAAAAGCCTGGTCCGGTGCTGTTCCAGCAGTCATGGCGCATTGCGCTGGGAGGGGTCGCGCGTGAAGGCGTCGGGCGCCTCGACCGCACCCGCTTCGCGCTGGCGCCGGGCAGCCTCGGCCCACCATTGGAGCTGCGCCATGGTCCGGTCGACATAGCTGTCCCACTGCGCTCCGTCCACCCCGTCGAGGTAGTCGCCCTGCTCGTCGAACACCTCCTGTGCTTGCGGCACGTGGATCATGGCGGACACCGGCAGACAGCCCAGTTCGGACAGGAAGGTGCGCATGTTGACCGCAGCCCGCGCACCGCCCCATTGGCCGGCGGAATAGGTCACGATCGCGCTCGGCTTGTAGGAATAGAGCGAGCTGCCGAAATGATTGAGAAGATGCGCCAGCGCCGGGCTCATGGAATGGTTGTACTCGGGGCTGACCATCACATAGCCGTCCGCCGCTTCTATCTTGCGCGCCAGGGTCTCGAGCGCATCCGGTGCCTTGCCCTTCGCATACGAGAAGTGCGGCTTGAAGGGCGTCGGCAGCGCGATATCGAGCGGGTCGATCAGCGCGGCCTCGGTGTCGCGAGCGACGAGCCGCCGGCAGCATGCCTTCGCGACCCTGAGGCCGAGCCTGGGTGGACGCGGTGGAGCACTGTCCCGCTCGGACCCGAGGAATACGATCAGCTTCATCGTTGGTTTCTTCCTCTGCACCGTCCAGTGGCGCTCGCCGATCGATTCGGTTCGCTCAACAAAGTCTACAGGTGGAGACGTTCGGCGGAATCCGTCCAATGAACGTTCGATCCCGGTCCTTATCCCCCACCGTTCGCGCCTTCCAGCGTCCAACGTATCCGGATTGCCTTGCCAATAGCGACCTGCCGTCCGCGCGCCGGTTACGGCAAGCCGTTCAACCCGCCGCCGGGTAGAAGATGGCGCCCGGCAGGTAGCCGGCCGGCAGCTCGATGTCCGGCGGGGCGTCGCGGCCGGTGGCGAGGAGGTCGGGCAGCAGGTGCGTGTGCGGACCGTCGGGCGAGCGTCCGCCCGGTCGCGGGATCGGCGCGTCGATCTCGACCCGGCCCAGGCCGGTCTCGACGACGCGGGTGGGGCTCGCCTCCACGACGGCCGGGCCGACCTCGCGCAGGTAGTCGGAAAGCTGCAGCCCCGCGGGGCGCTCCAATTCGCGCGCCAGGGCGGGGTCCGCGGTGCGCAGGCAGAAGCGCGCGGCGCCGCGGCCCAACCCCACGTCGTACAGCTGCGCGTCCCGCGCTTCGTGGCGGATCGCGCCGCGGTCGGGTCCGAGCGGCGTGAAGCCGTGCGCCACCGGCAGGGCGAACGAGGCCTTCGGCAGCGCGAGCACGACGCGGACCAGACGCTCGCCGCCCGGCTCGTCCGTCACGCCGAGCGCGCACACCCCGGCGCCGAGTGCCAGGCGCAGGGCCGCGCGCGGCGTCTCCGCCACGGCCGCACCGTCGGCGTCCGCCCGCTCGAGCGGCTCCGCCGGGTCCCGAACGAACTCGCCGACCGCGCCGTGTACGCCCAGGACCCAGACCCCGCCGCCCGGTCGCAGCGTGCCATCCACGAAGTCGGCCAGTCGCGCCTCGGACCAGGGCAGGCGGCGCAGCGTCCGGCCGAGTTCCGCCAGGCGGCCGGGCAAGGTGTGCCAGACCGCGCGGCGCTCGGCGTCCGTGGCGCCGGCCCAAGCCGCGATCTCCTCGCCGGTGCGGCCGCAGCCCTCGCAGTATCCGGTCGCGGGGTCGAGCCGGCACACGCCGATGCACGGGCTGGCCTGCGCGTCGATGTCGTACGGCGTCGCGTCCATGCCGGTTGCTCCCGCGGAGACGACAGGGACGCCTAATCGGCGATGCGGACGGGCGTTTGTCAATCTCCGATCCGGTGCCGCCGACGCGTCCGGTCGTCTCGCTCCCGACGTGGCGGACCGACGGTTGCGCGCGGAGCCCTGCCTGACGCACAGTAAGCGCGGCGACATTCCCGGGCGGGTCCGTGGCCGCCCACGATCCACTCGAGGCCGAGGACCAAACACCATGCGGCGCTTCCGGCCCGTGGCGACCTCTCTGGGCCTCGCACTCGCAGCCTTGTGCGTAAGCGGCGGGGGAGCGGCACAGCCCTACGATCCGGGTCCTCCGACCGAGCGGCGCATGGACCCGGCGCGGGCGCCGGCCTCGGCCGGTGCGACGATGATCGACTTGCCGGGCGGCACCTATCCGATGGGGCACCCCGAGGCGCGCCCGTCCGCCCGTTCCGCGCACGAGGTGACGCTGGCGCCGTTCGCCCTCGACCGAACCGAGGTGACCAACGCGCAATACGCCGAGTTCCTCAACGCGCTCGACCTCGAGGTGCGGTCCGACTTCGGCTACGGTCGCGCGCAGCGCGCGAATTTCGGCCCGGAGACCTGGCCGCATTTGCTCGAGGAAGGGCGTAATCCCGAGCTCCACCCGCTGATCGGGCTCGACGACGCGGAGGTGCGCATCGAGGTGCGCGGCGGGCGCTTCGTGGCGGCCGAGGGCTACGAGGACCATCCGGTGGCCGAGACCACCTGGCGAGGCGCGCGAGACTACTGCCGCTGGCGCGGCGCCCGCCTGCCGACCGAGGCGGAGTGGGAGGCAGCGGCGCGCGGAAAGGCGGGACGGCGCTATCCCTGGGGCGATGCGCCGCCGAGCGACGAACGGGCCTATGCGGGACACGCTTCCGGCGTCACCGCGCCGGTGGGCAGTCATCCGGACGGCGCCACACCCGAAGGCGTCCAGGATCTCGCCGGCAGCCTGGCCGAATGGACCGCCTCGCTCTATCGGCCGTATCCGTATGAGCCGGACGACGGTCGCAACGGCCCCGAGGCCGCGGGGGAGCGGACAACGCGCGGCGGCGACTATGTGTTCGACACCGATCCGGACCGGCTGACGGGATATTTCCGCGAGGGCTTCTCGCGCGCGCCGGAGGACGGCCACCGCCATATCGGCTTTCGCTGCGCCGCGGGGCGCTGACCCGCGAGCGCCGGCCTCACAGGTGCGGCGCCAGCAGCTTGTCGGTGATCTCGCGCAGCATGGCCCTGGCCTTGTCGTCATAGGCCTGGGCGTGGGCGCGGGCGGGGCGGTCGACGTCGAAATACTCGCCCGTGACCCCATCGAGCTCGGGATCGGTCGCGAGACGGACCTCCGCGTCGATGCCCTTCTCGACCGGGCCCTGGGGCGAGCCGAACCCCTCGCGCACCATCTTGGTGTCGAGCAGCGTGCCGGGGTGGAGCGCGTTGACGCACAGCTCGCGCGGGTCGTGCTCCGCCGCCATGTCGAAGCTGGCCATGACCAGGGCGAGCTTGGACTGGCAGTAGGCGTGCATGGCGTCGTAGCGGCGTTCGAGCATGACATCGTCGAAATCGATCGGCTCCTGGCCGATCGAGGCGACGTTGACCACGCGCGCCGGAGCGGCGGCCCTGAGCGCCGGCACGAGGCGCCGCGCCAGCAGGAACGGCGCCAAGTAGTTGACCTGGAAGCGCAGCTCGTGGCCGTCGGCGCTCTCCTCGCGCACCTGATGCCCGTGCGGCCCCTTGCCGATACCCGCGTTGTTGACCAGTACGTCGAGCGCACCGTGACGGTTCGCGATGTCGTCGGCCAGCCGCCGGACCTCGGCGAGCGACGCGAAATCGGCGACCACGGTCTCGGGCGGCGCGGCGCCGGTCGCCGCGGCGATGCGCTCGGCGGCATCCGCGAGCTTCCCGGCATCGCGGCCATGAAGGATCACGGTGGCGCCGTGCCGGGTGAGCGCCTCCGCCGCTCCGCGCCCGATGCCGTCCGTCGCGCCGGTGACCAGGATGGTTTGTTCTTCAGCCGGCTTCATCGCGCAGCTCCATGGTTCGGGGTGCCAACAATGTGTGATGACGATGCCTGCCGCGGGTCAACCACCGCGGCGCCGACGCCGGCGCAAACATTAATGTGATCCCGACGCAAGCATTGCCAATGAGGCGCAGCCGAGTATCCTTCGATATCATCATAACGAGAAACGAGAAGCCGTCCGGCGTCGTCGTGCCGGATGCGATCACCACAGGGAGGCTGACAATGATACGCAAGGCATTAGGCGCGCTCGTCGCGATCTGTGCGCTCGGCTGGACCGCCGTGCAGGCGGAGACCGTGGGCGTCGGGACGATGGCCGCGGGCACGCTGAGCCATTCTACCGGCTCGATCATCGCCAAGGTCCTGAACGAGCAGTCGGACCTTGCCGCGCGCGTCCAGCCGAATACGGGCGAAACCGTGCTGGTGCCGCTGATCAACAACGGCGAGTTCGATTTCGGCATCGCCAACGTGCTGGAAGGGGCCGAAGCCTATCTCGGCCACGGCCAGTTCGAGGGCAATCCGCAGCGGAACCTGCGTGTCGCCGCGGTGCTCTACCCGCTGCGCACCGCGCTGTTCGTGCGCAAGGACAGCGGCATCGAGACCATCGCGGACCTCGAGGGCAAGCGCATCACCCACGGCTTCCCCGCCATGGGCACGGTCGAAATCGTGCTCGACGCGCTGCTCGCCAATGGCGGGCTCGAGGATGGCGACTACGAAAAGGTGCTGGTGCCGAACGTGATCAAGGGTGCCGATGCCTTCATGAACGAGCGCGCCGACGCCTTCTTCTTCGCCGTCGGCGCGGGCAAGGTGTCCGAGGTCGACGCCAGCGTGGGCATCCGCATGCTCTCGGGCGTGAACGAGCCCGATGCGATCGAGCGGATGCACGAGGTGTTCCCCTATGGTTATCTGCTCGAAGTAAAGCCCAACCCGGCCTTTGCCGGCGTGCTCGAGCCCGGCTACGTGCTCGCCTACGACAACCTGCTGCTCACCGGGACGCACGTCTCGGACGAGCTCGCGGCCAAGGTTGCCAAGGGCCTCTACGAGAACAAGGAGGCTCTGGTCGCCGGCTTCAAGCCGTTCCTGGCGTTCAACCCGGAGAACATCGTCAAGCCCGACATGCCGGTGCCGTTCCATGACGGCGTCGAGAGCTGGTACGACCAACGCTGATCTCGGCCCCCTAACCTTGGACCATAGGCGCATGCGGCCATGACGGCTTATGCGCGCTTCACGGGGGTCGCGCGCACCGTCCTGCGCGCGACCCTCTTCCTTGCCGTGGCGGCCTGGATGGTCAACGTCCCGTCGCGGCTGGACCTGGCGCTCTATAACGAACAGTACCTTGCGCTCGTGCTCGGCCTCGCCACGGCGGACGTGCTGCTGGGCGACGAGACCACGACGCGCAACCGGTGGCTGAGGGCCGGCACCGTGGCGCTGGCCGCAATGGTGCTGGCTCTGCTGTGCTACGTCGCATGGGCCTATCCGACCCTGCAGCTCGCTCTGGTCACCGCGCCGCCCGAAGCGGTGGCGCTGGGCCTGATACTGATCCTCGGCGTGCTCGAGGCGACGCGGCGGCGCACCGGGCCGTTCCTGCCGATCCTGCTGTTCGTCATGTTCGGCTTCGCGTTCGTGGGGCCGCACCTGCCCGACGTGTTCCAGTCCCGGCCGGTGGGCTTCTCCCGCCTGGTCGTCTATCTGGGACTCGACACAAATGCGCTGTTCGGCACCATCCTCTATATCGCGTCGGTGGTGGTGATCCCGTTCATCGTCTTCGGCTTCCTGCTCAACAGCTTCGGCGGTTCGTTGTTCTTCTCGGGGCTCGCGACGCGGCTGGTCGGCCGGTTCAAGGGCGGGCCGGCCAAGGTGTCGGTGGTCGGCTCGGGGGCTTTCGGCATGGTCTCGGGCAGCGCGGTCGCCAATGTGGTCGCGGTCGGCTCGGTCTCGATCCCGATGATGAACCGCGCCGGCTATCCCAAGCACGTCGCGGCGGCGATCGAGGCGGTGAGCTCGACCGGCGGCCAGCTGATGCCCCCGATCATGGGCGCCTCGGCGTTTTTGATGGCGGAAATCCTGGAGATCCCCTACCAGGACGTGGTGTTGGCCGCGATCCTGCCGTCGCTGTTCTTCTATATCGCGCTGATGCTGGCGGTGGATTTCGAGGCGCGGCGGCTCGACATCCGCACGACGGAGGAGGAGTCGCTGGCGCTCGCCGGCGGCGACCGGCGCATCCGCGGCTGGCGATTTCTGATCCCGGTGGGCGTCCTGCTCTACTATCTGTTCGTCGAGCGGCGCACGCCCGAGTTCGCGGCGACGTTCTCGGTCGCGGCGCTGATCGCCGTGTTCCTCGCCTTCCCGCCGCGCGACGTGGTCGCGCGGCTGCATGTCCTGTTCGCTTCGCTGCCCAGGAACGACCCGGCGGCGTGGCTGCGCGGCGCCCTGGCGGCCGTGCCCCTGCGCCGGTTCGTCAAGCGGGTGGGCCTGCTCGCCCGCGCGGTCCTGTATGCGATGGGTGCGATCGGCGTTATCATCATGCTCGCCGCCACGGCCGGCCTGATCATCGGCATTCTCAACATCACCGGCATCTCCTTCGCCATCACCCTGCAAATCGTCGCGCTGAGCGGCGGGTCGCTGAGCGTCCTGCTCCTGCTGACCGCGATCATGAGCATCATTCTCGGCCTGGGCATGCCGACGGTAGGTGTGTACGTGCTGCTCGCCACCCTGGTCGCGCCGGCGCTGGTCGAGCTCGGCACCGATCCGCTGGCCGCCCATTTCTACGTGCTCTATTTCGGCATGCTGTCGATGATCACGCCGCCGATCGCGGTGGGCAGCTTCGCCGCCGCGTCGGTCGCCGGCACCAGCCCGTGGCGAACCTCCTTCGCTTCGCTGCGCGTGGGCGCCGGCATCTACCTGGTGCCGATCGCCTTCGTGCTGCAGCCCGAGCTCCTGATGATCGGGGACCCCGGCGACGCCGCGGTCGCGGCGCTGCGGCTCCTGGCGGGCGTGGCCCTGATCACCGCGGTGTTCACCGGGCATATCATGCGCACCATGCCGATGGCGGCGCGGGTCGTGGCGGCGCCACTGGCCTTCGCCAACATCCTGCCGTTCCAGGGCGGGAATGGAGGGATCGTGCCAGGTGTCATAGAGAACGGCGAGTTCGTGTTGTTCGCCGCCGGCGGGGATTCACTGCTGTGGATCGCCTTCGTCGCCTCGGTCCTGCTCCTGCTTTGGTACTGGCGTCCCCGCGGCACCGGCGAGCGTGGGGCGGTGGAGGAAGGCGCCGCCTGAGCGCGCTGCTACGCGGCAATGTGGCAGGATGGGTCGTGAAAGGGCGAATCTCAACCGCGACGGAGTATCCGATGGCGAAGCGACGCACGGGCCATTACGCCCGCGCCTACGATGTCGAGAGCCCCGAGGAGGCCCGCAAACTCTATGAATCTTGGGCTGCAACCTACGACAAGGAGCTGCGCGAGAACTACGACTATGCCGGTCCGTGGGAAACCGCCGAGGTCTTCGCGCGCCACTGTACGAACAAGGATGCGGTGATCCTCGATGTCGGCTGCGGTACCGGGCTGGTGGGGGCGGCGCTGGCGCAGCGCGGCTATTCCATCATGGACGGGATCGACATCTCGCCCGCCATGCTCGAGCAGGCCGAACGCAAGGGCGTCTACCGCCGGCTGATCGAGGCCGACCTGACCAAGCCGCTGGACCTGGCGGCCGACAGCTACGACGCCGCGATCAGCGTCGGGACCTTCACCCACGGCCATGTCGGTCCGGCTGCGCTGGGCGAGCTCGCGCGGGTGGTGCGACCCGGCGGGGTCATCTGCTTCTCGATCCATGAGGACGTCTACGACGCCGAGGACTATGATCGGGCTTTTGCGCAGCTCGAGCGCGCCGGCATGTGCGGCGTGACCGAAAAGGAGCATCTCGACTATGTCCGTGAAACCGGGGCCAAGGCCTGGGTGGTTACGCTAGCCGTCACCTAACGAACTCGGTGGGGCGCGAGCGGGCATGGCGACCATGCCGGGCCCGCACTTGCCCAACGGCGGGCGGAGCGGGAAGCTGCGACGAACGACGGGATAACGCCTAGACGGGACGCCCCAGGATGGCGAAGAAGGTCGCGCTGATCGCCGGCATCGGCGGAATGTGCGGATCGAACATGGCGCGGCTCCTCGCCGAGACCGGCGGGTGGGAGATCATCGGCATCTCGCGTCGCAAGCCCGAGATCGACGTGCCCCACACGCATATCGCTCTCGACATGCTCGATCCGGCCCGGTGCCGCGACGAGCTCGCCGGCATGGGCGAGGTCACGCACCTGTTCTGGACCGCCCTGATCAACGGCCGCGACCTGAACGAGGAGAACGCGCTCAACACCGCGATTTTCCGCAACATGATGGACGGCTTCATGCCCGGCGCCGAAGGGCTGGAGCACGTTCACGTGCTCGAAGGTGCGAAGTGGTACGGCTACCATTTGGGCCCGTACAAGACGCCGGCGCGCGAGGACGACCCGCCCTGCCGTCCCGCCTATTTCTACGAGTATCAGCACGATTGCGTGCTCGAATGGCAGCGCAGGCGCGGCGGTTGGAGCTGGTCGACGACCCGTCCCGGCGCGGTCTGCGGCTACTCCCCCGTCAGCCACATCAACCTGATGTCGGTGGTCGGCGTCTATGCCGCGCTGTGCAAGGCGCTCGACCGTCCGCTCACCTACCCGGGCACCGAACGCGCCTACCACGCACTGACCTTCGCCTCGGACGTGGGCATGCTCAACCGGGCGATGCTGTGGGCCTCGACCGACCCGGCGGCCGCGGACCAAGCGTTCAACATCGCCAACGGCGACGCCTTCCGCTGGGAGCACATGTGGCCACGCATCGCCGAGATGTTCGATGTCGAGCCGGGCCCGGTCGAGCCCGTGCGCCTGGTCGACTTCATGGGCGACAAGGCAGGGTTGTGGTGCGAACTGGCGCAGGAGCATGGGCTGCGCCAGTCCGACCTGCAGGCGGTGGTGCCGTGGAGCTACGCCGATACCGTGTTCTCCCGCGATTGGGACAACCTCCTCAGCACGGTCAAGGCCAACCACTCCGGCTTCACCGAGATGATCGACACCGAGGAGATGTTCGCACGTATCTTCCGCGAGTTCCGCGAGCACAAGGTGATCCCGTGACCGTCGAGCCCAAGCCGCGCACGGACGAAGAGCCGGGCACCACCGAGGCGCTGGCGGCCTTCGCTGCCGGGCTGCGCTGGGAGGCGTTGGACGAGACGGTGCGCCACGCGGCACGGCGGCACCTGCTGGACGCCGTGGGCGTGATGATCGCCGGCGCGTCCGGACCGGCGGCGGAGCGCGTGGCGCAGGCGCTGGGCAGCGTCGGTATCGTGCTGGTCCCAGGTCGGCGCGAGGGCGCCGGGCTGCTCGACGCCGCCCTGATCGGCGGCACGGCGGGGCACGGCATCGAGCTCGACGACGGCTTTCGCCTAGGCTCGGCGCACCCCGGTGTGGCCGTGGTGCCGGCGGCGCTGTCGGCGGCCTGCGCGGGCAGGCTGGATGGGCGGGCGCTGCTCGAAGCCGTGGTCGCCGGTTACGAGACCATCGCGGCGATCGCGGCCGCATGCCATCCCGCGCTGCGCCAACGCGGGTTCCACCCGACGGCCGCGGTGGGCCCGTTCGGCGCCGCAGCGGCGGCCGGGCGGTTGCGCGGGCTGGACGCGGACGCAATGCGCCACGCGCTGGGCCTGGCGGCGAGCGGGGCGGCCGGGCTGTTCGCCTTCATCGAGGGCGGTGCCGAGGTCAAGCGGCTGCATGCCGGGCAGGCGGCGCGGGCGGGGCTGCTGGCCGCGTTGCTGGCCGAGCAGGGCATGGAGGGTCCGCCGCGCGCCATCGAAGGACGCGACGGATTCATGCAGGCTTTCACCGGCGGTGCGGCGCAGCCGGTCGCGTTGCCGCCCACAGGCCCGTGGGGCATCACGCGGTGCTACGTCAAGCCCTATCCGTGTTGCCGCCACCTGCAGCCGGCCTTCGAGGCCATGGTCGGCGTGCTGGATGAGGAACGGATCGCCCCCGGCGAGGTCGAGCGGGTCGAGGTCGAGACCTACGCCATCGCCGCGGCCCACGCCGAGACCGGCTGGGACGACTTCGCCTCGGCGCAGCTCAGCTTCCGCTACGTCATGGCGCTGGGCATGCGCCACCGCGGTATGACGCTCGACCATTTCTCGGACGCCGCGCGTGCCGATCCCGAGACCGCCGTGCTGTGCAGCCGGCTGAGCGTGGCCACCGCCTCCGAACTCGACGCACGCTATCCGGAGGCACGACCGGCGCGGGTCACGGTGCATGCGCGCGGCCGCCGTTTCACGCGGACGGCCGACGAGGCGCTGGGTGCACCCGAGATGCCGCTCGACGACGACGGGCTCGCCGCGAAATTCACCGGCCTGGTCCAGCCCGTGCTGGGTTCGCGCCGGGCCGAGGCGCTGCTCGCCGCGTTGTGGGACGTGGAGAGTTGCGGCGATTTGAGCGCGCTGCTGGAAGGGGCCAGACCCGCCTGACGGCGCTCTCCGCAGCGTGAGATGCGGTAGCGGCGCTGACGCGCTATGCTGCGGATATCGCCGAATGGAGGGCCGAGCGATGCGTTTCGACTTCCGCGTTGTCGCGTTTCTGTTCGCCCTGGCCGCCGGTCCCGTGGCCGCGCAGCAGCCGGCCGATCTGGAACTGGTGCTGCTGGCCGACGCCTCGCGCTCGATCGACGATGGCGAGATCGCGTTCCAGCGCCAGGGATATGCGACTGCCATCACGCATCCCGACGTGCTGTCGGCCATCCAGAGCGGTCCGCACCGACGCATCGCGGTAACCTATGTCGAATGGGGCGACGCCGACCACCAGGACGTGGTGGTGCCGTGGACGCTGCTCGGCGACGAGGAGAGCGCTGCGGGCTTCGCCAACGCGCTGCTGTCCGCGCCGCGCCGCGCCGAGGGGCCCAACGCCATCGGCAGCGCCATCGCCTTCGGCCATTCCGCGATCCTGGGCAACGACATCGAGGGGCTGCGCCGGGTGATCGACGTCTCGGCCGACAGCGCGTGGACCTGGGGCGGCGTGCCGCTCGAGCAGGCGCGCCGGGCGGCGATCGCCGACGGCATCGTGATCAACGGCCTCGCGGTCTACTGCCGCCAGTGCGCGAGCGGCCAGCCCATGGGCGGCGACATGGAGGCCGCGTTCGCCGAGCGCATCATCGGCGGCCCGGGCAGCTTCGTGATCCCCGCGGATGGGCGTGGGAGCTTTGCCGAGGCGGTGCGCCGCAAGCTCCTGCTCGAGATCGCCGGGCGCGAGCCGCGGCAGAAAGCGGCGCGCTGATCGGGCCGGCGCTACCGAGGCCGAAAATCAGGACACATTCCGCGGCGCCGTCGTGGCCTTGCGCCGGCCGCCCGGCGCCCCGATCTAGAGGGGCTCCGTTAGAACCCTCCCGCGAACGAGGCATTCACCCATGGGCATCGAAATTGGCGGCCTGTTAGGTCTGATCATCCTGATCGCCGACATCTGGGCCATCGTCAGCACCGTCGGCAGCCGCGCGAGCACCGGCGGCAAGGTCCTGTGGATCCTGCTGATCGTGATCCTGCCGCTGCTCGGCTTCATCATCTGGCTGATCGCCGGTCCGCGCGCCGACAGAGCCTGATACCTCTGATACCAAGGAGCGTCGGTTCTGTTGTGGGCTCAGGCGTCGCGCGCCATCTCCTCGAACAACCTGGCATTGGGGCAGAACCGGACAGGGCTGTCATAGCCGTCAATCGGCGCGCCGTCGAGCCAAGCCCGGCACGCCTTGCCGTGCCGGCACATCAGGCAACTGCGGGCGGCGTGGCTTACCTGGGTCCCCCAGCCCGCATGCGCAGCGGCCACCAAGTCGATGTCCAGACGCCCCAGCATGCGCCGCATCAGTTCGGCGCGGTCGTCCATCACCGCGGTCAGGCGCTCCACGACCTGCATCGTCCGTCTCCTAACGATAGCGTCCAGGACAACGGTGCGGGTTGTGGGCGCCCGGAACATTGATCGAAGTCAATCGTCCCGGCTTATCGGGCACCGGTCCGTTGCGCGCGACGGCGGGTCATCTTCTCGGCCAGGCGCGGGGCTGTGCCGGGCTTGCTCCACGGGCACACGGCGATGCAGATGCCGCAGCCATGCGTGGCGGCGAAATACGGCATGCACAGGTCGAAGTCCACGTACCAGCGCTCGACCCCGCGCACGAGCACCTTTTCGCGGTGGATCGCATCGGGCGGGCAGGCGTTGGAACAGACCTGGCAGCTCAGGCAGAAGTCGTCGGCGCCGAAGATGTCGGGCTCGTCCTCGACCAGCGGCAGCTCGGTCAGGACCGCGGCGAGCCGGAAGGACGAGCCGAACTCGCGGTTGATGATCGAGCCGTGCTTGCCCAGCTCACCGAAGCCCGCCTCCAGCGCCGCGGGGATCAGGGTCAGCGGTCCGGCACCTGGGCCGCCATGACCGTGGGCGTGCCAGCCCTGCCGGCGGATCCAGTTGGCCAGCGTCTTGGCCGCGCGTTGGCCGCGGTTGTAGGCGTTGCCCACCTCGGCGGCCGCGGGCACGTCGGGCGCCTGCGCGAGCTCGCCGTGGTCCATGGCCACGCCCAGGACCACGATCGCCGGCTCCTCGACCTCGAACCCCTCGAACACCCATTCGGGGCGCACGCGCGCGACGCCGACCAGATCGGCCTCGTTGGCGAGCGCGAACGCCTTGATCCGCGCGGTCCAGTTGCCGGGCGTGTCCTCGACGCGCTCCCCGGCGATCGGCTCGTGCGGCTCGCGACGTTCGGGCGTGTCGAACATGCCGCCCAGGCGCGGATGATCGCGGTAGGTGTCGTTGACCACGTCCTGGATCGGCGCGAAGTCCGGGATCAGCCGTGGATGGTGCCACATGATCGGTGTCGGCCGGCGTGGCTCGGTCTCGCCCTTGCCGTTGACCGTGTTGCCCGACAGTTCGGCGGGCATCTTGGCGGCCAGCTCAGGGGGCGGGGTCCAGCGTTCCTCGGGGCTGCGCGCCATATGGTCTCCTCGGTGCACGGATCGATCACGGCGAGTTGGGCATCGATACCAACGATTCTCGACATAAAGCTGCTGCGGCAAATAGTGGCTGTCAATCGCCGTGCCGGTATGGGGTCGAAATGCACGCGCGGGTCGCCGGCGCCTGTGATATAGAGGCCGCCGGGCCGATCCGGGACGCGGGGTCGCATGGACGCGAGACAGCCGACAGTGGCGCGCCTCGTCGCGGGGCTGCGGGCGCGCGGCGTCCGGGCCGCACTGCCGCGGCTGTTCGGGCTCGCGGTCCTGGCCGGGGTTCTGGTCGCGCGCGCGTGGGATCCGATCCCTGTGGAGGTGCTGCGCCTCAAGGCGATGGACCTGCTGCAACAGGTCGCCCCCCGGCCCGACACGATCCGGCCGGTCACCATCGTCGACATCGACGACGAGAGCCTGGCGGAAGTGGGCCAGTGGCCGTGGCCACGCACGACGCTGGCGACCCTGGTGCGCAACCTGGGCCAGGCCGGAGCGGTTGCGATCGCCTTCGACGCCGTGTTCCCCGAGCCCGACCGCATGTCGCCGGACCAGATCGCCTCATCGCTGCCGCAGCTCGGCATCGACACCGCCGAGGCGCTGCGCGCGCTACCCTCGAACGACGAGGTCTTCGCGGCCACGATCAGGGACGCTCCGGTGGTGCTGGGCCAGTCCGGGCGGCGCCACGGCGGGCAGGGTGTGGACGGCGCCAAGGTGGCGCCCTACGCCGAGGTTGGCGCCGATCCCGACCCGTTCCTGTTCGCCTTCGACGGCTTGCTGCGGAACGTGCCGACGCTCGAGCAGAGCGCGACCGCGGTGGGGATGATCAACGTCGAGCCCGAGGTGGATGGGGTGGTCCGGCGCGTGCCGGCGGTGGTGCGGGTCGAAGACACGCTTCTCCCCGCGCTCAGTCTCGAGCTGATGCGCCTGGCGCTCAGGCGCAACGCCGCGGCGCAGGGCGGCGATCTGACCTTCGGCGTGCGCAGCGCGCCCCATGGCATCTCGAACGTCTTCTTCCAGCTCTCGAAGGACGGCGTGAGCCAGAACATGGTGCTGCCGACCGACGAGCACGGCCGCTGGTGGGTCCATTTCGCGCCCTACGCCCCGGACCGCTACGTCCCGGCCAAGGACGTGCTGGCCGGCACCGCCCCTCCGGAAAAAATTCGCGGCAAGCTGATCCTCGTCGGCACCTCCGCCATCGGCCTGCATGACCTCAAGACCACGCCGCTGGGCACCGTCCTGCCCGGCGTCGAGGTCCACGCCCAGCTGATCGAGGCGGCGATGTCGGGCGAGTTCCTGACCCGGCCCAACCATGCGCTCACGGTCGAAGTCGTGGTGGCGGCAGGCATCGCGCTCCTGATGGTGGTGCTGGTGCCGATGCTCGGCGCGCTGCGGACGCTGGCGCTCGGCGCGGTCCTGTCGCTCGGCACCGTGTTCGGCGCGTACTACTCCTTCGCCGAGCAGCGCTTCGTCTACGACATCACCCTGCCGCTCGCCACCGGCATGCTGGTGTACGCGGTGCTGGTCTATTTTAGCTATATCCGTGAGGAGGCGCAGCGCCGGCAGGTCCGCGAGGCGTTCGCACACTACATCTCGCCCGCGGTGATGGAACGGGTGGTCGAGCACCCCGAGACGCTCAAGCTCGGCGGCCAGATGCGCGACCTGACCATCCTGTTCTGCGACATCCGCGGCTTCACCACCATCTCGGAGGCGTACGACGCCGAGGGGCTGACGCGCCTGATCAACCGCTTCCTCACGCCCATGACCCAGGTGGTCCTCGATCACGACGGCACCATCGACAAATACATGGGCGACTGCATCATGGCGTTCTGGAACGCGCCGCTCGACGACCCCGACCACGCCCGCGACGCCTGCCACAGCGCCCTCGCCATGATCGAGCGGCTCGAGACGCTCAACGAGGAGCTGGCGATCTTCGCCCGCGAGGAGGGCACAGCGCATACGCCCATCGCCATCGGCATCGGCCTCAATACCGGCGAATGCTGCGTCGGCAACATGGGCTCCGAGCAGCGCTTCGACTATTCGGTGCTGGGCGACGACGTGAATCTGGCCTCGCGGCTCGAGGGCCAGACCAAGAGCTACGGCGTACGCATCATCCTGGGCGAGAATACCCAGAGACTGGCTCCGGACATGGGCACGCTGGAACTCGACCTGATCCGGGTCAAGGGGAAGAAGCGGCCGGTCCGCATCCACGCGCTGCTGTACGGCGAAGAGGACGCAACCGACCCGGACTTCCGGTCGCACAAGGGCCTGCACGACGCAATGCTGGCGGCCTACCGCGCGAAAGATTGGGCGACGGCGCGGGCCAGGCTGGCCGAATGCCGCGCGACCGCCATCGGCGCCGGCCTGGGCGAACTTTACGCCATGTATGAGACGCGCATCGCCGCCTTCGAGCAGGTACCGCCGCCCGCGGACTGGGACGGGGTGTACGCAGCGGAGACGAAGTAGCCCAGGCGGCCGGGGTCGTCTAAACGAGAGCCACTCTAGCTTCCCAACCCCAATGTCGCGGGCGTCAGCGTGCCCACGGCGAACAGCAGGCGGTAGACCGCAAGGCGTTCATCGAACTGCGCGGCGGCGAGCTGGATGCGGGCGCTGTTGAGCTCGTTTTCGGCGTCGAGCACGTTCTGCACGCTCTCGCGACCTTCCTCGCGCAAGCGCCTGCGGGCCTCGTAGACCTCGTCGGCGCTGACGACGGCCTGCTCCAGGATCCTGCGCCGTTCGCGCGCGGTTTGCAGCTGATGCCATGCGATGCGTGCTTCGTCGGCAATCTCGCGGTCGGTGAACGTGTTGTCCGAGCGCGCCGCCGCACGTTCCTCGCGCGCCTGTCGAACCCGCGACAGCTCGACCATGCCGGTCGACAGCGACCACGCCGCCACGACCTGCGCCGTCAGGTCCCGGCGCAGCCCGATGATGCCATCCACGTTGTCCTGCCGAGCGCCTTCGACCCTGAGCGAGATCTCCGGGAAGAAATCCGCCGTCGCGGCTTCGACATTGGCGCCCGCGATGTCGATCCGGCGAGCGCTGGCGATCAGCCGCGGGTTTGCCTCGCGCGCCAATGCGACGGCACCGTCGATGTCGCCCGGCAAAGCGCCGGTCGGCGGAGCGGGCAGAGTCATTGCCGCGGCCTCGGGCGGATGGCCGAAGACCTGTTCGTATCGCGAATTCGCGATGCGCAACTGGCCCTCGATGTTGACGCGGAGCTCGCGCGCCACCTGGAGCCGCGTTTCGGCCTGCTTGGCGTCGACGGGAAGTCCCGACCCGAGACGCACGCGACGCTGTTCGAGCGCGAGTTGGTTCGAGATGGCCTCCTCGTTTTCGATCGCGAGGCCGAGCAGCACGCGTTGACGCAGGACGTCCAGGTAGGCGGTCGCGCCGTTGAGCAGCACGTTCTGCCGGGTGAAATCGAGCTCCAGCTCCTGGGTCGAGAACTCCAACTTCGAACGGTCCAGGTTGGCGAACCGGCGGAACCCGTCGAAGACCGTGATTTCCGCGCCGAGCGACACGGTGTCGGTCCTGCCTTCGAACGTATCCCCGCGGCTCGCGCGCAACGTCGGGCTGTCGACATGGCCGTAGCCGAAGTCGCCCGACGCGGTGACGGTGGGAAAGAAGTCGCCCACTGCGGCGTCGATACCGTGTTCGGACGCCGACAGCCGCTCCTGTGCCGCCTGGATCTGAGGATGCGTCTCGAGCAGAAAACGCATCTCATCATCGAATTTGCCCGTTTGTGCCGCGGCGGCTTCAACCACCAGCGCAACGGCAAGACCGACGGCGCGCAGCCGGACCGTTCCGGCGCTGCCGCCACGCGAACGCGCATGCACGTGCCTGTCCCCCTCGACAGTCGCGCCGCACAGGCGGTTCGCCTCCTTAACCTGGCCTTCCGCCAACCCTGCCGCCCTTTGCAGCGCGAATATTGCAGCAAATTAACACTGCCAAGATAAATCGTAACGCGATGCAGCTTTGCTGAACAGACAAAAATTACCGTTTCGCCGCGCACCCCATACGGTGTAGAGTATTTTAGGAATTTTTTAAGGGATGGCTCAGGACGGCCATTCGTATCGCCCCAGGTAGGAGGGGGACATGATCGCATCCACCACGACCGAATCCAGCACGACACTGCGGCCTCCGCAGGAGGCGGGTGATTTCGCGACATTTCTGGACGCTGGCGGCGCATCCGAGATTACGGTGCCCGGCGGCGACATGCTCCTGTTCGCCGACTATGCGCGCGACGGGGACGATTTGGTCCTGACCGGGCCCGACGGTGACGTGGTCGTGGTGCTCAACTATTTCGCAGACGGTACACCGCCGTCGCTGGCGACCGACGATGGCGCGGTGATCGCGCCGGATCTGGCGCTGGCTCTGGCCGGCGAGACGCCGCCCGTCCAGTTCGCCCAGGCTTCGGGCGCAGGCGGCGCGCAGGCGATCGGCCGCGTGGTCAGTGCCACCGGCAACATCGTCGCGGCGCGCGCGGGTGGCGGCGACGAGGCGCTCGACGCGGGCGACGCCGTGTTCAAGGGCGACGTGCTCCAGACCGGCCCCGACGGCACGCTGGAAGTGGAGTTCGAGGACGGCTCGAAGCTCAAGCTCTCGGCCAACGCGCGCATGGTCGTCGACGACCTGGTCTACGACCCGGGGGCCGACCAGGGCTCGGCCCTGTTCTCGCTGGTCCAGGGTACCTTCGGGTTCGAAAGCGGCGAGATCGCCAAGACCGGCCCGGATGCGATTCAGATCCGCACGCCGGTCGCCACCATCGGCATTCGCGGCACCGTGCTGCTGATCAACGTCGACCAGAGCGGCAACGTCCTGTCCGTCACGGTGGTCGGTGACAGCGGCTCGATCTCGCTGATCGATCCGGCGACCGGCGGCATCATCGGAACGCTGACCGGGACGACCGACGGCTCGCAGCCCAACACGGCGATCTTCTCGCCCGGCGACGAGCCGACCTACCAGTTCATCGCGCCGCAGGACCTGGGCGACCGTTATGGCCAGCAAGGCGTCGAGCAGGCGGCCGCGCTGCTCGACACTCAGGCCGGCCCGCAAGACGGCGGTGACGGAAACGGCGACGTGGCCAGCGTCGTGCTGATCGACCCGCAGGGCAACTTCACCTTGGTCCCGTTCGACGACCTCGCCGAGTTGACCACGCCCGACGGGCAACGCATCGAACTGACCGATAGCAACAATCCCAGCGATGACAGCAACCTTCTGTTGTTAAACGAGGCCGCGACTGGACCCGGATCCTTCACCTATGTGCTGGGGAGCGGCGGGGCCAGCTTCGAGGGTGACGACGGGTTCAATACGCTCACGGTGATTTCCGGCGGCAATCCCGGCCCGTTCAGCCTCCAGATCGGCCAGGATGACGAGACGGGCGATCTGATCATCACCGAATTCGATAATGGCGAGGTCGTTGGTATCGTGACCTCCACGGGGATTGAGGAACTGATCGTCAATGTCGCCGATGGCGGCGACAATATCCGCATCGGCCCGCTGTCCGATACCGATCTCGCCGACACCACGGTGTTCGTCAACGGCAGCGACGGCGACGATCTGGTCGAGGCGTCGACGACCGATCACCGTCTGGTCGCCGACGGCGGGCCCGGTAACGACGTGCTGCTGAGCGGATCGGCGGACGACGAACTTACGGGCGGTGGCGGTTTTGACGTCATCGCGGGGGGCGGCGGGGACGACGTAGTCGGTTCCGGCGACGCCGGCCTCGAGGACGAAGGGGACGTGCTGATCGGCGACGCGGTGACCGGCGCCGACACCTCTGTCGTTCAGGCGCAGTTCCTGAGCTCCCTGGCGGGCTTCAGGAGCAGTTTCGGCGTCTACTACACCGACGCCGACGGCGCGCCGGTCGACGGCCGAATCATTTGGGCCGACGCGAAGCAGGCCGGATCCGAACCAGAAATTGTCGAGGCGCCGGTCGACCGCGGCACGCCCGGCTTCTTCCTGATCCCGGACGGGGCAGACGCCAACCCGGCGCTCGTCGACGGCACCGAGGTCACGTTTCAGCTGGTCGATGGGGTGTGGACGCCGTTCGTGGGCGACGAGGCCCTGTCGGGCGACGGTGCTCCGGCGCTGTTCGACAATCCCGATCTCAATCCGGGCGGCACCGAGCAGGTGCAGGACAATCCCGACATCGCGGGCAATCTCAATTGGGAGGACATCGTCGGCGGGGGAGACGGAGACTTCAACGACATCAACATCGAAGCGTCGATCGGGGCCACCGTCGATCCGGCCTCGATCGCCGCCAGCCTGGGTCAAGACGTGATCACAGGTGGTGACGGGGGCGATGTGATCTTGGGCGACTTTCTGGCGCTCGACCCGGCAGCCCTGGCTGATTACGAGGCCGACCCGGCCGGTTTCGACGTTCGCGGCTTCGTCGACACCCACCTCGTGCAAGGTGGCTCCGATTTCGACCCCGTGCTGCGGGCAGTGCATGACCAACTCGGCGCGGCCGACACGATCGACGCCGGCGGTGGCAACGATTTGATCTTCGGCCAAGGCGGTAACGACGTGATTCTCGCCGGTGCCGGTTCCGACACGGTCTTCGCCGGATCGGGCGATGACACGATCGACGGCGGGCTGGGCGACGATCGTATCGCGGGCGGCATGGGCGTCGACATCATGACCGGCGGCGCCGATGCCGACGCGTTCGTGTTCGACTCTCCCGAGGATGGGACCGAGGTGGCGTCGAACGACGATGCGGCGGGGCCGATCGACAGCATCACCGACTTCGAGAGCGGCATCGACACGATCGAACTCGGCGACGGGTTCGGCGATCTCGCTGGCGTCGGCCCGTTGACCGACGGGACCGATTTCGAGGTGATCGCCGGCGTCTACGACGGGACCAACGGCACCAGTTCGGAGTATGCCGCCGGCCGGGCATCGGTCCTGGTGGACGGGACCGGAAATGTCATCTATGACGCCAACGGCGCCGGCGAGGGGTACACCATCCTCGCGAATGTCGGTGGCGCCGATGTAGCCGCTTCGGACGTGACGTCACCGGGCGCAGTGGCCTAGGCGCGTTCCTATCATGAGTGATCAGATGCAGGGTCCGGTGTCGCCTGAGCGGCCGGGCAAGCCTGGATGGCTTCGTGATCTGATCGCTAGACTGCGGCCCGCGTTCGGCGAGATCGTCTGGGTCTCGTTGTTCGTCAATCTGCTCGCACTCGCCGCGCCGATCTTTGTCCTGCAGGTCTACGACCGCGTGGTCATGTTCGCGGGACTTGCCACACTCAAGGGGCTGGTCCTGGGCATGGTCGTCGCCATCGTCTTCGACTTCATGCTGCGCCAGGCGCGCAGCCGGCTGCTCCAGCGCGTCGCCACGCGCGTGGATATCGATGCCGGCCGGGCGCTGTTCCACAAGGTCCAGGCCCTGCCGCTTGCCGTGCTCGAGCGGCGGCCCTCGGCCTTTTGGCAGACGGTGTTCCGCGACGTCGAGACGGTGCGCAACACGGTGTCGGGCCAGGTCGCGGTGACTGCCGCCGACCTGCCATTCTCCGTGGTGTTCGTCGCCGTGCTGTTGGTGATCGCCTGGCCGATCGCCTGGGTGCT
>CAZMTC010000001.1:0-26901 GCA_964569105.1 uncultured Alphaproteobacteria bacterium | reverse complement strand
CCTGCTGGGGCTGGTGCTCGCCATCCTGACCGTGATCGCCTGGGTGCTGCTGATCACCCTTCCAGCCTTTGTCCTCCTGGCTTGGCTGTCGGGCCGCGCGCTCGAACGGCGCCTCGCCAACGAGCGCCAAGCCGCTTACGCCCGCGACGGGCTTGTCGCCGAGGCGGTGGCCGGACGCGCCGCAGTCAAGGCCTTCGCCGCCGAGCGCGCGCTGGCGCCCGAATGGGAGCGCCGCCACGCCGCGACCATCGACAGCGCGATCGAGCGCGGCACGGTAGGCGACACCTACGTCAACATCTCGATGGTCCTTGTAGTGGCCAACACCGTGGCCCTCACCTCGGTGGGCGCACTCGCCATTCTCGACCAGCGCCTGACCATCGGCGCCCTGATTGCCGCGAACATGCTGTCGATGCGGGTCGTAGCCCCGTTCCAGCAGCTTGTCGGGTGCTGGCGCCAGCTGGGTGCCGCACGCGCGGCGGTGAGGCGCCTGGGGACGGTATTCGACGAGGCAGGCGACCGCGACGCGCCGGGCATCGCGCTCGAGCAGCCCTCAGGCCGGATCAAGCTCGAGAAGGCAACCTTCCGCTATGCACCCGATATGCGGCCGGCCGTCGATCGGCTCGATCTCGACCTCAAGCCCGGCTCGTTTTATGCCGTGGTCGGTCGCAACGGCTGCGGCAAGACCACGCTGGTCAAGCTGCTCCAGGGGCTCTACGCGCCCGAAAACGGGCGGGTGACGCTCGACGGCGCCGACATCCGGCAGTTCACCCGCGCCCAGCTCGCCCAGTGGATCGGCTACGCACCGCAGGAAAGCGTGCTGTTCGCCGGGACGATCCGCGACAACATCACCTTGCGCACTCCCGGCATTGCCGACGAGGAGGTGGTGGAGGCGGCCAAGCTCGCTGGCGCGCACGCGCCGATCGCCGATCTGCCCGACGGCTACGGCACGCGCCTGGGCGAAGGCGGCGGGCGGCTGTCCAACGGGCTGCGGCGGCGTATCGCGCTGGCTCGTGCATTCGCCGGGTCGCCGCCGGTCATCGTACTCGACGAGCCGTCGGGCGATCTCGACATTGCCGCCGAGGCGCATCTGGTCGAGACGCTGCGGCATCTCGCGGCCTCGCGCCTGGTGGTGGCGGTGACCCATTCCAAGGCGCTGCTCGAGGCGTGCGACTTCGTCGTCGCGCTCGACGGCGGGCAGCTCGCCATAGCCGGCCCCGCGCGCACCACGCTGCCGCGGCTGTTCGGCTCGATCATGGGCCCGGGCAAGGAACCGGCGAAATGATTGGCGAGCGCGAACGCGAGGGCGATCCGGGTTCGGATTGGGAAGCGGACATCGACGCCGCGTCAGAGAGCGACAGTCCGCTCGACCGGATGGCCGCGTCGCGCTCCGCCGACCGGTGGCGCCGTACCGGTTGGGTGGTCAGCGGCTTGATCGTCGCGTTCGTCGTCTGGGCCGCGATGGCGAAGTTCGACGAGGTGGCGATCGCCGCCGGCGAGGTCGTGCCGCGAGGCAACGTCAAGGTGATCCAGCACCTCGAGGGCGGCATCATCCGGTCGATCGCCGTAGAGGAGGGCCAGCGGGTCGAACCCGGCGACCTGCTGCTGTCGCTCGACCTCGGTGCCGGTGGCTTGAACCCGCAGGAGCTGCAGGTCCAGCTCGATTCGCTCGAGCTCAAGCGCGCCCGTCTCCAGGCCGAGGCCGTCGGGACGGAGCCGCAATGGCCCGCGGAAATTGCCGCCGCCCGCCCCGAGATGGTCGAGGCCGAGCGCCAGGTCTTCGCGAGCAGCCGCGCCGAGCGACTGAGCAAGCTCTCGGCGCTCGAGGAGCAGGTCGAACAGCGCGAACTGGCGGTGAAGGAGCTCAAGTCGCGCCGCGCGGCGGTCGGGGAGGAACTGGAGCTGGCAAAGCAGCTGCTCGGCATGTCGGGCCGTCTCCTGGCCGAGGGCCTGCAGGCACGCATGGAGCATATGGGCCACCAGCGTGACGTCAGCCGGTTGGAGGGCGAGATCGCGAGTCTCGGGAGCGCAATCCCGCGCGCCGAGGCGGCGCTGTCGGAGGCGCGGGCCAAGTTGCGCGAGGAGGCCCAGCGCATCGCGCGCCAATCCTACGAGAAGCTCTCGGACATCGAGGTCGCGGTCGCGCGCACGGGTGAGCTTATGGTGCGCGCCGCCGACCAGGTGCGGCGCACCGAGATCCGCAGCCCCATCGCCGGCGAGGTCAAGAATATCCGCTTCAACACGGTGGGCGGTGTCGTGGGCGCCGGCGAACCGATCATGGAGATCGTGCCGTCCGACGAGACGCTCGTGGTCGAGGCGCGGCTGTCGCCGGTCGACCGCGGCTATGTCCGCGAAGGCCAGAAGGCGACGGTCAAGCTGTCCAGCTACGAGTTCGTCCGCTATGGCGGGCTCGAGGGCGAGGTGGCGCGTATCGCGGCCGACACGAGCCTGGACCAGAATTCCGGCGAGGCGTTCTACACGGTCGTGGTCCGCACCGAGCGCGCCACGCTGGGCGAGCAGGCGCTGCCGATTTCGCCCGGCATGCAGGCGACGGTCGACATCCACACCGGCAGCCGCACCGCTGTCGACTACCTGCTGCGGCCCGTGCTCAAGTTGGGCCACGAGGCGTTCCGCGAGCGGTGAGCCGAAGCGCGGCATTGCCGCCGCGCTGCCCTCGCCCCAGGTATATGGGGTAGAATGCGATCGTTGGAACGGCGGCCGGGCGCCGGCAGGCGCGACGCGAGCCGACAACTGCCGAACCGATCGAAAAGGGCAACCGGTCATGGCCAACCCGCTGATCGCGCTGCGGCGCGAGTTGATTTCCAAGCCCATTTACGGGCGGATCCGGAAGATCCTGCCGCCCATGTCCGATACCGAGCGCGAGGCGATCGGCGCCGGCACCGTGTGGTGGGAGCGCACGCTGTTCGCCGGCACGCCGGACTGGAACGCGCTGGCCGCGCACCCACCGGCGTCGCTTACGCGTGACGAGCAGGCCTTCCTCGACGGCCCGGTCGAGGAGCTTTGCGCCATGGTCGACGACTGGACCATCAACAACGACCGTCGCGACCTGCCGCCCGAGGCGTGGGACTTCCTGCGCGACAAGGGCTTCTTCGGCATGATCGTCCCGAAGGATTATGGCGGCCTGGGCTTTTCCGCCTACGCCCATTCCTGCGTCATCCAGAAGATCTCGACGCGCTCACTGGTCGCCGCGGTGACCGCGATGGTGCCCAACTCGCTGGGGCCGGCGGAGCTGTTGATGCTGTTCGGCACCGACGCGCAGAAGATGCACTGGCTGCCGCGCCTGGCCACCGGTGAGGAGATCCCGTGCTTCGGCCTCACTTCGGAGGAGGCGGGTTCGGACGCCGCCGCGATGGTCGACGAGGGCGTGGTGTGCGAAGGCGCCTGGAAGGGCGAGAAAGTTCTGGGCATGCGCCTCACCTTCGCGAAGCGCTACATTACGCTGGGGCCGGTCGCCACGGTGATCGGTCTCGCCTTCAAGCTGCGCGATCCCGATGGGCTGCTGGGCGGCGAGGAGGACCGGGGCATCACGGTCGCCCTGATCCCGGCCGACACGCCCGGGGTCGAAACCGGCCGCCGCCACTGGCCGGCGATGCAGAGCTTCATGAACGGCCCGGTCGAGGGCAAGGACGTCTTCGTGCCCATGGACGCTATCATCGGCGGCGCCGAGATGGCGGGGAAGGGCTGGCAGATGCTGATGACCGCGCTCGCCGCGGGGCGCTCGATCTCGCTGCCGTCGCTGTCGGCGGGCGGTGCCAAGTTCGCGGCGCGCACCACCGGCGCCTATGCCCGCGTGCGCAAGCAGTTCGGCATTCCGGTCGGCAAGTTCGAGGGCGTGCAGGAGCCGCTCGCCCGCATCGCCGGCTCGGCCTACCTGCTCGAGGCCGCACGGCGTGTCACCTGCTCGGCCATCGACCAGGGCGAAAAGCCGTCGGTGCTGGGCGGGGTGATGAAGTACCACGCCACCGAGCGGCTGCGCGAGGCGGTCAACGACGCCATGGACGTCCATGGCGGCAAGGGCATCTGCGACGGGCCTCAGAACTACCTCGCGCAGAGCTACTACGCGCTGCCGATCTCGATCACCGTCGAGGGCGCCAACATCCTGACCCGTTCGATGATGATCTTCGGCCAGGGCGCGATCCGCTGCCATCCCTGGCTGCTCGCCGAGATGGAGGCGGCGAACGCCGAAGACCACAAGGCGGGCTTGGCCGACTTCGACCGCGCTTTCTTCGGCCATTTGGCACACCACGTCGCCAGCTGGAGCCGCGCTTTTCACCGCAACCTCAGCGGCGGTCGCACCGCTCGCGCGCCCGCGGGCGCGGGGCCGGTCGCCGACCTCTACAAGGCGTTGGGCCGCGGCAGCGCCTCTCTCGCGCTGGTGGCCGATATGGCGCTGGCCACGCTGGGCGGTGCGCTCAAGCGCAAGGAAGGTCTGTCGGCGCGGCTGGGCGATGTGTTCTCGGCCCTGTACCTCGCGTCGTGCGCGCTCAAGCGCTGGGAGGAGGATGGCCGGCCCGCCGCCGATCTGCCGGTGCTGCGCTACGCCGTCGAGCGCGAGTTGCAGGCGATCCAGGCTCGCCTCGACGAGGTGCTGCGCAACTTCCCTGGCCGGGTGATCCCATGGATCCTGCGCCGGGTGGTGTTCCCCTGGGGCCGCTGGCGCCAGCCGATCACCGACCGCATGGTGGGTGAAGCCGCGCAGGCTCTGCTGGAGCCGGGCACTGCGCGTGACCGCCTGACCGCCGGTATCTACCTGCCGACCGAGGGCGACGGGCCGGTGGCGCTGCTCGACCAAGCGTTCGAAGCCGTGATCGCGGCCGAGCCGATCGAGGCGCAACTCAAGGAAGCCGGGGTCGACGACCTCGATGCGGCCGTGGAGCAGCGCGTCATCACCAAGCAGGAGAAGGCGAAGGTCGCGGAGGCACGCGCGCTTACCCGGCGCGTCATCGCCGTCGACGACTTCGCACCCGAGGAGCTGACCAAGGGAGAAAAGCCATCTCCGAACGTGGCAATGGCCGAACCGCCGAAGGTGGCCGCCCAGTCTGGATAGTCGACGGGGCGCGCACGCCGTTTCTCAAGGCGCGCGGCAAGCCCGGACCGTTCACCCCGGTGGACCTCGCGGTCGCCGCCGCGCGGCCGCTGTTGGCGCGTCAGCCCTTCGACCCGGCCGAGGAACTCGACGACGTCATTCTCGGCTGCGCCGCTCCGCTGCCGGGTGAGGCCAACCCGGCGCGTGTCGCCACGCTGCGCATGGGATTGGGCGACAGCCAGCCCGCCTGGACGGTGCAGCGCAACTGCGCGTCGGGCATGCAGTCCATCGAGACCGCGTTCCGCGACATCGCCTCGGGCGATGCCGACATGGTGCTCGCCGGCGGCGCCGAGGCGTTGAGCCAGACGCCGCTCCTGTACCGGCGCGAGGCGGTCGAGTGGTTCGCCCGGCTGGCTGCCGCCAAGAGCCCGTGGCAGCGGCTCGCGGCCTTCACGCGCATGCCGGTGGGCGCCTTGCTCAACCCGGTGGTCGGGCTGCTCGAGGGTCTGACCGACCCGGTGGTCGAGCTCAACATGGGCCAGACGGCCGAGGTGCTGGCGCACCGCTTCAGGATCACGCGGGAGGCCGCCGACCGCTATGCGCTGGAGAGTCATCAGCGCCTCGCCGCCGCGCAGGCGGCTGACGGCGGGCTGCCGGAGGTCGAGGCGCTGTTCGGCACCGACGGCACGGTCTACGACCATGACGACGGCGTACGCCCCGACAATTCGATGGAGAATCTGGCCAAGCTCAAGCCCGCCTTCGAAAAGCCCTACGGCAACGTCACCGCGGGTAACTCGTCGCAGATCACCGACGGCGCGTGCTGGCTGATCCTGGCGTCGGACGAGGCCGTGAAGCGCCACAAGCTCGAGCCTCTGGGGCGCGTGGTCGACAGCCAGTGGGCCGCGCTCGACCCCGCGGTGATGGGCCTGGGGCCGGTCTTCGCCTCGACCCCGATCCTCCAGCGCAACAATCTGGGCCTCGGCCAGGTCGACTATTGGGAGATCAACGAGGCCTTTGCCGCCCAGGTGCTGGCCTGCCTGCATGTCTGGCGCGACCGCGCGGCGAGCCGGGACGTGCTCGGCCGCGAGCCTTTGGGCGAGATCGACCGCGACCGGCTCAACGTCGACGGCGGCGCCATCTCGCTGGGCCATCCCGTGGGCACCAGCGGCGCGCGCATCACGCTTCACCTGCTCCACGTGCTGCGCCGCCATAAGGCCAAGCGCGGCATGGCCACCCTGTGCGTCGGCGGCGGCCAGGGCGGGGCGCTGCTGCTCGAAGCCGCATGAGGGTTCCATGAACGACAACATCCCAATCCGCCCCGAGGACGCGACCAAGGCCACCAAGGCCAAGGCCGCGGCGCCGACCAAGGCCAAGCACTGGCGCGCCGTGCGCGACGCCGACGGCATCGAGACGCTGACATTCGACCGCGCCGACAGCCGCAGCAACACGCTCGGCCGCGCCGTGGTCGAGGAGCTGGAGGCGGCGGTCGATGCGCTCGAGGCCGACCCGCCCAAGGGGCTGATCGTCGCGTCGGGCAAGGACGACCACTTCGCCTATGGCGCCGATGTCACCGAATTCGAGGGGCTGAGCGACGCCGAGGAGGTCGAGGGGCTGATCCGCCGCGTCCATGCGCTGTTCGACCGGCTCGAGGCCCTAGACTGCCCCACCGTGGCGATGATCCACGGCCCCTGCCTGGGAGGCGGGTTGGAGCTGGCGCTGGCCTGCGACCACCGGGTCGGCTCGCGCGAGGCCAAGGTCGGCTTTCCCGAAATCCAGGTCGGCATTCATCCGGGCTTCGGCGGTACGGCGCGGGCGGTGCGCCTGCTGCCCGCGCCGCAGGCCATGCAGCTCATGCTCACCGCACGCACGCTCGACGCCCGCCGGGCCAAGGCGGCCGGACTGCTGGACGAGGTGCAGCCGCGGCGCCATCTCGAGGCCGCGGCGCGGGCCGCCGTGGTGCGAGGGTTCGGCCGTCGCCACCCGCACTGGAAGACCTGGCTGCTGAACACATTGCCGGCGCGGCTGGTGCTGGCCGAGCTCATGCGCCGCAGGACCGCCCAGAAGGTTCGCGCCTCCCACTACCCCGCACCCTTCGCGCTGATCGACCTGTGGGAGCGCAGCGGCGGCTCCAAGGCGAAGATGCTCGAGGCCGAGGCCCGCTCGGTGTCCGGCCTGATCACGGGGCGCACGGCGCAGAACCTGGTGCGTGTCTTCGGCCTGCGCGAGCGTCTCAAGCACGCGGGGGGCAAGCAAGCGAGCGCGGTGCGCCACGTCCACGTCGTCGGTGCCGGCGTCATGGGCGGCGACATTGCGGGGTGGTGTGCCATGCGCGGGCTGCGCGTTTCGCTCTCCGACATCGACGAGGCGCAGATCGGCCGCGCGATCGGCCGCGCCCGCGACCTGTTCCGCAAGCAGTTGCGCGAGCCGGCAAAGGTGCGCGACGCGCTCGACCGGCTGATGGCGGACCCCGAGCGCGACGGCCTGCACCACGCCGACCTCGTGATCGAGGCGGTGGCCGAGCGGCTCGACGTCAAACAGACCGTGTTCAAGGACATCGTCGCGCGCGCGCCAAAGGACGCGCTGCTCGCCACCAACACCTCCTCGATTCCGCTCGAGGACATCGCGCAAGCCGTCGACAAGCCCGGCCGGCTGGTGGGGCTGCATTTCTTCAACCCGGTGGCCAAACTGCCGCTGGTCGAGATCGTGCGCGGCGAGAAGACCCACGCCAAGACCGCCGCGGCGGCGGCCGCCTTCGCCGACAGCATCGGCAAGTTGCCGCTGCCGGTGAAGAGCGCGCCGGGCTTCCTCGTCAACCGTGCGCTGTCGCCCTACATGCTGGAGGCGATGCTGATGCTGGAGGAGGGTGTCGCCGCCGAGACCATCGACGCCGCGGCCGAGAAGTTCGGCATGCCGGTGGGGCCTGTCGAGCTCGCCGACAGCGTCGGGCTCGACATTGCCCTCGAGGTCGGCGCCATGCTCGCCGAGGGCTCGGGTATCGAGGCGCCCGAGCGGCTGCGCGTGATGGTCGACAACGGCAAGCTGGGCAAGAAATCGGGCCGCGGCTTCTATGTCTGGAAGGACGGCAAGGCGCAGAAGGGCAAGGCCGGCGAGCCGCCCGCCGACGCCGCCGACCGCCTGATCCTGCCCATGGTCAACACCTTCGCCGCCTGCGTGCGTGAGGGCGTCGTCGAGGATGCCGACTTGGCCGACGCCGGTGCCGTATTCGGCACCGGCTTCGCGCCGTTCCGTGGCGGGCCGATCAACTATGCCTGCGAGCGGGGTACCGACGACGTGCGCACCGCGCTCGCGCGTTTGACCAAGGAGTACGGGTCGCGTTTCGAGCCCGATCCGTTCTGGCAGCAAAGCCATGGCGAGGGCCCGGCAAAGGAACGCGGCACCGGCAAGCGCAAGGCCGGCTCGCCTCGTACCCGGGCCGGCGCGAAGTAGCGCGACCGCAATCTCCATGACATCTCCGAAGGGCCCCGCGGTACACGCCGACGTCGAGGCCTGCGTCGATGCGGTCCTGGCCGAGGTCGGCAACCACATCGTGCTCGGCCTGCCGCTGGGGCTGGGCAAGGCCAACCGCTTCGCCAACGCACTCTACCGGCGAGCGGCGGCCGACCCGTCGATCCGCCTCGACATCATCACCGCGCTGAGCCTTCAGCGCCCGGTCCCGTCGAGCGACCTCGAGCGGCGCATGCTCGAGCCGTTGGCCGAGCGGCTGTTCGGCGACTATCCGGAACTCGCATACAACGCGGCACTGCGTGAAGGCGGGCTGCCGCCCAACGTCACGCTGTCCGAGTTCTACTTCCAGCCCGGCGCGCGCCTGGGCCAGCGGCACGCCCAGCAGCACTACATCTCGTCCAACTACAGCCATGTGGCGCGCGACGCGCTGGCGCGCGGGATCAACGTCATCGGGCAGCTCGTCGTCCGGCGCGGCGAGGGTGCCGGTGCCGAGCTGTCGCTGAGCTGCAATCCCGACCTCACGCTCGACCTGCTGCCGGTCCTGCACGCGCGCAAGCGGGCGGGCACGCCCGTCGCGCTGGTTGCCGAAATCAACGACAGCCTGCCCTTCATGGGCAACGACGCGGCGGTCGCGCCGGATACGTTCGATCACCTGATCTCGACGCCCCCACCGCATTTCGGCCTGTTCGGCATCCCCAACGAGGAAGTGACCGCCCAGGCCTACGCGGCGGGCCTGCACGCCTCGGCGTTGGTGCGCGACGGCGGCACCATCCAGCTCGGCATCGGTTCGTTCTCAGACGCCGTGACCCACGCGCTGCAGCTTCGCCACGCCGAGCCCGAGCGCTGGCGCGCGGCGCTCCGGCGGCTCGACAGCACGGCCGACCTCGAGGCCATGGGGCGGTTCGACGAGGGCGTGTACGCGGCCAGCGAGATGTTGGTCGCGGGACTGGTCCAGCTGCTGGAGGACGGCATCCTGTCGCGCCGGGTCTACGGCCACCCTGCGCTCCAGGTGCTGGCCAATGCCCGCGCGCTGCCCGAGGCGCCGTCCGCCGAACTGCTGGCGGCGCTGTGGGGCACAGGCCATCTGCCGCCGGTGATGGCGCAAGCCGACTTCGAGCGGCTCAAGCGGCATGGTGTGTTCGCTCCCAACGCCGCGTATGCGGACGGGCAGGTCGAGCGCGGCGGCGTACGTGTCCCTGCGCGGCTGGACGCGGTGCAGGAACGCGAACGCCTCGCCGCTCACTGCCTGGGTCCCGCGCTGGAGGGCGGCGTCGTCGCCCATGGCGGCTTCTTCCTGGGCAGCCAGGGCTTCTACGAGGCGCTGCGCGCCCTGCCCCGGGAGCAGCGCGATCTCGTGAATATGACCGGCATCGGGCTCATCAACGAGCTCCATGGTGAAGAGACCCTCAAGCGACTGCAGCGCAAGGGCGCGGTGTTCGTCAACAACGCGATGATGGCGACGCTGGGCGGCGCGGCGGTGTCCGACGGCCTGGCCGACAATCAGGTGGTGAGCGGCGTGGGAGGCCAGTACAACTTCGTTGCCATGGCCCACGCGCTGGCCGACGCGCGCTCGGCCATCGTGGTCTGGGCGTCGCGCGCCAAGAACGGACGCCGCCAGTCCAACATCGTCTGGCAGTATCCGCACACCACGATCCCGCGCCATTTGCGCGACATCGTGATTACCGAATACGGCGTCGCCGACCTGCGCGGCAAGGGCGACCGCGACGTGGCCGTGGCTCTGATCGAGATTGCCGACGCTGAGTTCCAGGACGAGCTGATCGAGCAAGCCAAGGCGGCGGGCAAGATCGAGGCGGACTATCGCCTGCCCGACGCGGCCCGGCACAACACGCCCGAGCGGGTCGAGGCGGCAGTGGCCGAGCTGCGCGACGGGCGCTGGTTCGTGCCCTATCCGCTCGGCACCGAATTGACCGATGTGGAGCAGGAGCTGGCCCGCGCGCTCAAATGGCTGCAGGCGCGCGCGGGACGGCCGCGCGACAAAGCAGGGCTGGTGTGGCAGGTCGTCGTTGCGGGATGTCCTCGCGATCGGTACCGGGACCATCTGGCGCGCCTCGGGCTCGACGCCCCGAAGGGCGTCGGTGAGCGGTTCGCCAGTCGGCTCGTGGCGCTGGCGCTCGACCGGACGGTGCCGAAGGGAGTTTAACGGGAACGCGCGCGTTTGCGCTCCCGACGCAGCACCTTGCGGGACGGCGGTCCTTCGGTGCGCAGCTCGGCGCGAAAGGCCAGAACCATGCCGATGCAGGCCAGCACAAGTAGCAGTGACATCGGCAGCCCCAGGCTGATCGCGGCCTGCTGAATGGCGCTGAGCCCGCCGACGATCAGGAGGGTGGCGGCAACCGCGCCCTCGGAGACCGCCCAGAACACGCGCTGGGCGACCGGCGGATGCGGGTGGCCGCCCGAGGTCACCATGTCGTCGACCAGCGAGCCCGAGTCCGACGAGGTGATGAAGAAGATCACGATCACCAGCGTCGCCAGGGTCATCGACAGGTCGGCCAGCGGCAGCTCGCCGAGCATGGCGTGCAGCGAGATCGCGGCATTGTCGACCACGCGATCGGCGAATGCGGCGTCGGCGAAGCGCTCGAGATAGAGCGCACTGCCGCCGAACACGCTCAGCCATACGAATGTGACCAGCGTCGGCACCAGCAGCGCCGCCAGCACCAACTCGCGCACCGTGCGCCCCTCGGAAATGCGCGCGATGAAGATACCGACGAAAGGCGACCACGAGATCCACCAGCCCCAGTAGAACAGGGTCCAGTTGGCCTGCCAGTCAGAGCGGCTGGCGAAGTCGATGGCCAGACTGGTGCGAATGATGGTCTGGGCGTATATCCCGAGCCCGCCGACAATCGTTTCCAGTATGTGGACCGTGGGTCCCGCAAGGAACACGAACACCAGCAACGTTGCGGCCAGCAACAGGTTGGTCATCGACAGGCGGCGAATGCCGTGCCGCACCCCCAACACTACCGAGATCGTGGCCACCGCCGTGATCACGCCGATGATCGCGACCTGCGCCGTGATCGAGTTGGGCACCGGCAGGAACTCGTTCAGCCCGGCGTTGATCTGCATCGCGCCCAGACCCAGCGACGTGGCGACGCCCAGCAGGGTTCCGACCGTGCACAGGATATCGGTCGCGTGTCCCGCGGGACCGTAAATGTGCCGGCCGATCAGCGGATAGAGCACGGAGCGCGGCGCCAGCGGAAGGCCTGCGCGGAAGTGAAAGTAGGCCAGCGACAGTGCCAGCACCAGATAGATCGCCCAGGGATGCAGGCCCCAGTGGAAGAAGGTGTACTGGACCGCCTCGCGCGCGGCCGCGGCCGTGCGCGGGTCGGCGGAGGGCGGGTTGACATAATGGTTCAGCGGCTCGGCCACGCCCCAGAACACGAGGCCCGTCCCCATGCCCGCGGCGAACAGCATGGTGAACCACGGGAGTGTGCGAAAGGCCGGCGGCTTGCCTGCCTCGCCCAGCCGGATGGAGCCGAACCGGCTGAACAGCAGCCAGAGGGCGAAGATGAGGAATGCGGTGGCCGACAGAACATAGTACCAGCCGAACACGTCCACGATCCATGTCTGTAGCGTCGAGAAGGCTTCCGACGCCACGCCGGTGAAAGCGCCGCCGAAAATGCAGAAGGCGACGACGGCCCCGGCCGAGCCGAAGAACACGGTCGGCTCCATACGCTTGAACGGCCCGAACGGCTTGCTGATGTCCTGGCTCATGCTTCCACACCTTCTGCAGGGTGGCGTCGATCCATACACCCTACGTAGGTGCCGAGGACAATCTTACACGGGGTGGGCTCGTGACCCGGCTTCTGTTCAGATGGGACCGGCCTGTGCCCGCACCCATTCGCGGAACGCGGTCACCTTGGCGGTGCGCCACTGCCGCTTAGGCTCGACGAGTTGGCAAGCGAAGTCGCCCGCGCCGGCGACGTCGCTACGCGTCCAGCCGGCCGATGATCGACACCGACGACACGTTTTGGTGCGGGAAGCCGCCCAGATTGTGCGTCAGGCCGAAGCGCGGGTCCGCGAGCTGGCGCTCGCCGGCGCGGCCCAGGAGCTGCGAGTACATTTCGTACAGCATGCGCAGGCCCGAGGCGCCGATCGGATGGCCGAAGCATTTGAGCCCGCCGTCGATCTGGCACGGCGTGCGGCCATCGGCGTCGAACGCGCCGTCGAGCACGTCGCGCCAGGCCTTGCCCTCGTCGGCCAGGAACAAATCCTCCATGGTGACCAGCTCGGTGACCGAGAAGCAGTCGTGCACCTCGAGCATCGAGATGTCGTCGCGCGGCTTCTCGATCCCGGCCTCGCGATAGGCGCGCTCGGCCGCGTGGCGCGTGGTCATGAAGTAGGAACCGTCCCAGGAATTGTGCTGCGCCTCGACGCCGTTGGACACCGCGAGCTGCAGCGCCTTGACCGTCACCAGGTCCGACTTGCCCAACTCGCGCGCGATCTCCGGCGTGGTCACGATGGCGGCGGCCGAGCCGTCGGAGACGCCGCAGCAGTCGTAGAGCCCAAGGGGATCGGCGACCATCGGCGCGCCCAGCACCGTGTCCATGTCGACCGCCTTGCGCAGATGCGCCTTGGGGTTCTTGGCGCCGTTGGCGTGGCTCTTGACCGAGACGTGGGCCATGGCGCGCTTGAGGTCCTCTGCCTTGACGCCGTGCTTGGTCTGGTAGGCGGTGGCGAGCTGCGCGAAGGAACCCGGCGCCGAGGCATTGGCCCAGTACATGTCCTGGATCACGCCGCGCTGGCGTTGCGGCAGGCCGCCGTATCCCGTGTCCTTGAGCTTCTCGACACCCACCGCGAGCGCGATGTCCGCCGCGCCCGAGGCCACGGCGTAGACCGCGCCGCGGAACGCCTCGGTACCGCTGGCGCAGTAGTTCTCGACCCGCGTGACCGGGATGTAGGGCAGGCGCAGCGCCATCGACAGCGGCACGCCGGACTTGCCGACATGCACCTCCTCGATCGCCGTCGAGAACCACGCGGCGTCGATCCGGTCGCGATCGACGCCGGCGTCGGCGACGCACTCCTCGAACGCCTCGACGATCAGGTCCTCGGCGTCCTTGTCCCAGTGCTCGTCGAACTTGGAGCAGCCCATGCCGACGATGGCGACCTTGTCCTTGATACCCTTGGGCATGTCGAACCTCCTGGTTTCGCTCGCGCGATTGCGCGCAGTCTAACACATCCGCGCGGGGCTCAGTCCTGCGCCTGGTCGGGAGCAGCCTTCCAGAAATATTTGGTCATTCCCCGGCGGTCGTCGAAATGTTTGATGCGGAACACCATGCGCATCGGCATGCCGACCTCGACCGCGCCCGCGTCGACGTCGGTGATGTCGGCCATCATCCGTCCGCCCTCGGCGAACACGACCATGCCGAAATGCGCCGGCGGGTCCGGCGAGTAGGTCAAGTTGTCGGCGGTCCAGCTCTGGATCTTGGCCGGGATGTCGGCGAAGGGCAGCGGGTCCTGGGTGTGGAAGGCGCCGCAGTTCGGGTTGACGCAGACGTGGCTCTTGGGGAACTGCGCGGTGCCGCACTTGCGGCACTTCCCGCCGACGAAGCCCGTCACCATGTCGCGCTTGCGGTACATGGCCGAGGGCAGGCCGGGGCTGTCGACCTCCGAGCGGATGCCCTTGTCCTGCTCGATAAGGCCGTTGAAGGCCAGGTAGCGGTTGTAATTGGTCTCCTCGCGTCCGCGCGCCAGGTGGCCCTTGATGCCCAGCCGCGGCCGCGCGGCCTTCACCTTGTCGGTGGTGCGGAACAATAGCGCGTCGCAGCCCTGGCCCCAGCCGACGAGCAGGATCGTCTTGCCCGGCTCCGCCTCCTCGAGCAGCTCGGCGAGCATCATCAGCGGGTGCGCCGTGCCGGCCTCGCCCATGTTGGCGTGCAGCGGGTCGCGCACCGCGCCATCGGGGATGCCCGCCGCGTTGGCGATCCTCGCCTGCAGGCCGCGGATCACGCCGGGGAGGATGAAATGGTCGACCTCGTCGGGCTTCGCCTTCGTCTTTGCGAACAGGCCGTCGAGCGCGCGCGGCACGATCTTGAGATAGCCCTCGTCGCGGATCCAGCGTTCCTCCCAGTTGTAGTCGAAGGGTTCGTTCTGGCCGCGGAAATGGTCGACGAAGTCGACCGCGATCTGGTGGCTGCCCACGAACTCCGCCGCCACGTCGTCTCCGCTCAGCACGAAGGCCGCGGCGCCGTCGCCGTACTGCAGCTCCTGCGGCCCCGCCGCCTTGGTCGCGCGGTGCTCGGAGGCGATGTAGAGCGCGCGGCCGCCCTGGGCCGTGACCGCGTTGAGCGCGTTGATCAACCCCGTCGTGCCGGCGCGCTGCGAGGCGGCGACGTCCATCGCCTGGATCGCCTCGTCCATGTTCAGCGCGTTGGCCAGGATACCCGCGTTCTGCCGGTCTTCGAAGGGCAGCGAGGTCGAGGCCAGATGAACCGCGGCGAAGTCCTCGGCCGGCGCGCCGTTCAGGCAATCGCGCGCGGCTTCCACCGCCATGGTCAGCGTGTCCTCGTCCCAGTTGCACATCGACCGCGTGCCCTTGGCCAGGCCTTTTAGCGCCGGGTTGAACCAGCCGTTCGCCTCCACGGCCGCCTTGCGGCTCAGCCGCAGCCGCGGGACATAGCCGCCGTATCGGGTGATCCCCACCATGCTCAGCGTTCCATCCTCGTCCAGTGTCGTTATCGTCCGATGTGGTTCAAGGCGGCGATCATAGCCGCCGCCCCGGGGTGATGGGAAACCAGGATTCGCGAAAGGGTGGTCTGCGGCCGGCGGGCGGCTCAGGCCGCGACCGCCGCGCCCACCTCGGCGCCGACATCGAGTTCCTTGAGCCTGGGAAGGACGCCCTTGGCGAAGCTCTCCATGCTCTCGCGCGCCAGTTCCTCGGGCATCCCCGCCATCGAGAAGACGTGGATGAAGCCCGCGCAGTCGGTGAGCTCCTGGTACTCGGCCAGCCGCTCGTAGCACGCCTCGGGCGTGCCCCAGACCTGCAGGTCGGCCAGGAAGTTCACGAACGCATCCGAGCCGTGCTTCTTGATATTCTTCGACAGGCCGCCGTAGTACTCGTAGCCCTTGATGTCGGCCAGCCCCTCGTTGTCGAACTCGTAGTGCTCGAGCGCCGAGCGGCTGTAGCCGCGGACGTATTCCTTGTGCATCTCCTCGGCGGTCGAGGCGTCGGGGTGGCAGGCGGTGAACACCACCATCAGCGGCTTGGGCGGCTCCGCGCCGCCGTTCTCCTCGCGGAAGATCTCGCGGTAGAGGTTCAAATCCTCGATCGTCTTGTCCCAGGGCTTCTGCGCGATGATCATCACGCCCGCCCCGGCCTTGGCGATGATGCGGCCGGACTCGGGCGACACCGCCGAGGCGTAGGTGCGCCCGCGGAAGCTGCCTGTGGGGCGCGGGCGCAGCTCCTTGCGCGGCTGCTTGTAGAACTGCCCGTCGTACTCCAGGACGCCCGTCTCCAGCGCCGCCAGGATCGCGTCGGAATACTCGACGAAGCGCTCGCGCGATTCCGACATCTGCACGCGGAAGCCCTCGAACTCGATCCGGCCCAGGCCGCGGCCCATGCCCAGGATCGCGCGCCCGCCCGAGACGTTGTCGAGCACCGAGACCTCCTCGGCGACCCGCACCGGATCGTGCCAGGGCAGCACGATCACCATCGAGCCGAGCTTGGCCCGCTCGGTCCGCCCGGCCATGAAGGTGAGGAACTGCATCACGTTGGGGCACATGGTGTAGCCGTCGAAATGGTGCTCGGCGGACCAGATCGAATCGAAGCCCAGCGGCTCGGCGCGGTCGGCCATCGCCAGCTCGCGGCGATAGACCTCCTGGTCGCTCAGCTTGCCGTCCAGGTTCTGGAAGAAGGTGCTGTAGCCCACATGCATGGCGGTCCTCCCTGTCGCTTTGGGGCAAAGTCCAGCACGCGCCCGCGGGACCGTCAACGATTTTCTAATCGAAATTAGAAAACTCCCGGTGTAGAAGGAGGCGCGGCAGGAGGGGAGGGCACGCATGGATCTGGGTTTGGCCGACAAGGCGGTGATCGTCACCGGCGGCGCGTCCAACATCGGCCGCGGCATCGCGCTCGCCTTCGCGGCCGAGGGTTCGCGCGTGATGATCGCCGACCTGGACGCCGAGCAGGGGCCGCGCACCGCGCGCGACGCCGAGACCGCGGGCGCCGCCGAAGCGCTCCACCAGCCCATGGACGCCACCAAGGACACCGACATCGACGCCGCGGTGCGCGCCGCGCTCGACGCCTTCGGGCGCATCGACGTGCTGATCAACAATGTCGGCTGGGACAATCCCGACTCCTTCCTGAAGCAGGGCGCGGCCCACTGGCGCCGCGTGATCGAGATCAACCTGTGGTCAACCGTGGCGATGACCGGCGCCGTACTGCCGCACATGGTCGAGGCCGGCACGGGCGCGGTGGTCTCGATCAGCTCGGACGCCTCCTTCGGCGAGCCGCGCGAGGCCGTCTACGGCGCCGCCAAGGGCGGCATCAACACCTTCACCAAGGCGATCGCCAAGGAGTACGGCCGCTACGGCATCCGCGCCAACGCGGTGGCGCCGGGCGTGGTCGTCCCGGCCTCCGAGGCGGACATGGGCCCGATGAGCCTGTGGCACGGCCGCGAGGCCTTCTTCGACGACCGCCAGCTCGAGAAGGCGCGCCAGGCCGTGCCGATGAAGAAGCTGGGCACCGGCGCCGACGTGGCCGGCGCCGTGCTGTTCTTCGCCTCCGAGCGCATGGCGGGGCACATCTCCGGCCAAGTGGTCAGCGTCTCGGGCGGTTACGCCACGCCATGACGGGGGAGGGGAGAATGGACGCTTTTCCGGACACGGGCGTGGCCCTGGTGACCGGCGGCAGCGGCGGCATCGGCGCCGCGGTGGCCCGCCGCCTGGCGACCGAGGGCGCCGACGTGGTGCTGAGCTACAACCGCAACCGCGACGCGGCGCAGGAGACGGTTGCAGCGGTCGAGGCGGCGGGCCGAAAGGCCGAGGCGGTCCAGGTCGATCTGCGCGACGAGGACGCGGTCGCGGCATTCGTCGCCGACGCCGCCGAGGCCCATGGCGGCGTCCATACCGTCGTCTCGGCGCACGGGCCCTTCATCCACATGCGCCACATCTCGAAGCTCGAGCCCGCGCTGTTCCGCGAGACGATCGAGGCGGACCTGTTCGCCGCCTACAATTTGATCTACGCGGCCATCCCGCATCTGCGCCAGACCAAGGGTGCGTTGGTTGCGCTGGCCACCCCGGCGATCCGCCGCTACGCGGTCAAGGATGTGCTCTCAGTCGCGCCCAAGGCGGCAATCGAGAGCGTGGTGCGCGGCGTGGCGGCGGAGGAGGGGCGCAACGGTATCCGTGCCAATTGCGTCGGCGTCGGCGTCATCGAGGACGGCATGTATCATGCCCTGGTGGAAGACGGCGCGTTCGACGCGCGCTTCCTCGAGGCCACCCGCCAGAACGTCGCCCTGCGCCGCCTGGGCACCGCCGCGGACGTCGCCGAGGCGGTCGCGTTCCTCGCTTCCGCCCGCGCCGGCTACATCACCGGCCAGATCCTGATGGTCGACGGCGGCTACGCGATCTGAGGGCGAGAGCCGAATGACCCTCTCGCCGGAGACTCTGCGGGGATGTGCTGCTGAACGAAGACCCGCTTCACCGGTCGGAGCGCAGCGAAGAGCCGGGGCCCAGGCGAATCGCGGCATGGCTTTTCACCGTCAAGACACCAAGGCACCAGGAGGGCGCGCTGGTCGCGGTCCCTTGGTCCCTTGGTGTCTTGGTGGTTCAAGAGCCGATGCGATTCCCTTGGTCCCGGCTCTCCGGCCTGCGGCCTCCGGCCGGGAAAGCAGGTGTGTGAAATGTGGGGTGCAACACGGCGGCCCCCGATCTACCCCGCCGCTTCCAGCGCTGCCCGCACCGTCCGGTGGAAATGCTGCAGCCCGGGCTCGTTGCGGCCGAACAGGATGCGGTCCTGGGCGCCCGCGTGGAAACCCTGCTGGGCGGCCTCGCCGACGGCAAAGTCCTCGGTCTCGGTGACGTCGAGCACCAGGTCCAGATTAGCGTCCCAGTGGCGCCTGGCCTTGTCGCTCGCGGGCGGCTCGGGGGCATATAGGCTGAGCTCGAACATGCTCTCGTCGGGACTTGCGCCGGGGAACAGCCGCCACAGTTCCAGATGCCCCGCCTGCAGCACCACGACCGTGTTGGGGAAGACGACGTGGACCAGCGTGGTGTGGGGCACCGCGTCCCAGTCCTCCTCGGGCGTCTGGCGCAGCGTCTCGATCGAGCGGCGGACGCCGACGATGCGCAGGTTCTCGCCATAGGCGTCGAACGGGCCGCAATTGCCGATGAAGATGTCCTTGAGCGTCTCCTTGTGGAGCACCGGGAAATGGTAGGTCTCGAGGAAGGTGTCGAGCACGAGCTTCCAGTTCATCGCCTTGCGCCGCCGCTCGGTGCGGAACAGGTGGAAGCGGCTCAGGTCGAGCGGTCCGAGATCCGCCTCCAGCCCCGAGAGCAGCGCGGCGGTGTCGATGGGCGCGTCGCCCTCGGGTCGCGCCCAGACCAGCCCGCAACCCTCCGCCGCCGGGAGCTCGACCAGACCCAGGCAGCTCCGGTCCACCCCGTCGAAGCCCGCCGCCTCCGGCTGGCCTGCGAGCGACCCGTCGAGGCCGTAGGCCCAGCCGTGATAGGGGCAGGTGAAGGCGCGGCGGACATTGCCACGGCCTTCCGCCACGCGCGCGCCGCGGTGGCGACAGACATTGGCGAAGGCGCGCACCGCGCCGTCCTTGCCGCGCACAGCGAGGATCGGCACGCCGGTGCCGTCGCAGGTGACGTAGTCGCCCGGCGCACGCAAATCGGCGGCCAGCCCCACGACGATCGGCCGGCGGCGGAACAGCGCCCGCGCCTCGACCGCCGCCTGCTCGGGCGAGGTGTAGTCCGCGATCGGGTTCTCGTAGACTGCCTCCGCCATGGTGGTGGTGCGGCTGTCGAGATGGTCGAAGATGCGGCGGATCAGCGCCACTTGCCGCGCGTGGTCCATGGCGGTGCGGTCTCCTTGGTCGGCACCGGCGGTGCCGGGTCGACAATTTTTCTAATTGGGATTAGAAAACCGGTCAAGCGCGTAGCCGGAGCGGAGCCGACGAGAGTGGAGCCATGAGCACAGCCGGGAAGGCCCCCGCCGAGCCGGCGCCCGCCGAAGACGGCGGACGGCGCCCCAAGTCGGCGGCCACCCGCCGGCGCATCCTCGACGCCGCCGCGCGAACCTTTCAGGCTCACGGCTATGCCGGCGCGCGCCTGACCGACATCGCGGCGGAGGCCGACACCAAGGCCGGCAGCCTCTACTACCATTTCGCCTCGCGCGACGCGCTGGTCGAGGAGGTGTTCGTCCTCGGCATAGACCGGGTCTCCTCGGCCGTGCGCGAACGGGTCGAGGCGCTGCCGCCGGCTGCCCCCGCGCGCGACCGGCTCGCCGCCGCCATCGAGGCGCATGTCGAGACGACGCTCGAGGTCGACGCCTACACCTCGGCCAGCCTCCGCATCCTCGGCCAGGTGCCCGAGGCGATCCGCAACCGCCACCTCAAGCGCCAGCGCGCCTACGGCGACTACTGGCGCGCGCTCCTGGCCAAGGCGCGCGACGAGGGGGCGCTGCGCCCCGATCTCGACCTTTCGGCGGCGCGCATGCTGGTGCTGGGCATGCTCAACTGGATCCCCGAATGGTATCGCGCCGGCGCTCTCAGCCCGCAGGAGGTCGCGCGCCAGGCCGTGGCTATCGCGCTCGGCGGGCTGCTGGTGCCGGAGCACGGCTGACCCGCCGCGCCATTCGCGCCCCGTTGAGCCGCGGCGCGATAGTCAGTACTATGAGCAAAATGCCGACAATGGTGCGGACGAAGCGTCACGGGAGGAGGAAACAGCCATGGCCGACAATCCCATCCTGATCGCCGGCGGCGGCATCGGCGGCTTCGCTGCGGCGCTCGCGCTCGCGCAGAAGGGGCGCGGCGTGCACCTGATCGAGCAGGCGGACGAGTTCCGCGAGGTGGGGGCGGGCATCCAGCTCGGCGGCAACGTCTGGAAGATGTTCGAGGTGCTCGGCCTGACCGAAGCGATGAGCGAGTATGCGGTGTTCCCCGAGGAAATGGTAGCGATGGACGCCCTGTCGGGCGAGCGCATCTTCTCGGCGCCGCTGGGCGACGCCTACAAGCAGCTCCACGGCTATCCCTACGGCGTCATCTACCGCCCCGACCTGCACCAGATCCTGATCGACGCCTGCCGCGACCATCCGAACATCGAGCTCACCACCTCGCAGGAGGTCGTGGACTTCGAGGACACCGGCGAGAAGGTGCGCGTGCACACCGAGGGCGGCGCGACCCACGAGGGCTCGATCCTGATCGGTGCCGACGGGCTGTGGTCGAACATCCGCGAGCGGCTGATCGGCGACGGCAAGCCGCGCGTCTCGGGCCACATCGCCTACCGCGCCGTGATCCCCACGCCCGAGGTGCCGGACGCCAACCGGGTCAACAAGGTGGTGCTGTGGGCCGGGCCCAAAACCCACCTGGTGCACTATCCGCTGCACAAGTGGGAAAAATTCAACCTCGTGGTCGTGTTCCACTCCGATAAGTACGAGGAAGGCTGGGACGTCTTCGGCGATCCTGACGAGCTGTGGGAGCGGTTCGACGGCCAGGTCCCCGAGGTGATCAAGATGCTTGAGCGCGCCGACACCTTCCGCATGTGGGTGCTGTGCGACCGCGAGCCGATCCGCGACTGGTCCAAGGGCCGCGTCGCGCTGATCGGCGACGCCGCGCATCCGATGCTGCAGTACCTCGCCCAGGGCGCGTGCATGGCGATCGAGGACGGCGTCTGCCTGGCCAGCCGGCTCGACGAGCACAACGACGTCGAGGCCGCGCTCGAGGCCTACTGGAAGGCGCGCTACATCCGCACGGCGCGGGTCCAGCTCACCGCGCGGCTGATGGGCGACTTCTACCACGCCTCCGGCGCGACGCGGGACCTGCGCAACACGCTTTTGCGCCAGGGCCTCAGCGGCGGCGGCGGGCGCGGCGCCATGGACTGGCTCTACCAGGATATCGATGCGACCGGTGCCCAGGTCGTCTGAGGCCCGCCATGGACGACCGACCGACCTCCGACCCCGTCCCCGACGGCGCGTTCGACGCGATGACAGCGATGCCCGGGCACCTCCTGCGCCGGTGCCAGCAGATCGCCGTGTCGCTGTTCCTCAAGGAATGCCGCGAGCTGCCGGTCACCCCGCTCCAGTTCGCCGTGCTCTGCACGCTGGCGCAGCACGGGCCGATGGATCAGGCGCGGATCGGCGGCCTGGCGGCGCTCGACCGCACCACGGTCGGCGTGGTCGGGCGAAAGCTGGCGGGCGCCGGCCTCGTGACCCGCGTGCGCTCGGCGCGCGACCGGCGCGCGATGGTGCTGTCGATCACGCCCGATGGGCAGGCGCTGCTGCGCCGCGCCATGCCCTATGTGCTGGCCGCGCAGGAGCGCATCCTGGCGCCGTTGGGGCCGGCGGAGCGCGCCCGCTTCCTGCGCGACCTCGCGCGCATCGCCGAGGCCAACAACGAGCACAGCCGCGCGCCCACCCGGGCGTGAACCAGGGGAGAGCGTCATGGCCGATCCGGTGACTATCGAGCGCGACGGCCGCACGGCCGTCGTTCGCTTTGACCGCGGCGACAAGTCCAACGCCCTGTCTTTTGCCGTCATGGAGGCGCTGACCGACGCTGCGCGCGAGCTCGACTGCGATCCGCATCTCTCGGCCGTCGTGCTGACCGGCGCTCCGCAGGTGTTCACCCTGGGCTTCGACCTCAAGGACCCGGCCACCGTCGAGGTCGGCGCCGCCGGCCTCGCCGAGGCGCGGCACCGGCTGCGCGTCGGCCGCGACCTGTGCGAGGCGTGGTCGCGGCTCGAGCCCATGACCGTCGCCGCGATCGAGGGCTGGTGCGTGGGGGGCGGCGTGGCGCTGGCCGCGGCGTGCGACCTGCGCGTGGCGGCCAGGAGCGCGACCTTCTACGCCGCCGAGGTCGAGCGGGCGATGAACATGTCCTGGGGCTCGGTGCCGCGCATCACCGCGCTGCTCGGCCCCGCGCGCGCCAAGCGCCTGCTGGTCCTCGCCGAGAAGGTCGGTGCCGAGGCGGCCGTCGACTGGGGCCTGGCCGACATTCTGGCCGAGGACGGCCGCGCCGAGGCCGAGGCGCGGGCGGTGGCCGACCGCATCGCCGCCATGCCGCCGGTCGCGGTGCGGATGATCAAGCAGGGTGTCGAGCGCGCGGCGCATCCGTTGGCCGACGCGGTCTCGGCCATGGATCGCGACCAGTTCGCGCTGGCCATACGCTCGGGCGACTTCGCCGAGGCCGTGGCTGCGTTTTTCGAGGGGCGGACGCCCGACTACAAGGGCGAGTGAATTCCGCTACCAGCCGAACAGCCGCGCGGCGTTGTCGCCGAGCAGCCGCTCGAGCACCTCGGGCTTGAGGTCCATCGCGCGCCACTCCTCCAACGCGCGGCCGGGCTGGAAGGCGGGCCAGTCGGTGCCGAACAGCACCTGCTCGCTCAGGAGGCTGTTCATGAACCGGTGCATCACTTCCCAGCCAGTGCCCGGCGCGCCGACGTACTTGGGCGCGAGGCCGCCGAACTCGGCGTAGACGGTGGGGTGCTTGCGCATCACCGCGACCAGCTCGGGGATCCACGGCCAGCCGGCATGGGCGGCGACCAGGGTCAGCTCGGGGAAGGCGCAGGCGATGCGGTCGAGCATCGCCGGCCGCTCGCCCTCGATCGGGTGGGTGCGGCCGTAGTTGATGCCGGTGTGCACGAACGTGACCAGCCCCAGCTCCGCCGCCTTGGCATAGACCGGGTAGAGGTGCGGGTCGGTGATGGTGCCGTGAAAGAAGGCGGGTTGAAGCGAGATGCCGGCGAGCCCCAGCTCGGCGCAGCGCGCCACCTGGCGCACGGTGCGCATGATGTCGACAACCGGCCCCTGCGTGACCGTGCCTACGCCCTTGAAGCGGGCGGGATCGCCGGCCACGACCTCGGCCACGGTCTCGTTGAGCTCGTCGGCGATGTCGGCGCCCTCGTATTCGGCATGGACCACGGCGCGGTCGACGCCGACCGCGTCGAGCGTGGCCTTGAGGTCGTCGAGCGTCTCGGGCTCGGCGCCGAAGACGTCCAGGACGCCGGCGTAGCCCTCGGCGATGTCCTCGGGGGGCTCGGTGACCGAGCGCAGGGCGGTGGGCAGGCGGACGCGGGCGTCGATGATCATGGCGGCCTCGATGACGTAAGTTGACCAGGCGGAGGCCTGATTTCTCCGAGCTTGACATGTTTTGAAATTACATTCAATTTCATTTTCGAAGATGAATTCAATTTTAGGCCACGATGGTTTCGGGTGACATCGACGCGCCGCCGCGCCCGGCGCAGGCGGAAAATGAGCGCTTCGGCGCCGAGGACGCCTACGCCCGGCGGCTCGGCGATCAGGCGCGCGGCGCGGGCGGCGAGGCCAAGCGCGAGCGGACGCGGGCGCGGCTCAAGCTGGCGGCGATCCGGCTTATGGACCGCGTCGGCCACCAGGAATTGACCATCACGGGGGTGGCGCAGGAGGCCGAACTCGCCGCCGGAACCTTCTACACGCACTTCCCGGACCTCAAGACGCTGGTGTGCGAGCTGCTGTCCGAATTCCTGGAGGACGAGGTGCGCCCGGGCACGCCGCTGTCCGATACGCACGAGCCGTTCGAGGCCATGCGCGCGGCGTTCGAGCAGGTCATTCCGCTCATCCGCGCCAATCGCGGCCTGTTCCGCGCGGTCTTCGCGCTCAAGGACGAGGATGCCGACGTGCTCGCGCTGTGGCAGCGCGCAACCGACAAGTGGGTCGATGCGCTGGCCGAGGGCGCCCGCCGGTCGTGCGGCGCGCCCGAGGTGCACGAGCGCTATTACCGCTTCCTGGCCCATGCCAGCTCGGCCATGGCGGACGAAGTGCTGTTCCGCGTCCTGATCGAGGAGTTCGAGGGGCTGACCGGGCTGGCGCGCACCGACGCCGAGCTCGCGGAGCTGCTCGCCGTGCTGCGCTACCGCCTGCTGTTCGCCGCCAACCCCGACCCGGCGCGCCTCACCGTGGCCGCGCCGCTCGCCCGCATCGTCATCGAACCGTCCGAACCGAAGAGAAGCCGATGAACGCGCCCCTGTCGACGGCCGGCCCGATCCAGGCCGAGACGCTTGCCATGCTTGCCCGCGAAGCCGCGCGCCGCTGGCCCGACAAGGCCGGGCTGGTGATCGACGAAACCGGGGAGCGGCTGTCCTTCGCCGAGATCGACCGCCGCTCCAACGCGATCGCCAACGCGCTGATCGCGCTGGGCGTCGCGCCCGGCGACCGGATCGCCGTGATGCTCGAGAACGTCGCCGCCTTTCCGCTGGCGTGGCTGGGCATCGGCAAGGCCGGGGCGGCGATGGTGCCGATCAACGTGTTCTACCGCTCGGCCGATGCGGGCTACCTGCTCGCGAACTCGGGCGCGCGCGCGCTGGTTACGGCGGAGAAATTCCTGCCCGTGATCGCCGCGGTCGACCGCGCGGACGTGGCGCTTGAGCACGTCGTGGTGACGGACCGGGATGCGGACGCGGCCGACGGGCTGGCGTTCACGCCCCGGGTCGAGCGTGCGGGCGAGGGGCCACCGCCCGTGGCCGTCTATCCGGAGATGCTGGCCAACATCCAGTACACCTCGGGCACCACGGGCCGGCCCAAGGGCTGCATGATGTCGCACAGGATGTGGCTCACCATGTGCGAGCCGCTGGTGCAGGACTTCCCAGGACTGGGACCCGACGACGTGCTGCTCTCGGCCCAGCCCTATTACTACATGGACCCGTCTTGGAACTTCGTGTGCGCGCTGATGTGCGGCGGCACGCTGGTGCTGCTCGACCGCTTCCACCCGACGACTCTGTGGTCGAAGCTGCGCGAGCACCGGGCGACCTTCTTCTACTGCCTGGGCGTGATGCCGACGCTGATCATGAAAATGCCGGTGGACCCCGACGAGCGCGACCACGCGCTGCGCATGGTCACCTGCTCGGCGATCCCGACCAAGCTGCACGAAGCGCTGGAGGAGCGCTTCGGCGTGCCGTGGTACGAGCTCTACGGCATGACCGAGATCGGCCTGGGCACCATGGAGGACCCCGACGAGCACCTGCGGTTCCGCGGCCAGGGCTATATCGGCCGGCCGCCGTGGACGCGCGAGGCGCGGGCGGTCGACGCCGACGGCCGACCGGTGCCGCGCGGCGAGCCGGGCGAGCTGGTGTTCCGCGGCCCAGGCATCATGGACGGCTATTTCCGCAACCCCGAGGCCAATGCCGAGGTGTTCCGCGACGGCTGGTTCTACACCGGCGACCGGGTGCGCATGGACGCGGCGGGCCGCGTGTTCTACCTGGGCCGGACCAAGGACATAATCCGCCGCTCAGGCGAAAACATCTCGGCCGCCGAGGTCGAGGAGGTGATCGCCGCGCACCCCGCGGTGCGCCTCGCCGCCTGCCTGCCGGTGCCCGACGAGTTGCGTGGCGAGGAGGTCAAGGCATACGTGGTGCTGGCGCCGGATGCCGAGGCGACACCGCAGGAATTGGCTGCTTGGTGCGAGGAGCGCCTCGCCTACTTCAAGATTCCCCGCTACTGGAGCTTCCGCGACGAGCTGCCGCGCACGCCGTCGGAGCGCGTCGCCAAGGGCGAGCTGAAGGTCGAGGCCGAGGATCTGCGCACCGGCGCGTGGGACCGCGCCGAGGACGTCTGGCGTTAGCCGCGCCTTGTCTCTGACGGAAGGACGGCGCGCCCGCGCCGCCCAACAAAGCAAGCAACGGGAGATACCGCCATGCCCGAGACCGTCCTGAGCACGCTCGACGACGGCGTCCGCATCGTCACGCTCAACCGCCCCGACGTGCTCAACGCCATGAACGAGACGCTGATCCGCGAGACGCGCGACGCCTTCGCCGAGGCCAATGCCGACCCGGACACCCGGGTCGTGGTGTTCACCGGCGCCGGCCGCGCCTTCTGCGCCGGCGACGACCTTCAGGCCAACCCGCTGTCCACGGACGAGGGCGAGGCCCGGCCACTGGTCGAAGCGCTGCAGCAGGTCACCCGCGAGATGGTGCTGGGCAACAAGATCGTGGTCGGGGCGATCAACGGCTGGGCCGTGGGCGGCGGCTTCGAGTGGGCGATCGACTGCGACCTGCCGATCTGGGCCGAGAGCGCCAAGGGCTTCTTCCCCGAACTGCAATGGGGCCTGTTCGTCACCGGCGGGGTGACCTCGCTGCTGCCGCGCATCGTCGGCCCGGCCAAGGCGCGCGAGATGCTGATCCTCGGCGACCGCTACGACGCCGCCGAGCTGCACCGGCTGGGCGTCGCCTGGCGCGTCGTCCCTGAC